>JAPPEG010000356.1 GCA_028875345.1 Gemmatimonadota bacterium
GCATCTCAAAGGCCAAGTCCATCCGCACCTCGTTGCGCTCCTGACTGTCGGTGCGCTCCATGCCATCCATTGGGATCTTGATACTGGCGAAAAGGACCAAGGCGATGACGAAGGCGTCGAGGCGATTGTTTAGCACCCAGCCTAGCGAGCGCTCGTAGTGCTTACGAGACCAGAGGATCATCCTCGATTCGCCCCGCTCCTTTTTCGTCGAGAGCTTGAGCGCGGCGAGCGGGATAAAGATCAGGGCTATGAGCAGCGAGGCCACTAATCCTGTGATGACCGGCAGGCCGATTCTGAGCATCCAAAACGAAAACATCTCCTCGTCGCTCATCAGAATCAGGGGCAGGAAGACCACCACCGTCGTCAGAGTTGCCATGGTCACGGCCAGCCCCACCTCGCCGGCTCCCTCGATTGAGGCCGTGCGCGGGGCGATTCCTTCTTGGCGCTTGCGGTAGATGTTTTCGACGATGACGATGGCGTTGTCAACCACCAGTCCTAGGCTCAGCATCAGGCCCATCATCGTCGCCACATTCAACGACCAGCCTATGAAGTAGAGGGTGGTAATCGTCGTCAGAAGCGACAGGGGAATTGCCAGGGTGATGATCAGCGTAATGCGCACGGCGCGCAAAAAGAAGAAGAGCACCATGGCCGCGAACAGTCCACCCCATAGGCCGGAATTTTTGAGATTGCCAACCGAGTTGATCACTTGGTCGCCTTGGTTCCAGAACAGCTTGAAATCCAAGCCTTCGAGCTTGGGGTGATTCTTAAGGTTTTCCAGCTCTTCCTTCACGCCGGTGGAAACCTCGACGACATTGGCCCCCGACGCCTTGGTGACTCCGAAGCCCAGCGACTCCTTGCGGTCAATGCGATTGACCCAGTCTTGCTGCGGCCGCTTATAGGAAACCTCGGCGATGTCGTCCAGCCGTAGCTGATGTGCGGGATCGACCACGGTGTTGGCGAGCTCTGCTACGTCTTGGAAGCGGCCCACCGAACGCACGTAGATCTTTTTGCCACCCTCGATCACCCAGCCTCCGGGCACGGTGAGGTTTTGGGCGCGCAGGCTGTTGAGCGCCTCAAAGACGTTGATCCGGTGGCTGAGCATCTTGTCGCGGTCCAACTCGACGATTACCTGTTTGCTGGGCGAGCCCCAAAGCTCAATGTTGCCGACTCCATCGACGCGGCGCAGCGCCGGCTCCACATAGGTATCGATAAGATGGCGCGGATCGGCGTGTTGGGTCTCAAAGATGATGGCACCATCCATGATCGGGATGTCGTTTTGATCCCAGCGCCGCACCCACAGTTGCTCGATTTCGTCGGGCAGCTCGGGCATTACCCGGTCGAGCCGGTCTTTCATTTCGGCGAAGGCCAATTGCAGGTCGGTGCCCTTTTGGAACTCGACTCGAACATTGCCGCCGCCACTGTAGGCGCTAGAGCGGATATTCTTGACCCGACTGACTTGGGCGACGGCCTCTTCGAGGTGACGCACCACTTTCTGCTCGACTTCGACCGCTCCAGCGTTGGGATAGCTGGCCCAGGCGAAAAGCCGGGGATAGTCGAAGCCTTCGGGGAAAAGCGTCAGCGGGATCCGCGTGTAGGCGATGAAGCCCACCACTAGCAGCGCGACCAGCGACATCACCACGGTCACCGGCCGGTTGACCGAAAAGCGCGGCAGGGGATACTGGTTTGGCTTTTCCATCGGTTCCTCCTAGGCCCGGCGATCGACCAGTGAATACACAGTCGGGATCACCACGAGGGTGAGGAAGGTGGAAGAGATGAGGCCGGCGATTACGGTTAGGGCCATCGGCGTGCGGATCTCGGCCCCTTCGCCCAGCCCCAAGGCCATCGGCAACAGCCCCAAGACCGTCGTCGCCGTGGTCATGGTGATCGGGCGCAACCGCACGGCACCGGCTTGGATGATGGCCTCGGTCTTTTCCATGCCGGTGCGGCGCAAGGTGTTGATATAGTCGATGAGCACAATGGCGTTGTTGACGACGATGCCGGCCAGCATAATCAGACCGATAAAGACCACCACGCTCAGAGCTACCTGTGCCAGATAGAGTGCCACCACCACGCCGATCAGCGCCAGAGGCACCGTGAACATAATGACGAAGGGATGCACCAGCGACTCGAACTGGCTGGCCATCACCACATAGACGAGGAAGATTGCCAACACTAAGGCGAAGTAGAGGCTCTGCAATGAAGTCTCCATCTCTTCGTTCTGGCCGCTGATCATAAAGTCGAAACCCATCGGGAAGTCCATTCTGCTCAGTTCGTCGTGGATCAGGCCCGAAGCCGTGCCCAGATCGATGCCTTGGATATTGGCCGTGACCACTGCGGAGCGCTGCTGGTCAATGCGGCGGATCTCGCTCGGCCCCTCGTTGACCCGGATATCGGCCACCGAGGAAAGCGGAATCGGAATAGGCGCATTGGGATTGATCACCAGCCGCTGCAGCTCATCGAGCCCGAGGCGGTCCTCCTCGCGCAGCCGCACCAACACGTCGATCTGGCGCTCGTCTTGGCGGAAGTCGGTGGCGACCTTGCCTTGCACCTTGTGGCGCACCAACTCGGCGACGTTGCGCAGCGACAGGCCGTAGGTCGCGAGTTGGTCGCGCTTGTAGCTGATTTGTAGCTCGGGGTTGCCCGCCTGCAGCGACGATTTGACGTCGACTAGCCCAGGCAAGCTGGCCATCCGCGACTCGGCTTCCAAGCTCAACTGGCGCAACTGGCGCAGATTGTAGCCGCGAATCTCGACCTCGATGGGCGTCTTGAAGCTGAACAGCGCCGGATGCGAGACTTCGACCTCGATCTCGGGAATCTCGTCAACCTCGTCCCGCAGATGCCGGATCAACGCGGCCTCTTGCGCGGCGCTGGACCCTTCCTCCATGCGGATTGTTACTTGGGCGGTGTGCTCGCCTTCTTCGGCCGAGGAACTCGCCGACCGGTCGGTGCCCACGGTCGTCGCTATCCGCGCGACTTGGGGCTGTTCGCCGGCGATCCCCTCGATCTGGCGCACGATCTCGGCGGTCTCTTCCAGCGGCGTACCCACTGGCAGCCTGAGGTCGAGATTGAATTCAGCTTGATGGACCTGGGGAATCAGCTCGGTGCCTAAATCGGGCAGGAGCTTGTACCAGCAGACCAATAGGGCGGCTAAGGCACCGCCGATAATCAGCAAGCGCTGCCTGAGTGCCCAGCCCAACAGGGCCGGATAGGTCTGCTGCACCAGCCCGAAGCCGCGTTCAAAAACGAACAGCAGGGGCAGAAAGACCGGCATCAGCGCCATGCCCAGCAGACACAGTGCCAGCACCAGCACCAGCCCGACGAGCATCAGCACCACTTGCAGGACGATGCCCACTAGCCTGAGCACCGTGCCAAAGACGAAGCGCATAGCCACCAGATAGAACAGCACCAGCGGTAGCGACAAGAATTTGAGTATCTTCCACGCTAAGTGCTCGGCCCTGTTCACCCAACGCCAGTAGCGCTGTACAGTCTCGCCGAGGATGCGCGGCGACTCAAAGCCGAGGATGCGCGGCCAGACGCGCTCGAAGAAGGTCCACTTGCCGACGCGGCTTTCCGCGGCCCAAGCGCCCAACCAACTCTGAAAGGTCCGCTCGCGCTTGAACCAGAAGTACTCGACGGGTTTGATTAGCCACCACAACAGCTCGGCGACGAGCAGAAAGGCTCCTTTGAGCACCGCCGCTACGAGGGTTGCCGCGGCCAGCCCCACCCGCAACAACACCTCGCCGACTAGGTAAGGCAGCGACAGGGCCACCTGCGCTGCTTTGCGCCACCGGCTCCCCGGCTCGCTTAATACCGCGCGGGCCCGGCTTAGTGCTTGGAGGCGCAGAAAGTCGCTGCGACCGATCTGCTCGGCCAACCCGCCTTGGCGGTCGATTTGGCGCGAGGCCAGCATGGGAATGAAAAACAGCGCCACCCCCAACGAGGCCAACAGCGAGAACACGACCGTTAGCGCCATATCGCCGAAGATCTGCCCGGCTACGCCCTCGACGAAGACAATGGGAAAAAACACCGTGATCGTCGTCAGCGTCGAGGCCAACACTGCGGTACCGACCTCACTGGTGCCGCGGACTGTAGCTTGGACCAGATCGTCGCCCTCCTCCCGACAGCGGAAGATGCTCTCCAGCACCACGATCGAGTTATCGACCAGCATCCCGATTCCGAGGGCCAACCCGCCGAGCGACATGATGTTGAGCGACACGTCGAACATGTACATTGGCGCGAAGGTCGCCATGATCGACACTGGGATCGTCAGGCCGACGATCAGCGTGTGGACCACGTTGCGCAAGAACACCAAGAGCACAAGCACGGCCATTGTCCCGCCGATGAGCGCATTGATTTGGACCTCGGTGATCGAATTCTCGATAAAACCCGACTGGTCGGACAAAAGCTCCAGCTTGGCTCCTGGGGGCAGGCGGTGGCCGATGAAGTCGGTCATCCGCAAATGCTCCATCGCCTTGCGGGCCTCCTCCTGCTTTTTCTTTTCCAGCTCCTTTTGTTGCTCTTCCTCGTTTTTTGTCGAATCGGCTTTTGCAGCCTCTTGCTTTTTTCGCGCCTCCTCTTGCTCTTGCTTTTTTTGCTCCCCGCTGCGCTTGGCCATTTCTTGGGCTTCGCGGGTCTTCTGCTCCGCGTACGCGCGCTGTTGTGGCAAGCCGAAGAGCGCGTTGCGAACCCTTTCGGCGACAGCGACGATATTGGCGTCGCCTTCCTTGTAAATTTCGATTTCGACGCTCTCGCGGCCGTTGACTCGGGTGATGATCTCACGGTCTTTGTGCGAGCGGGAGACTTGGGCAATATCGCGCAGATACACATCGGCGTTGCCGTGCCGCGCCACGATCAACTCGGCGATCTCCTCGACGGTGGTGAACTCGTTGAGTGTGCGGATTAGGTACTCGACTTGGCCTTCGCGCAAGTTGCCGCCGGGCAAATTGACGTTGTTTTGCGCTAGGCGGTTGTTTATCTGGTTGATGTCCAAGCCCATCACTGCGATCTGGCGCTCGTTGAGCGCGACGTGGATTTCCTCTTCCAAGCCGCCCTTGATCTTGACCGCTGCCACCCCGACCAGTGCCTCCAACTCGCGCTTGATATCGTGCTCGGCGAGGTAGCGCAGCGCGTAGAGGTCCTGCGGCCCGTGTAGGCCGATGCGCATGATTGGATCTAGCGAGGGGTCGTAGCGCAGCAGGAGGGGTTTCTCGGCGTCTTGGGGCAACCAGACGCGGTCGGCCTTCTCGCGGATCTCTTGGGACATCGCGTTCATGTCGGTGTCCCACTCAAATTCGAGGATGATGTCCGACTGCCCGGCCTTGGAGATAGAGCTGATGTTGACGAGGTGAGGCACAATGCCCAGTTCCTGCTCCAAGGGGCGGGAGAGCAGGGTCTCGACTTCCTCTGGTGCCGTGCCGGGATATTCGGTGCGCACCGTCAGGGTCGGGTAGGAAATGTCGGGCATTAGGTTCAGCGAGAGCCGCTGATAGGAGACCCAGCCGAAAACGCAGACGGCCAGCACCACCATGAAAATGGCGACGGGCCGCCGGGTTGCAATGGCAAAGCGAGATGTGCTAACGGGCTGCTGCACGAGCCTAGCCTTGGCTCGCGTCTTCAGCGAGCTCAGCCGAGCCGTCGTCGGCTGAGTTGACTATGCGCACCCGCGTGCTGTCCTTGAGGCCGTTTTGCCCGACGACGATGATCGGGGTTCCGGATTCGATGCCGGCGAGCGACTCGATAAAGTCGGTGTCCTCGAACCCGGGCTGCAACTTGATCCGAGCGGCCGTGGTGTCCACGACGGCGAACACGAATCGGTCGCCGCCATCGTACACAATCGCCTGTTTGGGTATCAACACGGCGTTGGTGTGCGTATCCGTGATGATGCGAACGTTGACGAAGAGGCCGGGCCGCAAGTACTCCCAGCGGTCGCGCAAGCCCACCGTGACCTTGAAGGTGCCGCTCCTCGGATCGACTACGGGGCTGATGCGCTTGACCCAGGCTTGGAACTGCTTGTCGGGCAAAAACTCCGAAGTGATGAGGGCCTGCTGGCCGTTGCCGATGGTGGTGAGGTATTGGCCGGGCGCAAATACGCGGGCGATCAGGTCGTCGAGCTTAATGAGGTCGTAGAGCTTGCTGCTCGGCCCCACCCGGGCACCGACCTGCACGTGGCGCTCGGTGATCACGCCGGAAAACGGCGCGATGACTTCTGCATATTCCAGCTCTAGGCGGGCGCGCTCTAGCCGGAGACGGGCTTGTTCAAAGTTGTATTTGTTGGTCTCGAACTCTTGGTCGCTGATGAGGTTGCGCTCAAACATGGCCTCGGTGCGCTTAAAGGCGGTTTGCTGATAGTGATAGTTGGCTTGAGCTTCCTCAACGGCGATGCGCAACTGCTTGTCTTCGATGCTGAGGAGGGTGTCGCCCACTTCGACGCGGTCGCCCTCCTCGACTTTGAGGTGTTTGACGAGGCCGCTGATTTGGGGATAAATCTCGACGGCCGCCTCGGTTTCGATGGTCGAGTTGAACACCAGATGGGCGGAAATCTCGCCCGTGTGGGCGAGGGCGACTTCGACGGGTATTGCTTCTATAGGCTTGGAGAGGCTATCGGCGGCCGTGCTGTCGGCTTGGGCCGCTGAGTCTGCGCCGTCTCCTTCGTCTTGCCCGCCCACTTGCACACTGCAAGCTCCCAAAGTTGCCGCCAAGAATAGTACACCTACCCTGTGCCATGCGTTCAAAATCGTCTTTCTCCGGGTTTGTGGGCTTGTAGGTGGCGAAAGTGAACACTCTATCGGCTAATGCGCGATAGCTTCTTGACGGCTTGGAGCCGCCGCAGACTGTGTTCCCAGTCTGAGAATATTGTGGGCCGCATTTTCGTCTCGGTCCATGTTCAAGCTACAGCACGGACACACATGCCGACGCATGGAAAGCGCCTTCTTGAGGCGATGTCCGCAGGCTGAACAGTCCTGAGAGGTATAGGCCGGGTTCACAGCGACCAAGGTCCTACCAGCTTCTTCCGCTTTGTGGGACAGGCACTGCCGGAACTGAGACCAAGCGGCATCCGAAATACTTTTTGACAGGCGACGGTTATGCACCATGCCACTGACAGACAGGTCTTCGATCGCAATAAGGCCGAACCGATTGACCAGCTTTCGCGCCTGCTGGTGCGCGAAGTTGTGGCGTCGATGACGGATGCGCTCATGCACACGCGCTACTCTCTTGCGTACCTTCTTGCGCTGAGGGGTGTCTTTCGAGATCTTCGACAGACGGCGTTGAGCGTTGGCCAGCGCCTTTTCTTCGGTTCGGAAGAAGCGCGGATTGGCAATCTGCTCGCCGTTGGACAAGGTGGCGAATTGCTCCAAGCCAATGTCGATGCCGACCGCCTCGGTGCTTGCCGACAACGGTTCGGCTTCGACCTCGCAGACAATGATACCAAACCACTTGCCGGTGGCCGTGCGCTGGATGGTACAGGTCTTGGGTGTCCCGTTCAGCGGTCGATGCTGGACAAGGCGCAAGCAACCGATCTTGGACAACCGTAAGCCTTTGTCGTCGAGTCGGAACGCACTCTTGGCTTGCGGATAGGTAAAGCTATCATAGCGGCCTTCGCCTTTGAAGCGCGGAAAGCCGGGTATATCGCCTTGCTTGCAGCGGCGGAAAAACGCCTTAAACGCCAGATCGACGCGTACGGCCACGTTTTGCAGGACCTGAGCGTTGACCTGCGCCAAGGTGGGACGATTTGTCTTTAGGAAAGGCAAGCGGGCTTGTTGGCCATATAAGGTCAACGACTCGCCCCGGTCCTTGTAGGCTTGAATGCGATCGACGAGCAGATGATTGTAGAGCATTCGGCATTCTTCGAGGTGAAAAGCCAGTTGGGTGCATTGTTTCGCCGTCGGTTTCAGCCGATACTTGAAGGCTTTTCTAAGCATGACCCTAACATCCACTTAGCAAATCACCGACGCAAGAGGGATATTTGGACGCTAGCACTGACCTTGTGGGCGCGATCGTCGACGCATGTGCCGCTGAAAGTCGGTAGCTACCTGCCAACTTCTTGTAGTGCATTATCGTATCAAGTTATTCAACTCTGCAAAGTGGACATTGTCAAATGGAGGTGTTATGAGCTATCAAAACGTCAGTCCTACCGAAGCGAAGGAACTGCTTGAAGGCGACGCGGGCGCGGTCTATATCGACGTCCGCTCTATCCCCGAATACGAGGGCGGCCATCCGGCCGGCGCGTTCAACATCCCCATCATGCAACGCCACGCCGCGGGCATGGTTCCCAACCTCGATTTTGTTCAGGTCGTCCAAGCCCATTTTGCCGCGGACGCTAAGTTGCTCGTCGGCTGCCAGTCGGGCGCGCGCTCCATGCGCGCTTGTGAGGCCCTCGTCGCCGCTGGCTTTACGGATGTGGCCAATGTCACCGCTGGTTTTGGCGGGTCGCGCACCGAGCGCGGTTGGCTGGACCTTGGCTTTCCGATCGAGTCTGGTGCCAGCGACGACAAAGGCTATGCGGCCCTCAGCGGCGATTCGGGCGCGTGAGCGAGTTGCTCAATCCCTATTTCCAGGTGGGGCTCGACGTGATGGAGCAGCCCTGCTTGGTCATTGGCGGGGGACGCGAGGCCGAAGACAAGGCTGGTCGCTTGCTAGCCGCGGCTGCGCGGTTGACGGTGGTAAGCCCGAGTGCGACGCCTGCGCTCGTCGAGTGGGCCGCGGCTGGTCGCCTTACCCATCACCCGCGTTGCTTTGCGGAGTCCGACCTTGATGGCGTGTTCTTGGTGCTGAACACCGTGCGCGACAGCGCGCTGACGGCGCGGGTGTACGAACTTGCCACGGCACGCAAGGCCCTGATCAACTCCTACGACAACCCGGCCTATTCCAACATTGGCATGGTGGCCTTGGTGCATCCAGGCCACTTGCGGCTGAGTATCTCCACCTCTAACGCTAGCCCTGCACTGTCGAGCCGCTTGCGGCAAGACCTCGAAGAAATTTTCGCCGGGGAATTTGCTGAGTACCTCGACGGCTTGGCCGAGGCGCGCCAGCGGGTACGCGCCAAAGTAGAAGACCGCGAGACGCGCTTTGCTCTGCTGCGCTCTTTGGTCAGCGGCTTCCGCTTGGAAGGGACGCTGCGCTATCCCGCCGACTGGAAGCGGCACGTGGACGCGCTGCTGGCGTGTGAGTTGGAATTTTGTGGGACGGAGGAGCGGTGTGTGGATTGTCCGTTGGGAAGCTGAGTTGGGAAGATCCCATGGCTGGGTCAAAAAACCGTTAGCGCAATTGATCTACTTCGTCCACCACCTCGCGTACCGATCCTAGCACTTTGTACGCAGGCGAGAAGTCGCCGTGTTGTGACAATTCATTCGGCACGACCAGCACGCGCAACCCAGCTTTTGCGGCGGCGGCGCATCCCCGCTCAGAATCTTCCACGACAACACAGGTCTCAGGTTCTAACCCATGCAGTCGCATGGCCGTCAAGTACGCGTCGGGATGGGGCTTTGCTTGTTTGTAATCTTCCCGCACGACGACAAACTCGAAAAACTGGAGCAGATTCGTCTGGGTGTGAATAATGTCAAAGTGATCTTTCCGCGACCCCGTCACTACCCCCATGAGCACGCGCCCGTGTAATGTCCTGAGCGTCTCTACGACCCCATCCAAAACCCGCACGCGCTCCCGCAACAATGCGCTGTAGCGCGCATTGCGCTGCAAGCGCAATCGATCAATTAATTCAGCATCTTGGTTGGGCAATAGGTCGAATACACTTTGCCCTTTTTGCAACGACTGCTCAACAAAATCCTCCTGTGTCAGTTCAACACCCTGTGTTGCCAAAACCTCTCGTCCCGCCTGAAAGTACAGCCCCTCGGTATCCACCAGCACGCCATCGTTGTCCCACAAAATTGCGCGAATCACAAGTTCCTCTTCATTCAACACCAAAAGTATGTTTTTAGCGCACGACTGCGATTTTGTCTCTTGCGAGTAGAGTGCCTTCGGGGGAGTGGATTGTGTAGATATAGACGCCGTTGCCGACCGGTATATTGGTGTGGTTGACCCCGTGCCACAGCACCTCGTTGGCCTTGGCCCCCAAGCGCCGCTGCGCGTCGTCGTCTTCAATTGCTTCCCACACTAGATCGCCGGCCGGGCCAAAGACCTGCACCGAGGACTTGAGGGGCACGCCGCTGAAGCGGAGCACGCTGCCGTTGCCAATGCGGAAGGGATTGGGAAAGACCGCTATCTTCGACTGCGGCACTAGGCGCAGGCGCTGGAAGACGCGGTTGTCAGTCTCGCTGACCTCGCTGATTTGCCCTTCTACATCGACTTCGATCAGAAAGACCATCTCGCCAAATCGCTGCCAAGGGATGTGCAAGTCCGCGCTCGCACCCGGAGTCAACCCCTCTGGGGCCTGTTCCCGGTGGATGACCTCGCACCGGCTGGAATCCAGCGCACATCGCGAAACCTGCACTGAGAAGCTGCTGGCGACCGCGCCCAGCCCGATGTTGCTGACGCGGACGCGGAGATCGTCGTCACGGACGCTGTGCAGGTCGCCAGTGAAAACGGCCAAGTTCGGCATGCCTTCTCCCAACCCGTATTGGGCCAAGGTCGCCACGGCTAGCTGGGTGGTGCGGCGCACTAGCTCCCAATTGAGGCTGTCGGGCAAATCGACGACCGTGTGGTACTGCGAGTTGACCCGATAGACCCCCTCGCGCACTCCATAGGTCGTCGGGTCCGCGGGCAGGTGGTTTTCAATACCGACGATCGCGTCGTAGCCCTGCCTCCAAAACGGCGCGTGATCGCTGATGCGCGAGCCCGCGTCTTCGAGCACGTCAATAGCCAGACCGATTCCGTAGCGCTCAGCCGCGGCTACCATCTCGTTGGCCAGCCACTGCGAACCGGGATTAGTCACCAGCTCCAGCCGCTGTTGCAGGTCGTTGAAGCCGATCATGTCGAAGTTGAGGACGCCGAGAATTTTGTCATCGCGCTCGGCCGCCAAATCCGCGTACGCTTGGCTACCCAGCAGCCCCAATTCCTCGCCCGACCAAGCGATAAAGCGGATGGACCAAGGGAATTGCTGTCCGGCCAGCAGCCGAGCGCTCTCCAAGACCAAGGCCACGCCGCTGGCATTGTCGTCGGCACCGGGTGCTGGGTCGCGTTGCCAGTCCCACCCCCCGGCTGAGCGCACGCCCGTGGCGTCGTAGTGGGCGCAGACGATGTAGTACCCAGCCTCTGGGTCGGTGCCCGCCAGCGTGCCGATGACGTTGTACGCGGTGGTATCGCTTGGTGCTTTTCCTTGGTTGCCCCGACGCGAAGTGTGGGAGATGACGCGCTGAGAGTCAATGGGGAAGGAATGCAGTTTGACTGCTCTGTCGCCGAGGGCTGCGGCCAATTGCGAGCGGATGTATTCGGTTGATTCGAGTATCTCTGGATGCACGGCAAAGCGGCTGCGGATGTTGCCGGGGACGCTGCCCAACGCCGGGTCTTTCAGCGCAAGGGCTTCGACGTGGGTTTGCAAGCGCGCGGCTGCGACTTCCTCGATGAGGGCCGCCACAGCCGGCGAGGCCGTTTGCAGGGCCTTGGGCGCGCGCCACGGCACGCCTAGCCACCCTTTTAGGCTGTAGTTGTTGGGCAGCGGCCAGAGGAAATGGGGAGCCTCGTGCAAACGCGCAGTCGGCCTCACCCGCAAGAGCGCCCATTCGCCCCCTCCATCAAAGACCAACTCAACGCCTTGGGGCAGGGGAAAATGGAGATGGTCGGCGACAAAATAGCGGTCGCCTGCGCGCTGCTGGTCGAGGCAGAGGATGGCAAACCCTCGCTTGGTGAACTCCTCGACCGCGCTTTCGCTGGCTTCAACAAAAGCTATACCCCGCGCTACGTAGCGCACCTGCTCGCTCAGCGCGGCAATCGCGGTTAGTTCGCTTGATGTCTGCCAAGACACGCCGACCAAGAGCGGATTGGCCAAGGCGGAGCTTATAAAAAAAAGAGAGGCGCACAACGCCCCTTTAACTGTGTTCATGGCTAGCTTACTTGTTGAGAAACAAAACGTTAGGGAACCTACTTTGCACGTCAAGATCTGTCAAGAGACAAATTTGCGCTCGTTGGCCGCCAAACACCTCTTGGCGGCGACCTTTTTGCTTTGCTTTATATGGACTTTTACTCGTACAAAAACGGAAACCCTTGTCGCAGCTCAGCGCGTTTTTCCTTCTGCCCCGACCGCTCAACGGTCTGATTACTGCTCTCTCGGTTGGCATTGGCGCTCTGACCGCAGATCAAATTCCCGCTTGGTCTGCCATTTTGCTCGCCGCTCTTTCTGCCGCGTTAATTAACGGCGCTGGTAATGCTTTCAACGATTTGATGGACATCGAGGTTGACCGCATCAACCGCCCGCTGCGCCCTTTGCCGGCTGGCCGCCTCAGCCCGAGTGCGGCTCGAATAGAAAGTCTGCTCCTCGCCCTAGCCGGCTGTGCGCTCGCGTTTTGGATCAGCCTTTGGCACGGATTAATCGCCCTAGTCGTTGTTGTCTTACTCGCCATCTACAGCATCTCCTTAAAACACAGCCTACTGTGGGGCAATGTGCTCGTCGCCGTTGTCGGGGCTATCGCCTTTCCCTATGGTGCCTTGGCCGCTGGTGATATAGGGCGCTCGTGGATTCCGGCGCTCTTTGCTTTTCTCTTTCACTTGGGACGGGAAATCGTCAAGGACATCGAGGACGTGGCTGGGGATCAGATCCGCGGCGAGCGCACCTTGCCTCTGTGTTGGGGACGGACCCAAGCTGCTGTGTTGGCAGCTTTCGTGTACTTGCTGTTGGTAGGGTTTACTTGGATGCCGTTTTTCGCGGGCATCTATGGCGCGCTCTACGCGCTCGCGTTGCTACCGGTCCATGCCCTAGTCGGCCACGTCCTCTGGCAATTGTATCGCCAACGCGCTGTGCTGACCGACGACCGCCTTGGCCGCTTGCTCAAAGTCGGCATGTTCTTGGGGCTTGTGGCCATTGTCGTCGGCGAGGCTGTCTTTGCTTTGGGCTAGTCGCGGCCTGATATTATGGAGCTACTAAAGGAGGTCTCTATGAAAATTACCGACGTCAAAACCTTTCCCATTTGCCACGGATCGCGCAATTACCTCTTCGTCAAGGTCGAGACGGACGGCGGGTTGTACGGTGTGGGCGAGTTTGGCATTACTTGGAAGGAGCAGGCCGGCGTTGGCGCTATCGAGCACATGAAGCGCCACATCATCGGTTTAGATCCGCTCAATACCGAATACATTTGGCAACTGTTGTTCCGCGTCGATTTCTTTCCCGGCGGCCGGATCAACGCGGCCGCTATGTCGGCCATTGACATTGCGCTGTGGGACATCAAGGGCAAGGCGCTGGGGCAGCCCGTGTACATGCTCTTGGGCGGCAAGATGCGCGAGCGCGTCTTCTGCTACACCGGCATCGGCGGCAAGACCCCCGCAGACACGGCCCGCGCGGCTCAGGAACGGGTTGCCGAGGGTTGGAAGTACCTGCGGATGTCGGTCTTTTCCCGCGACGGAATCCTCGAACCGCGCACGGCTGTCCGCGATTCAATCGCCCATTTCGCCGCCGCGCGCGAGGCCGTCGGGCCGGAAATCGAGATCTGCATTGACGTCCACACTCGCCTCGACCCGCCAGACACCATCCGCCTCGGCCGCCAGCTCGAGGAGTACGATCCCTTCTTCATCGAAGATCCACTGCGCTGCGAAAACCCTCAGAGCTATCGTCAGGTGCGCCATCACGTGAGCTGCCCGCTGGCTGTTGGCGAGCACTACGCGACCAAGTGGGAGTTCCGGCAGATGATCGAAGAGGAATTGCTGGACTATGCGCGGATTGACCTGTGCATTGTCGGCGGGCTGACCGAGGCGCGCAAAGTGGCCAACTGGTGCGAGACGCACTACATCAAGATCGTCCCGCACAATCCCCTTGGGCCGGTCTCGGCCGCAGCCTGTGCTCATCTCGACATTGCCTGCGACAATTTCGCCGTGCAGGAGGGCGGCCTCATTGGCCACACCGTGATGGAGGATGTCTTTCCGGTGCAACTGCCCTATGAGTCTGGCTGTATCTTACCGCCGGAGCTTCCCGGTTTGGGAATAGAATTCAACGATGAAGCTGCCGAGCACTACGAGTTCAAATGGCTCGGCGGCCCGATCCTGCGCCGCGAAGACGGCTCGTTCACCAACTGGTAAACCTATGTCCAACAAAAGAGACTTGATCCCGCCGCGGACCCTCAAGGGATTCCGCGACTTCCCTCCCGCCTTGGCCATGCCGCGCGAGGAACTGATCGACAAGGCCCGCGCGGTTTTCCGCTCCTACGGCTTTGCCCCCATCGACACACCCGCGCTTGAATACAGCGAGATACTCACTGGCAAAGGCGGCGACGAGAGCGACAAGCAGATGTATCGCTTTGCGGATCACGGAGGCCGCGACGTGGCGCTGCGCTTTGATCTAACCGTGCCCTTTGCTCGCTTTGCCGCCCAGCACATCGGCCAACTCGGCACCCCCTTCAAGCGCTACCACATCGGTCCGGTCTGGCGCGGCGAGAATACCCAGCACGGTCGCTACCGCGAGTTCTATCAGTGCGACTTCGATACCATCGGCACCGACGCGAATGCCGCGGATATTGAAACGGTGCTCGTTATCCATGATCTGCTCGCGGCTTTGGGCTTTGAGCGCTTTGCCATTCACGTCAACAATCGTCTGATCCTCAACGGTCTGCTCGAATCGCTCGGTTTGGCCGAGGCGTCGGCAGCTATCCTCCGCGCCCTCGACAAGTTGCAGAAAATTGGCGCGGAAAAGGTCGCCGCTGAGATGAGCGAGACGGATGCGATCTCCCGCGAACAGGCCGAGAACATCTTGGCGACGGTGCAGACTACGGGCGCGAATGCCGAGATACTCGACCAGATTGAACGTTCCTGCGGCGACAACGACCGCGTCGCCGAGGGGATTGCCAACCTGCGCCAGCTCGTGGACGCCTTTGAGGGGGCCGGCTTTCCCCAGGATCGCTTGGTGATAGACCTGTCCATTGCTCGTGGTCTTGATTACTACACTGGCACTGTCTATGAGACCTTGCTCGGCGATTTGCCAGCAATCGGCTCGGTCTGTAGCGGTGGGCGCTACGACGATTTGGCCGGGCTCTACACCAAGCAGCATCTTCCCGGCGTTGGAGCCTCGCTGGGTTTAGACCGGTTGATGGCCGCGATGGAGGAGTTGGGGCTTTTGCAGGACGCCGCTACATCGGCGGACGTCTTCATCGTCCAGTTCTCCGCCGAAGCCCTACCGTCCTACATCGCCCTCGCGTGCCGCTTGCGCCAAGCCGGCCTCCGCACCGAACTGTATCCAGAGGCCAAGGGCATGGGTAGGCAGCTCAAATACGCCGACCGCAAAGGCTTTCCCATCGCCCTGATTGGCGGCCCGGACGAATTGGAGAAGGGTGTCTGGCAGGTGAAGGACATGCGCGATGGATCGAGCGAAGACGTGAAAGACGACGAAGTGGTGTCCTACTTGCAGGCGAAGTTATAAGCTGCACCCAATCAAAAGAGGAATGCTGTGAACATCGGACTCTGCGCTTGGAGCTTTACCGGCGCTCACAAAGAAGCTAACCGCGCCATTGACCCCCACACCCCCGAGGGCCTGACGCGCTTGGCCCGCGACAATGGCCTACACAGCGTCGAATTCGCGTCCCAATGGCTGGGCGATTGCTCGCCCGAGGAGCGAGCGGTTTTTGCCGAGACGCGAGCCGATCTCGACCTGTTTTTGGACACGGGCGGCGACAACTACGCCGAGGATATTGCGCCGCTGCGCCAAGCCATTGATACAGCGCACCAAACTGGTGCCCGTGCCGTGCGCACCACCGTCAGTCGCCTCCTCGAAGGCAACCGCACCGAGTATGGTGCCGAGGGGATGCGGGACTACATCGAAGCCTTAGTGCAGCCCTTCAAGGAAGTCATGCCGCTCGCCGAGGAATACGGCATCCCAGTGGGTATTGAAAACCACCAAGATTTGTGTTCGTGGGAATTGCTGTCGCTGTGCGAAAAGGTCGGCAGCCCGCAACTCGGCATCACTATGGACGTAGGCAATGCCTTTGCTGTCGGCGAGCATCCCTTAGCGTTTGCCGAGCGGATTTTGCCGATCATCAAGCACGTCCACATCAAGGACTACACGGTCCACCCCACGCCCTCGGGCTATCGCCTCAAGCGCTGCGCCATTGGCGACGGGGTCGTCAATTGGCCGGAGATAATTGCGCTATTCGACCGCGAGGTGCCGCATATTCAGGGCTGCATTGAACTCGGCGCAAGCGTCGCCCGGCACATCCGCCTGTTGGAAGAGGACTGGTGGGCGACCTTTCCCGAGCGACCTATCTACGAGACCATAAATGCCATCCGCACCCTGCATCAGGCGGCTGGCGATTCAGACGATTGGCAGACGCCGCACGAGCGGGGGGAAAGTGCGGACGTGCGGGTTGCTTATGAACTGGAGCAGTTTGAGCGGTCGGTCGCCTACGTAAAGAAATCCCTGTAAGCCGTTCTTTAACCCTTTCACCCGAAAGCTCAAACCATGTCCGACCGTCCCAATATCCTCTTCATAATGTCCGATCAGCTCATCGCCGCTCTGACCGGTGCCTACGGCCATCCAGTCGTCCAAACGCCGCATTTGAATCGCCTCGCTGCCGAAGGCGTCCGCTTTGACTCGGCCTATACTCCGTTCCCCTTGTGCGCTCCGGGTCGCGCCTGCATCACCAGCGGACGCCACGCCTCTGAGATTGGTGCCTGGGACAACGGCGCGCTTTTGGCCGCGGACGTGCCGTCGTACGCCCACTACCTCAGCAACGCGGGCTACGACACCGTGCTTTCGGGCAAGATGCACTTCGTCGGCCCCGACCAGGTACACGGCTTCCACCGTCGGCTGACGACTGACATCTACCCGCCCGACTTCTCTTGGGTCAAGGAAGAATGGATCCGCATCAAGGAGACGAAGGGGGAGGACTACGAAGAGGTCATGGGCAACCGCCCCACGTACAACGCCGGCGGCTACACTGGCCAAGCCGTGCGCGTCAACTTCTGGCACAACGCCCTCAGCTACGACGAAGAGACGCAATTTCGCGCCGTCGAATACCTGCGCGCCCAACGCGGCGACACCCCTTTCTTGCTCTGTGCATCCTTCCACCACCCGCACGAGCCGTTCCACCCGCCACAGGCGTACTGGGACCGCTACGCCGACGCCGAGGTCGCCATCCCCGAATTTCCCGAACATCTCGATGAGACCTACTCGGCGATGGATCGCTGGCTCAACGCCTACCACGGCACTCGCCGCTTCAACTTGCGCGACCCCGAGAGTTTGCGCCGCCTGCGCCGCGCGTACTACGGCTTGGTGACGTACCTCGATGACAAGGTCGGCGGCTTGCTGGCAACGCTGGAGGAAACGGGCCTGCTCGACAACACGGTTGTGGTCTTTACCTCTGACCACGGTGACATGCTGTGCGAAAAGGAGATGGTGCAGAAGCGCTGTTTTTACGAGTGGTCCTGCCGCGTGCCCCTCATCGTCCGCTTCCCCGACCAGTGGCAGGCCGGCACTACTGTCGGGACGCCGACCTCGCTGATTGACCTGCTGCCGACCTTTTGCGAGTTGGCCGGTGCCGAGGCGAGTTTGCCCCACGATGGCACCAGCCTGCTGCCGATCATTGAGGGTCAGCAAGCCGACCGTCACATCTTCGCCCAAGCCCACGAGGCGGTGGGCGCACCTTGCATCATGGTTCGCGAGGGCCGATTCAAATACAATTACATCCACGGCCATCCGCCGCAGCTTTTTGACTTGGAGAGCGACCCCGGCGAGTGGAATAACCTCGCTGGCGCAGCCGAGCACGCCGCGACCGAAACGCGCCTACGTGAGCTGATTTTAGACCGCTTTGACCCCGCTAAAATGGCCGCCGACAACCTCGACAGTCTCTACCGCCGCCGCCTAATCCGGGACGTGATGTACAAGCACGACGCCTCGTGGAACCACCATACGACCTTTGATCCGAGGCGAGGGGCGCTCGATCAGTATCGCCGTTAGGCGAGCACGTTACGCCCCAGATAAACGATGCAGACAAGCCGTAGCTGACCTCTATATTAGATAGTATGACTAGAACAGGCTAGGAGAAACCTATTGGCCTTTGAGTCGGTTGATGCACTTCAAAAAACTCTAGCGAACACGGTCTTTAAGTACGCCAAGGACAACAAAAAGAAAGCCGCAGGCCGTGCTTTGGGAACGCTCGTAGAGATCATTACATTTTATACCCTCCATATGTGGAATCTCCGCGACCATGTCGTCATTGAGCGCTCAGTGCCTGAGTTCGCCAACCCTGACATATTGCACAACGTCGAGTTTTCGCTTCACCCCATCCAAGCTCAGCACGAAGTCGAAATCGCCCCGTTATCCCTTCCTCTAACGGCCGCAAAGATCAAGCACCAGTTGCCCTTTCTACAAGGAACGACAGTCAAATCGACTCAATCGAATCAGGTGCTCAGCAAAGACTCCGTGAAGCGCAACGCAACCGTCCTTGCAGATAAAGAAACAAGTCCAGTTGTTGCGAATGTTGATACATTGAATGATTCTAGTTGCAGACTCACCGTATGCCGGCTCTCCACTAATCCGTTCGCGATCTTTGAATGCAAGCGCGTGGGCGTGGAGGAAGGGATGCGAAAAGGACCTCAGACGATTGAAAAAGCAAAACAGGGAGCTTATGTTGCGCGGTCCGTGTCTTCCCTGCAAAAAGTGCGGCTTCGGAATGGGCAATTTCAAGGTGTCATGGAACAATCTGACGGTAGCTTTCGAACCGGCCTCTACGACGAAGTACTCAGAGAAGTCATCGACTCGTCATCGGTTGTCGAGTTCGCTGGATTCATACTCACCGTTGGTGTCGTCAGCAACCATGGGAACTGGTTTACCTCTGATAACCACAACAAGGAACTTCGCGTACTGGCTCAGTCATACGACTGGCTCTTATTTCTCACCGACGCGGGGTTATCTCAGTTTATTGACAGACTACTGCTCAACCCTACACCAGAACTGGAACCTGCTCGTGAGGCGTTCTTGGCGAGTTACCCTCGCAGCTCTGGAACGAATATATTCACCAAGGTGCGCATGGCTGTTGACGCAGACGAAGCGCTCCGAAGCTACTTCACGGCGCACGAGGCCGAGATTGAGACGTGGTTTAACGTCATCTCTCCCCATGACGGTACGATTGAGAATCTACAGACTGATCTGCGGAAACTCGCCGAAAAAGACTGGTAGGAGGACGACTAGGCATGACTGCAGGACGTAACAATGCTGAGGTGCTAAGCCAACATTGGTGCACTCCGCCAAAGTACGTCAACGCGATACGAGAGTTTTTCGCCGAATCAGTCGCGCTAGATCCATGCTCCAATCGCCATTCTATCGTGGGGGCGACTGTAGAGTACTCTCTGCCTGAGATTGACGGATTATCAGCATCGTGGAATTATCCTACCATCTTCGTCAATCCTCCATACGGCAGGGACCGTGAGAGAGGCACCACGATTCGAGATTGGCTCCGAAAATGCACCGAGGCTCACGTACAACATGGTGTTGAAGTGCTCGCGCTTGTGCCTGTCGCTACGAATACTCGCCACTGGAAACAATACGTATTCGGCGCTGCTACTGCGGTCGCATTTCTCTACGACACTCGGCTACGCTTTCTCGTAAACGGGAAGGACGGCGGCAAGGGTGCTCCAATGTCCTGCGCGATGGTCTATTGGGGTCCGCAGTACGAGCGCTTTGAAAAGATATTCGTCCGCTTTGGAGCGGTCGTTGACGTTCGGCATCTACACGGAAAACTCGTTGGCACAGGCGAGCACTTGGATCTATTCGAAAGAGTGGAGAACTAACGCTATCCTCCTAATCCCTGTAGCTGCGCTGGCTCTTCGAGGGGCACCACGGGATTTTCTAAAACCCCGATCCCGCCGGAAAAGGTCAACTGCATCACGTCTCCGTCCAAAAGCCCCGTCGCCAAATCCGCCTCGGCAAAGACGATGGGTGTCCCCCAGTAAAACGCCATCAGGGTGCGCGGCGTTAGGGGCAGCCGACTGAAAAGGTGGCGCTCTAAGTGTAAGAGCCGCCCAGGCATGTTCAGGTTGTTCTGGCCGGTTGGGCCCTTTTTGTAGGCTATGGATTGTCCATCGCGCAAGATGCGGCACGAGACCTCGACCTCGGTGTCGTCGTACTCGTCGGCTGTAATCAACACCGGCCCTAGAGAAGCGCATCCGCCAGCCCAGTTTTTGGCTTGGGGCAAGTTGAGGGGATTGGCGGCCTCGATTCCGTTGTCAGTGGCGTCGTTGCCGCCGGTGTAGCCCAGCCTCTCTAAGCGGCCCTGGCGCTTAGTGCCATAGACCGACACTAGCTCGGTCTCGGGCACTAAGCGCTGGGTGTCGGTGGGCCGGGTGATGGGCTGGCCGTGACCGACGACGGCGTCTGGCTCGCCCTTGGCGAACAGTTCGGGCCGCCCGCCGCCGGACACTTCGCGGTATTTTTGGTCGTACACGTTGATGGCCTCGCCAGTGGCCTGTTGTGCTTCGATCTCGCGCAACTTGGCGCTGACTTCGTGGGTGACGCCGGCTAACCACACGCGCAGGGCGTGGGGATGGCCGGGTGGGCCGCTAACTGGCTTGGTGAGGTACGGGTCGTGGGTGTTGCGGTTAGCCAACAGCGCGTCTAGCGGCAAACGGCGCGCAGCCCGTTTTTGCAGGTTCTGAGCGGCGGCCACTAACCCAATCTCGTCGCCGCCGCCGTCGTAGTAGAGCTGATGTACGGTGCGCGGCCCTTGGTCTGCGCCCGTCAGGTCTAAGACCTCGTCGTTTATGACTAGGCCCAAGCGCATGCCGTCGCCCGGCTCGATAAATTGCACTAGTTTCACGCGTATTGCTCCTTGGTGATCGTTTAAGAGTAGGGGGCGGTTTCAAACCGCCCCCTACCCGGGTGCGTAACATCACTTAAAAAATAAAGAGCGGCGCATCGGACTTGGGCGCGATGCCGGCCCGCTCGGCCCGCTCGATCAGGTCGAATATGGCGGTCTCGCCGTCGGCTCCGTAGTCGAAGGTGTGCTGGTTGACGTATAGGTCGATGTGCGCCTGCATGACGCTTTCGTCCATTTCT
This sequence comes from Gemmatimonadota bacterium, assembly GCA_028875345.1. Lineage (GTDB taxonomy): Bacteria > Latescibacterota > UBA2968 > UBA8231 > UBA8231. Next base: position 21,137 of record JAPPEG010000356.1, read on the forward strand.
TGGGCGTGTTGGCGGATGTAGCCCCGCACCGCGTCTGGGTGGGCATAGGCGTATTCTACGCTCTGCACGAGCGCGCGGTCGAGCTGGCCGATGAGTTCGGCTCCGAGGCTGCGCCGCGCGAGGATGCCGCCGAGGGGGATCGGATGCCCAGTGCTTTCCTCCCACCACTGGCCTAGGTCGATGATCGCGGCTAGCCCGTGTTGGGCATAGGTGAAGCGGCTCTCGTGGATGATGACGCCCGCATCGACTACGCCTTGCGCGGTCGCGTCCACGATCTGGTCGAAAGGCATGACCGCTAATTGCTCAATGCTGGGGTCAAAGAGCCTCAGCAAGAGAGCCGCGGTGGTCAGCCGCCCGGGAATGGCGATCCGCTTGTGCTTGAGGTCTTCCAGCGCCAACTTCTCCCGCGCTACCAATAGCGGCCCGCACCCCCTCCCCAAGGCACCACCCGAATGCAGAAGGCAGTACTCCTCCCGCAAGTGCGCCAGTGCGTGGAAGGATATTTTGGTCGCGTCGAGTTGCTCTCGCAGCGCCATCTCATTGAGCGTCTCAATGTCCGCTAGCACTTCCTCGCATTCGGGCGCACCGGCGATATGCCCGTGGACCAAGCCACAAAAGACAAACGTATCATTGGGACAGGGCGAGTAGCCCAAGGTTACGCGCATAGCCCCTCCTCCAGAAGCTCCTGAGCCGCGGCCTGCGCCCTAGCAGCGGCTCCTGGCAAATCCCATTGCTCCCGCGCGCGCTGCTCGACGATGTTGCTCATGGCGCGCAGTTCGGCAAAAGGCACGTCGTATAAGGCGCATAGGTGCGCGGCGGCCGCGCCCTCCATGTTTTCGCACAAGGCCCCAAAGCGCCGCCCTCTTTCCAGCCCCAATTCGTCGGTGCCCGAGCATTCCTGCACGGTGACAAAGGGGCCGATGTGGGCTTCGGGCAAAGCCGCGCCCGCCCGCTGCACCCACTGCTCGTCGGTGGGAAAGCAATTGTAGTAAGAGCGCCCTTTCTCCAGCACTGGAATGCCGATCAGTTCTGCGCTCTGCCAGCCGTCCGGCGTCCGCACCCCCAGATCTCCATAGTATTCCTCGCTGGCCAAGGCCAAGTCTCCGACGCTTGCGCCGCTCTCTGGATACGCCCCGCCCACGCCGATCTGTACGACCCGCTGAGGCCGCTGCGCCTGCAAGTAGCAGGTGAGTGCGTGCGCTGTGTTCACCGCGCCGATCCCGGTCTCCACCAAAGTCACCGGCTGCGCGCCAATTTTCCCGCTCACCCATTCGCGCTCGGCGACTTTGCGCTGTACGCACTCGGCCACGGCCTCCCTTAGGGCAAGCTGCTCAAGGGCCGTCGCGCTCAACACGAGAATCTCTTCCGTGGCCGTCATCTGGCATTCCTGTTAAAATGTCGAATTAATATACGGTTGACTGCACCGAGGGCCAGCCGTACAATCCGGCCAGTCACCCTTCCCTGGATAGCCTTATGCACATTTGCCACATCCGCATCTACTCAGTCGCCGTCCCCCGCGTGTACCACACTCGCGTAGCTCCCACGGGCGGCCACAGCAAGAATGCCTCGCGCTACTACATCCTAGAACTCGAGACCAATACCGGCCTGCGCGGCCTCGGCGAAATCTCGGATCTAGAGGATGCGTGGCAAGCGCCGTCGCCGGAGACCTTGTGCGATACCTTGACACCCCTGCTGGCCGGTGCCGACCCGTGTAAACGCCTCGTCGCTTGGGAGCGCGTCGCCGAGGCGTTGCCCACCAGTTATCACCCGGAATTCCGCCGACTCGTCAGTGCAGCCGTGGAAATGGCCCTGATTGATCTCGCGGGTAAGTACTACAACGCTCCGGCCCACGCGCTTTTAGGCGGCCAGTACCGGGATGCGCTACCCATCTCTTGGGTCGCGTACATCCGCAGTGCGGAAGAGCTGGCAGAGGAAATTCAGGCAAAGGTCGCTGAGGGCTTTACGGCCTTCAAGCTCAAGGTGGGGGCCGACTTTGACCTCGACTGCGAGCGCGTCCGCGTCTGCCGCCGGATCGTCGGCCCGGATGCGTACCTCAAGGCCGATGCTTCGGGCGCGTGGGAGGAAGAAGAGGCCATCGAGCGGATCCGCGAGCTGGCTGCGCTGGGCGTGGATGCGGTTGAGACGCCGATCCAATGCGTCGCCCGCAAAGTGGCCAAGGACCATCCCGAACAGGTCAATGCCGACCCAGACGCCGCCGCCTTGGCCTTGGCAAGGGTGCGCGCAGCCGTGCCCGCGGCCCTCATCGAACACGTCGCCGACTTTGACGATTCGTTTGCCCTCGCTCTTTTGCACCACCGGGCCGTGGATGCCTTTAACGTCGCGCCCGTCCAGGCCGGCAGCCTGCACCGCGCTCAGCGATTGAGCCAACTCGCTGCGGCTGCTGGCGTACCCGTCTTGCTCGGCAGCACGGTCGAGCTTGGCATTGGCACGGCCGCGGCCGTGCATTTTGGCGTGGCCACTAAAGCCGTTTGCGCACCCTCGGATTTGGTCGGCCCGGGCCTGCTGGCGAGCGATGTGGTTGCGCCGCGCTTGACCTATCAGCAGGGTTGCCTGCACGCTCCGTCCGGCCCGGGATTGGGTGTCGAGTTGATCCCCGATTTGATGGAACAGAAAGGAACTTCATGAGCCAACGCCTCTCCTATGCCAGCACGGGCGTCGATATAGATCAGACCGATGCGGCCAAGCGCGCCATGGCCGAGAGCATGGAAACCGCCGACCCGCGCGTACTCAACCGGATTGGCGCGTTCGCCACCCTGCTCGACGCCCGCTTCCCCGGCTACGCATACCCAGTGCTGGTCCACAAGAGCGAGGAGCCTGGGTCCAAGCAAAAGTTGGCCTTTGCCCACGGCCGCCATCGCGGGGTCTGCTACGACATGGTCAACCACCTCATCGACGACATCATCGTCATGGGTGCCGAGCCGATTTCGATTCAGGACGTCATCGTATGCGGCACGATGGATGGAGCCATTGTCAATGACCTTGTCGAAGCCTTGGCCGACGCCTGCCGCCAACAGGACTGCACCTTGACCGGCGGCGAGACTTCGGTGCAGCCCGGCGTGGTCCCCGACGGTCTCTACGTGCTGACTGCCAGCGTCATCGGCGTGGTCGATAAGGACAACATTATCGATGGCCAGGCGATTGAGGCCGGCGATCAGGTCTTGGCGCTCGCTTCCAATGGTTTGCACACCAATGGCTACACACTGGTCCGCGCCCTTTTAGACCGGCAGCCCGATCTGCTCACTGCCGACGTAGCCGGCGAATCTTTCCTCGAAGCGATGCTCAAGCCCCATACTTGCTACTTGCAGGCCGTGCGCGGCCTTTTCACCGACCCCGGCCTCCACGGCATGGCCCACATCACCGGTGGCGGCCTCCGCGACAACCTCAGCCGCATCCTGCCGCCGGGCCTCGACGCTCAACTCGACTTGGCGGCTCTACAGATTCCGCCGATTTTCCGCACCTTGCGCGCAGCAGGTGACCTAGAGGTGGAGGATATGATGCGTACGTTTAACATGGGTGTGGGCATGGCGCTGGTGGTCGCGCCCGAGGCCGTGGAACAGGTGTTGGCTCACTTAGCGGCTCAAGACTGCCGGGCCTATCGGCTCGGGGAAATCGTAGCTGGCGAGCAAGAGGTCGCGTTACAGGGAACGCTCGCTTGGTAAACGATCAATTTTAGAAAAGAGAAGGCGTAGGTGAACGACGCGAGTAGGCCTGCAAGAACTCCAAGACAGAGGAGCCCCTTTGATCGCATCCTAGGGCACCAGTACACGGTTTTCGACGGGTTGGCCGGGATGCAGGTGGAAGACATCTACCAAGATCAGCGCGGCCTGCTGTGGATCGCCACGGCTGATGGCGGCGTAAGTCGGTTCGACGGAGCGCACTTTGATACCTTTGGCCTGTCGGACGGACTACCTAGTCTCACGGTAATGACCATTGCCGAGGACGCGGATGGGCGGCTACTCTTCGGTACGCTCGGCGGTGGGTTGGCGGCTTACGACGGGCGTGGTTTTCAGGTGTACACCACCGAGCACGGGCTGCCCTCCAACGACATATTGGGCCTGCAATCCCAAGCCGATGGTTCGATACGGGTTCTGACCGACGCAGGGATAGGCTGGTTTGTCGAGGGGCGATGCGTAGAGCGCGTGACAGAGATTGTGGGTCAGCCGCTAGGGCGGGTGTTCGATATGGCGACCGACGCAACGGGTACGACGTGGCTGGCGACGCTGAAGTGGGGGGTCATTAGCCTAGACGGTCGGCGCATGAGTGCGGGGAACGGCGCGATGCAGTGGCCGTGGAAATTCGCCCAAGACGCCTCCGGCCTGCTGTGGATCGCCTTTCGCTACGTTGGTACCGAAGCCGTTATAGGTCGCTATGATCCAGATAGCCAACAACTCGACCTGATCAAGGCAGACGCAGCCATCGAAGGGACGGAGGCCGTAAATCACGGCACGCGCCATGTGCGCTTGGACGATAGAGGCTGGCTGTGGATGACTCGCCGAGGCGTGCTAGTGTATGACGGAGAGGAGTGGCATCCTTTTTCCGCTGGCTTGCCGGATATTCACTTTTCAGATGCGCGGCTGACCTACGCGGACCGCGAAGGAAATATCTGGGTGGGGCTTTGGGGCGGGGGGTTGGTTTTTTGCGATCCGGTCAGTGTCCAGTTATACACCGAAGCCGACGGCCTGCCCGATAGCGGGGTCCACCAGCTAAGCGAAGATCACCAAGGCCGGATCTGGATCGGCACGATGGGGGGCTTAGCCTGTCTTGAAGACGACCGGATTCGCTCAGTGGAGACCGGGCACAAGGTCTCGTCGTTGGCGACAGACCGCCAGGGGCAAGTCTGGCGCGGGAGCCCCGAGGGGAAGGTAATCAAAGGGGTGGGGAAAGAGGCCCAAGTGATCGAGGTGGCAAAAGGCCACGACGCCGAAGAAATCATGCTGTACCCAGACCAAGAAGGGCGTATAAGGGTCGGCACTTCCGGGGGATGCTTGGGCAGGATAGAAGACGACCGCTTTATAGCCGAGCAGCAGGGACCTAATTATTGCCGAGTCGCGTTGCAGGATAGCGAAGGCACCTTGTGGATCGGTAGCTATGGGACAACGCCGGCTCTGTACTATTACAAAGACGGCCATTTCCACGCGTCTGACATAGCCGGTATAGAAACCGTCGCTTATGTGAGTGCATTGTGTGACCACGAGGGTGCGCTTTGGATCGGGACGGCCAACGGCCTTTTCGCCTTTGATTACCGCGCTCAGCAGGTGCGTCGGTTTACGGCAGACCAAGGCGATCTGTCCGCCAATAGCATCTTGGCTCTGGTCGCTGATCCCGAGCAGGAGTGTCTGTGGATTGGGACGAGCGGCGGGGGTGTGATGAAGTACGATGGCCGGGGGTTTCAGAGCATCCGTTTGGGCAAGTCCACCTTGGAGAATATCGTCGAGGCCATTCTGCGCGATAGTCGGGGCCGATTGTGGTTCGGAACGAGGGCGGGGCTGATTGCGTACCAGCCTGGGGATACACCCCCAGGTGTCGTGATCCGCCAAGTCATGGCAGGAAGACTCTTGGAGATGCCCCAAGCCGTGTCCTGCTCGGATAGCACTCCCGAGATTCAGTTCCGCTTCCAGGGTCTCAGCTTCCGGAGCGGGGCCGAGCAGATGCGCTACAGCCATCGGCTCGTCGGCCACGGCCCGGCGAAAGAATGGAGTGCATTCACGCCTTCCAACAGAGTGTCGTACAACGGGGTCCCGGTTGGCCAATTCTGCTTTGAGGTGCGGGCCTTAGATCGGGATGGTCTCATGTCGGAAGTAGCCACCCTCGATGTACAGGTGTTCCCCGACGAGAAGAGCGCACGCCTCCAGCGCCTAGAACACATGCACATGCTGCGGGCTTCGGATCAGGAGTTTCTCAGCCAAAGCCAAATCATGACCCGGCTCTTAGAGGAAGTCGCACAGATGGCCGAGACCGATATGACGATGCTGGTGCTGGGTGAGACCGGAGTGGGCAAGGAGGTACTCGCTCAGAGGATCCACAACCTGAGCCGTCGCCGAGGGCAGCCCTTTGTCGCGCTCAATTGCGGCTCCCTGCCCGCTGGGCTGATCGAGAGCGAGCTGTTCGGCCACGAGCGAGGGGCCTTTACTGGTGCTGTGAAGCGGCATATCGGCTGTTTTGAACGAGCTAACTACGGCACCTTGTTACTCGATGAAATCGGCGATCTGTCGTTGGAAGTCCAACGGGCACTGCTCCGCATTCTGGAAAATCGCTACCTGACGCGCGTCGGTGGCGAGAAGTCTATCCCAGTGGATGTGCGGGTGATTGCGGCGACCAACAAGGATCTGAAAGAGGCGATTGAGGCGGGGACATTCCGGGAAGATCTGTTTTACCGCTTGAGCGCGTGGCCGGTGAAGCTGCCGCCGCTGCGGGAGCGTCGGGAAGACATCCCGCTCTTGGCGGCGCATTTTGCGCGTCGATATGCCCAAAGTCTGCAGCGACCCGTGCCAGCTTTGGGCGACGGAGTAGTGAAGCATTTGCAGGAGTACGCGTGGCCGGGGAATGTGCGCGAGTTGGAGCATCTGATCCGGCGGGCGGTGGTGCTGTGCCAAGGGGAGGTTATTCAGGTGGAGGATGTACCGCTGCCTTCTGAAGACGAGGCCAAAGAGGAGCCGTTTGAGCCACCGGTTGAAGTCAAATTCAAAGGCGAGAAACAGCAAATCGTGGAGGCGCTTCAAGCCTCCGAGGGGAGGATCTATGGAGAGCGGGGCGCGGCGCGCTTGTTGGGCATGAACCCAGAGCGACTGCGTTCCCGCATGCGCGTGTTCGGATTGCAACGACCGCAGAAAAGGTCTTAAAGGGAAAAGTCGCGGACCATTGCGCTGTGGTGAAAAGTCGTATTTAATACGATTCTCTTCGTATTTAATACGGAAAAAGTCGTATTTAATACGGAATTTTTTAGATCAACTTGTAACGACGACGGACATCACGCCTGATAAAAAGAATTTTCACGCTATATAAAACTATGTTTTACAATCCTTTAGGGCACATCCTAAAGGATTTTTTGTGTGAGGTCTGCTGTGTGGCACGAAATATGCTTATCTATATTGATGCTTGTTGCCAAGCATGTCGCCGCGCTGCCACCGACCCGCTATGAGCAGGCGGCTGCCACACCCACCAACTCTGGAGGCAAACTATGCACCGCTTTATGGTAGCTATTTTGCTGTTGGCGGCTCCACACGGGGCCTTTGCCGCAACAGGGGAGTTGTTCGCAGCCCCCAACTTGATTCCCCTCGACAAACCCGGCGCAGGCATCGGCTGGGGCTACAGTGATGACACCGGCACTTTGGGCGATGTAGATGGCGACGGGGATTTGGACCTTGTGGTAGCTTGGACTAGTTGGACACCACAATGGGGCTGGATAGTGGCGTCCAACGACGGCTTGGGTGGCTTGGTCCCCACCCGCAAAGTCACCCGACCAAACCGACCAAAAAGAGAATCGGGACAAGTACCCATCCTTAGTATCTGGGGAGACGACTTCGACGGGGACGGGCTCTTCGATCTGGCCTTTCAGGAGGGATCGAATCTCGAACTGTGGCACAACCGGGGCGAGGACGGCTTTGCCACCATCCTGCAACTGCCCAACACTGGTTTTGTTGGCCTCGCCGATGGTGAAGGCGACGGCGATGTGGACCTGTTGGTCATAGAGTATGAGGAGTATGAGGACGAGGCAGAGCACACCCACGACGGGACATCTCAAGCGACCCTGTGGTACAACGACGGCGACGCGGAATTTATCCGCAGCGATCGGTTCACCCTCGACAGCGAGGAGAGGCTCTGGCCTAGGCTTTGGTCCGTCGAGCAATCATTGGGAGCGGGAGGGGCCGTGCGCCTGTTATGGTTCCGATCGTGCGGGGATTCGATGGAGGCTTGGCTGACCCAGCCGTGGGCGGCCAGCGCGGAGCCGCCGCTTTTTTTTGAATTCATGGGCAATCCCTGTTACTCCACCCCGCTACGGGCCGATCTCGATGGACAGGTGGATTTAGTCGGCATCGCCGAAGTAACCGTTTCCTCTTCCTACGTACATACCTACCGCGGCTTGGCGCTGTGGCGTCTGGACGCCTCGGGCGTGGTGGCAAGCCACACCCTGCTCGGCTCGCAGATCCACGTGGAAAGTCACCCCCTGGTCAGCGACCTCAACGGCGATGGTCTGATGGACGTGGCCGTGATCGATAGCAACGAGGAAACGGGTCCGGCCTTGGTCGTCTTGCTCGGCCAGCGCAATGGCGTGCCTGTCCTCGAAGGCCGCTACCGGCTGTCGAGCACGATCGACGAGGCGCTCGCTGGCGACTCCAACGGCGATGGGGTCATTGAAGGCCGCCATCAGGTGTCGGGCACGGGCAGCGAGGTGCTCGCCGGTGATCTCAACGGCGATGGGGCCGCCGATCTGGTCGTGTTGGGGCGTGTACAAAGCGGTCGTTTTAAGGGTGGGTCTTACTTCTATACAAAGGGTGGGGCTTTCGTCTTTATCAACCAGAACAGTCCACCCACCGCCGTAGCCGTTGAGTCGGCCACGCCGTCGGCCTTTGTCTTGGGTGCGAACTATCCCAATCCGTTTAATCCGGCCACAACCATCCCCCTGTCGGTGCCCGACGGTGCCGAGGCTGTCGATGTAGCCATCTACAACCTGTTGGGACAGCTTGTGCGCCAAGTGTGGTCGGGTCCGTTGGCGGCGGGCGAACACCGGCTGACTTGGGATGGCCGAGACGGGCAGGGGCAACTCGTCGCTTCTGGAGCGTATTTGTATCAGGTCCGCGTGGGTGAGCAGCTACGCACCCGAAAAATGGTCAAGCTCGAATAGACGATCTAATCCTTTGACCTAGGAGGCAAACTATGCACTGCTTTATCGTAGCTATTTTGCTGTTGGCGAATAGACGATCTAATCCTTTAACCTAGGAGGCAAACTATGCACCGCTTTATCGCAGCTATTTTGCTGTTGGCGGCTCCGCACGGGGCCTTTGCCACAACAGGGGAGTTGTTCGCAGCCCCCAACTTTATCCCCCTCGGCAAAGCCGGTGCCGGCATCGGTCGGGGCCCCAGTGATGACACCGGCACTTTGGGCGATGTAGATGGCGACGGGGATTTGGACCTCGTGGTAGCTTGGGCTCGTTGGGCGCCACAATGGGGCTGGATGGTGGCGACCAACGACGGCTTGGGCGGGTTGGTCCCCACCCTCAACGTCACCCGCCCATCAAGAGAAGAACCGGGAACGCCCATCGTTAGTATCTGGGGGGACGACTTCGACGGGGATGGACTCTTGGATCTGGCCTTTAAGGAGGGACACAGCCTCGAACTGTGGCACAACCGGGGTGAGGATGGCTTTGCCACCATCCTGCAACTATCCAATGTCGGTTTCGTCGGCCTAGCCGATGGTGAAGGCGACGGCGATGTGGACCTGTTGGTCACGGAGTATGAGGAGCATGACGACGTGCACAGCCACGAGGGGCCATCCCAAGCGACCCTGTGGTCCAACGACGGCGACGCGGCGTTTGTCCGCGGCGATCGGTTCACCCTCGACAGCGAGGCGAGGTTCTGGCCTAGGCTTTGGCCCGCCGAGCAATCGTTGGGAGCGGGAGGGGCCGCGCGCCTGTTATGGCTCCGATCGTGTTGGAAGTTCGAAGAGGCTGGACCGACGGAGGTTTGGCTGACCCAGCCGTGGGCGGCCAGCGCGGAGCCACCGCTTTTTTATGAGTCCATGGTCAACCCCTGTTACTCCACTCCGCTACAGGCCGGTCGCGATGGG
>JAPPEG010000027.1 GCA_028875345.1 Gemmatimonadota bacterium
ATGTCGAGGGAGGTGGTCTGGCCAGAGTGAACGACGACTTGGCGCACGATTTGCGCCTTGTAGCCCAGCATTTTTGCGGTCAGGCGGTACGTGCCCGGAGGCATGGAGCGTATGGTAAAGTAACCGCTGCTATCGGCCACGGCACCCAAGCGAGTCCCCGTGACTAGGACATAGGCCCCCATGAGGCCGGTGCCCGTAGTGCCGTCCCCGATTCGACCGGCGATAGCGCCATCGATGGCCGAGGCCGGGGCAGCGCCTAGGACCAGCAATAAGTACAAGACAGGGCGCATGGTGGATGCCTTCTTGGGCAGCATATCACTGGGATAGTGTACCGGATCACTACTAGCGGTCAATCCACGAGTGGCAAAAACCTTGACATTGTACATCCGTTCGCGAATAATTAAAGTTCGCTATAAAGAACCAAATTCCAAGACTCATTCTGAAATAACTCAATGACTGCCATTATAGAAAAGGTAACGGGCTACGTGACCCGTCGCAGCGACTCAGGTGCGCCAGAACTCCTGGTATTTCAACCGCTCGATGTGGGGGTTCAGGTGCCGGCTGGCACCGTAGAGCCCGGCGAGGCTATCGACGATGCTGCGCTGCGGGAGATGGTCGAAGAAACCGGTTTGACGGGACTGCGCCAGGTCCGCTACCTCGGCTCGATTGCAGTGCCGCTAGACGACCACAGTCGAGCGCCTCTGCAAGACGTGGTGCTGCGCAAAAGCCCTGGTCTTGAACAGGGGCTGGGTCTCTACGTGCCTCGGGCGCATTGGCTGCGGGTCATTGAACGAGTCGAGGAGTATGCCAAAGTAGAAGTCGCAGGACAAAGCGGCTGGCTGCGCGCCGATGTACTTGCCGAGCGCATGGACCGGTATTTTTATCACTTTGAAGCGAAGGCTGCAACGCTCGAGCGCTGGCAGGTACAGGACGCGGGCCACGCGCCGTGGGAATGCTATTGGGTTCCACTTTTTCCCAGACCTGTATTGGACCATGAGCCCCAGGCCTGGGAGGACGAGTTTTACGAGAAATTACTCGCCAGTGTCGGCTAGCCTGAAAAACGCTATATCCGGCCACTACTGGCTCAGTCGGTCGAGGACATTGCGAGTGATCTGGACGACGGTCGCATTTCCTTTTAGCCCGTGCGACCAGTCGGTTGTCCCGGTTGTGAACACTGTGCCGCCGCGAGTGTAGAGGCCCATGACCGCCGCGCCCTCCCGGCCCTTTTCCCAGCGCTCGTACCACACGCTGTCGTCTGGGTGCCATCGCGCAGGGGCGGTGCACAAGATGATGAAGTCCGCTGGGGTGCCATAGGTTCCCTTGGGCACCGGCAGCCCGTTTTCCAGCGCAAACTCGCAGCCGTCGCACTCGTAGCCGACGATGGTGTGCTCGCCTCCGAAGGTGTCGTCGCGTTGCAGGTCCGTTCCCGCAAAAACCCAGTGTTCTGGGCGATGGACTGTAAACGCTCCAGACCCGTCCATGTATTGCCCGTGGCTTAAGTGATAGCCCCCGTAGAGGAAGCCGACGCCGGTCAGCTCATTTTCCGGTCGGCCCACGAGGTGGTGGCTCCACAAGGTCGAAAGATCTGCGTAGTCTCCGGCGGCGTAAGCTGGGTCCATGTTGAACTGTTGCTTCCAGCACACCAGCGCCCGGCCCTCGTCTTCGCTGCGCACCCGCCAGCACACGGAGTTGCCGCTGAAAAACGCGGCGTTGCCTCCGGCGGCGATATAGGCTTCGAGGTGGTCGCGCATGGGAGCCGACCAGTATTCGTCGTGCCCCACGCTCAGTACTAGTAGGTAATTGTCCAACAGTTCAGGATGCCATTCGAGGTCGGAATTGGCGCAGTAGTCGAGCGCGTATCCAGCGCCTTCCGCCCACTCGACAAAGTCGCGCTCCCAGTGGTCGAACAGCCCGGCCATTGGACGGTCGAAGGAGACGCGATGCCCCTGCAAGCCGCCGCGGCCGTGATAGCTGTAGAAGCTGTAGCCGCCCCAGTTGTTGTAGGCACTGTAGGTGTTGGTGGCTAGCTGGAGGAGGATGCGAGCGTCCGTGGGGCCAGCCGGGCGGACGATGAAAAAGCCCCGGCTCTCGGCCGTGCGCCGTCCCCGCCGCACGAACTTGCCGCCTTGGTCCTCGATGCGTAGCGCGAATTCGTAATACCCACTGCGCCAGTCGGCCGACACTTCCAAGAAGTGGGAAACCGGCCAGCCGCAGCCATTGGACGAAGCGTCTTCTGGCACCGGATGGGACGACCCCGGCAGTTGGTCCTGCCGCCACACTACTTCGCGCTCTGCACCTATCCGCGTCACTTCCAGCGCATATTCGTCCGCGCTGGTCGCCACGTGAAAGCGCACCTGCTCGCCGGCTCGGTAGCTGAGTTGGTCGGTGTAGCCTTCGACGAACATTATCCTGGGTACTCCACTTCTACTACGCGTTCGTCTAGCTCGCGTTGCAAGTTCTCCACTTGTTCTACTATGTACTCTACCGCCTGCTCCACCGGCGTTTCCTGCCGCTCTTTTTCGCGCCGCAGCTTGACCTCGACAATCCCCCGCTGCAAACCGCGATCCCCCACCGTCACCCGCACTGGTATTCCAATTAGGTCGGCGTCGTTGAATTTGACGCCTGGGTTTTCTCGGCGGTCGTCGAGGAGGACTTCAATGCCGCGCTCCGCGAGGTCGGCGTAGAGCTGCTCGCCCGCGTCTTGCGCTGCGCCTGCGCCCTTGGCGAGGAGGACGATGTGCACCTGGTAGGGCGCGACGGCAATGGGCCACACCAAGCCGTCTTCGTCGTGGTACTCCTCGGCAATACAGGCCAGCAGCCGCCCTACGCCGATCCCGTAAGACCCCATGACGACTGGCTGCGCCTTGCCCTCGGCGTTGAGGAAATCGCCGCCCAATGCCTCGGTAAATTTGGTGCCGAGCTGGAAGATGTTGCCCACCTCCACTCCGCGCGATTCGCGTAGCGCCGCGCCGCAGTCAGGGCAGCCATCGCCTTGCCGGGCGGAGGCGATATCGGCGACTATGTTGGCTGTATAGTCGCGGCCGTGGTTTACATTGGCGAGGTGGTAGCCCGGCTCGTTGGCACCGGCTACTAGATTGGGCGAGGACGCCACGGAGTCATCGACGACGACTAGTGCTCCCTCGACGCCGATGGGCGATCCATAGCCCG
>JAPPEG010000193.1 GCA_028875345.1 Gemmatimonadota bacterium
ACCGCTCGGGTGGCTTGCAGTTCGGGGCGATCCTGTCCGTCGATGGGCGCGGTACCGTAACCCAACACCTGCCCGCGACTGGAGCAGAGGCCGTGCCGCTGGCAGCGCAAGATACTCTCGACGTTGCTTACGAACTGGACGACGCGCCGCGGTGGGAGCGGTTTTACTTGGTGGCGGCCGACCGCCGATTTGGCTTGGCAGCAGTCAAGACTAAGCTGGCCGTCGGCGATGTAGCGTTGGGGGATGACGTCCGCCTATTCCGATTTACTGTGAAGAAACCTAGGGAGCCCTAGCTCCGCCTAGGGCAATCACGAGGGGGAGGTTGGCAACCAACGACGAGGAGTGGGCGTCGTTGTGTTGGCGTTGTAGGGGCGATCCTTGTGGTTGCCCCGTTGTCTCTGAGGAGTTGTGTCCATGTCTTTGGTGCGCGCCTTGTTGGTCGTTGTCGTTGCGGCGGGTCTGGCCCAGCCGGTGGAGGCGGAAGTGCGCCGGTTGATACTGGCAGCGGGGGCCAACAACGGCGGGGTGGATCGCGAATTGCTGCGCTACGCGGTCTCGGACGCGGAACAGTTCGTCGAGGTGTTGCAGGAGATGGGAGGCTTGGACCCGGCCGATGTGTTGCTGCTGCGCGATCCCGACTTGACGGCCTTCAAGCAGGGACTGGCCGATCTAGGCCGGCGGGTAAAGGCGGCTAGCCCGCGGGGGGACCGCTTAGAGGTGCTGCTGTACTACTCTGGCCATGCCGACGAAGAGGGTCTGCTGTTGGCCGGCGATCACCTCGGCTATCAGCAATTGCTCGACTCCCTGAAGACGGCCAACGCGGCCGTCCGCATCGCCGTCCTAGACGCCTGCAACTCCGGGAGCATAACCCGCATCAAGGGTGGCAAGCCCAAGCCGCCCTTTTTGGTCGATGAGTCTTTTGACATGCGGGGGTACGCCTTTCTCACGTCGAGTTCAGCCGACGAAGCAGCTCAAGAGTCGGACCTGATCGAGGCGTCCTTTTTTACCCACTATCTAATTTCTGGAATGCGCGGCGCAGCCGATGTTACTGGCGATGGTCGGGTGACCCTCCACGAGGCGTACCAGTTCGCCTTTGACGAGACGCGGGCGCGGACTCTTGGGACAGTGGGAGGCACTCAGCACCCAGCCTATGAGGGCCAGATGCGCGGCACCGGCGGCGTGGTGATGACCGAGGTGCGCCGCAACGCCGCAGGCCTGTCGCTGGACGAGGCCCTCGCTGGCCGGGTCTCTATCCGCAATGGCCAGCAGCGCCTAGTCGCCGAACTGAACAAATCCCCTGGGCGGGAGGTTGAGTTGGGATTGGTGCCGGGGGATTATACCCTGTTTTTGGAAACGTGGGACGCGGACTGGCGCTTGGCCGAATTGGTGTTGGCCGAAGGAGAGTTCGCCAAGGTGAGTACCGGCGATTTCCGCGTCTTCACCCCAGAAGACACTAAGCTGCGCGGCGGCTCGGGACGGAGGATTACCTTGGGGCGTCAGATCGAGGTTGCGACCCGCGAGGGCTACACTTTGTCGCTAGGGCTGTTGACCAATACGCAAGACGAGGCGTTTCGCGGCGTCCAGTTCGCCTGGTTGGTCAACCAAGCGCGCGGGCGGACGGGCAGTCAGATAGGCGGGTTGGGCAACTTGGCGCTCAGAGAGGTCGATGGCTGGCAGGCATCCGTCGTAGGGGTCAACTGGGCGATGGGGCCGTTGCAGGGTGGACAGGTGGGCCTGCTCAACATTGCCTCGCAAGTGCGCGGCTGGCAGGTGGCGCAAACGACCAACATAGTCGGCAAAATTCGCGGTTGGCAAATAGCCGGGCTCACCAATTTCGTCGGCGAGGTCAAGGGCGGTCAGGTCGGATTACTGAACGTGGCGAGCGAGGTCAAGGGTTGGCAGGTGGGCGTGGTAAACCTTTCCGGTCACATTGAAGGCGGCCTACCCATCGGGTTGATCAACTACTCGCGCAGCGGGCTTTTTAACCTCAGTGCTTGGCGCGACGAAGTTGGCTTTACCATGTTCACCATCGCCTCGGGCAGCCGCTCGTTTTACACCGCTTTTACCACGGGCTTTACCGACGAGGCTGGCCAGCCGCGCTGGGCATTGGGCGTGGGCGGTGGGGTGCAGAAGCGCTGGCGGCGATTTTTTCTCGGCCTCGATATTCACGGCTACCGGATCAGCCGCGACGTCGACGACGATTACGAAGCGCAATTTGAATTTTGGCCGCCCGCAGTGGGAATCGGCCTACGCCGCTTGGCCCAAGACAACTACCTAACGCGGATCAAACTTGAGACGGGAGTCTCGTTGCTCAGCCATCTGTCGCTGTTTGGCGGCGTCTCCCTGAACCAATTGTCGACCGATGGCCATCAGCGGCTGATTGAGTCGGGTAGCCGCTACGAGAAGGAGTGGGAGGATGGGATTTTCACGTGGCCGGGTTTTTTCTTTGGCTTGCGCTACGGACGCTAAGTGGGGACGGATCCAAGAAGAGAAGGAGGAAATGCGAATGATTGGTAGAGGGCGCGATAGGTGATTCTCGCCAGATTGCTAGTCTGCCAATCCCATCACGAATGCAAGAGCTCGGTTCAAACGCCTAACTTCCCGATCCTCCAACCGGCCAATGCGGCTACCAATTCGCCTGCGCCGTACAGTTACTAGCTTGTCCACCATGATCTGGGAGGGCCGGAGCAGGCCGTTGCTTTTAGAGGGTTCGATAGTAACCCGAAAATCGGGGGCATCTTCTAAGGCCGACGTTATTTGGCAGACAATAACCGACCCGTGCTCATCCGGGAACACGTCGCTTTGGACGATCACGGCTGGGCGCGGTTTCCCAAAATCGCCCGCGACTGCCACTGTTACGACGTCACCGCGTCTCACGCTCGTCAAATTCAGACACGGCCTCGACCCATTGGAGCGCGTCGGCTTCCTGAGATTGGTTTAAGTGGGCGACCGAGTTTGCTACCCGTCTTCGCACCTTTTCCGAGCGGGGATTTGGCAAGGTTATACGAACCTGACGCTTGCCGGGGATAGCTACTTTTGCTTGAGATGCTGGCATGGTGATTCCTCTGCAATTGGTTGGAAGCATTCTTCGGGCAAGCTCCCAGCTTCTTTATAATACAACGGATGGGCGGAATTTTCACAAGGTATAGCGACTTCCGCTCGTGTCGTTAGTCCTTATAAAGGATGACCACCTCGACATCGGTTAGTATCAAGTCGCAAGCAAGTTGGGGATGGCGTTGCAAGAGAACGACTTCTAGGCGATGGCGGCCACGGGCGGCTTGGTCGGCCGTGAGCGCGAAGCTGTGCCAAGCGGCGGCGCTGACATCGGAGATAGGTTGGGGATCGCCGCCGTGGCAATAGGTGATATCCGGGTCGGCTAATACCTCGCCATCCCAGCAGCAGCGAACCTCGTCGCCAGCGACCCAGTCTTGTAGGCGCAGACGCAGAGTAATGGTCGCTGGTGGGTCTGTGCTCAAGTCGTCGGCGAGGTCGAGGTCGAAATGGGGGCCGGATTCCCGCATGGTTGGGTAGAGGGGGACGGGTAGGGTGCCGCGCAGCCGGTCGTGCTGGTACGCGCCGCGCCACTCCCCGGTGTGCTGGCGAAAGCGGTGGGTCGCGTTGTATAGCTTGTCTTGGCGGCGCAAGGTTTGGACCGTGCCCACTTGGGTTAGCAACTCGCGCTTTGAATCGCGGTCGGCGTGCCAGTTGAACGCGTATATGCCGGTCGCGCCTTGGCCGTGGTACTGCATGGCCGTGGCCTTGGTGCGCATGTTGTGGCGGGCCGTTTCGCCTTCGGGGCCGGCGGCCGGGCCGGGGACGCCGCCGTCAAAACTTGGGTAGAGGGCGATGTCGCGGTCGGTGCAGAGGGCGCGGAAGGCACTGACTTCAATGGCTGGATCGGTACCGGCGGCACCGGCCGGGATAAGGATATCGACGAGGTTTTCTCTTACCCAGGTTTCCACGTCGTAGCCAATGCGGTGACAGCCCTCGATGGAGCCAGCGACGCGGGCCGCAAGGTAGAAAGGTCGGCCGCGCTGTTGGGCTAGTTCGTCGGTCAGTTGCCGCGCCGCCCGCATGAAGTCGGTGAGGACATAGCGCAGGCGATAGGCATAGTCGGCGGGGAAGTGGAAGGGGTGGCGTTGCCAGTCGAGTTCGACGCCGTCCCAAGGGTAATTTTGGCAGACTTCGCGCAGGTGTTGGAAGCGATTTTCGCGCACTTGGGGGATGGCCATATTCCACGACAGGGCAAACCACTCCTCGGTATCCTCGCCGAGGAGCCATTCGGGGTGGTCTTTGCGCAGTTGGGTCAGTTCGACGTGGTGCAGGGTCTGGAGGTCGCTTAGCTGAGCGCCGTTGAAGTGATTGTCGTTCATGCGCAGTGAGGCATAGACATGGAGGTTTAACTCGTGGCCGCGGTCGATAACGGCCTGTTGGGGATCTTCGCCCCGATCCAACATGCGGCGGATGTTTTCGGTGTGCGTGTAGCTAGCGGCGCTTTCATAGCGGCGCTGGTGGAGGTCGCCAACCAGTTCAAGCGCGTCGCTTGGCCAGCGGGTGGCGTGTTCGCCCACGCACCAGAACAGGGCACCGACTTGGGTGTCTTCGAGGGGGCCATACGTCTTGTCGAGAAAGGCGTCCATGGACTGGGGGACGGGCGAGTAGCCGTGCGGCGCGCCGTCCCAGTTGTAGATGATGCCGTAGTCAGGGGGATGGGACATAGGTCTGCTCCTTTGCGAATTGGGGTCAAAGTACGGAGATTGTCAGAGGCGGGCAACGGAGGCCAATATGGCGAGAAAGTGGATGCTCTGCATGGCGTTGGTCGGTTGCGGGTTGAGCGATCCCCAAGGGCCGGCCGATCTGCCCAAGGATCCGTGGAAGCGAACCGAGGAGCAGCGGCTGGAAGCGCTTGAGGAAAATTGTAGTGGTCCGTCCTGGGAGCGCGGGTGGCTCTGTCCGCGTGGCACAGCCGATGTCGATACAACCAAATCTCAAGGTGGGTAAAGGAGTACTAGGATGGAAGACAACATACTACAGGCTGTCGACGAGCAGCGCCTACTTGATACGGCCAAGGCGCTGATTGCGGTGCCCAGCCCGACACTGGATGCTGGCGCGGTAGCTGATGCATTGGCGGCCATATTGGCTGAGGAGGGGTTTGCCGTGGAGCGGCCCCAAGCCGATTGGCCGCAAGCACCAGCCGTGGTCGCTCGCTTCGACAGCGGGCAGCCCGGGCGGGTGTTGCAATTTGATGGGCACTTGGACACGGTGCATCTGCCCTTTGTGCCGCCCAAGGTGGAGAATGGTCATCTCTATGGGTCGGGTTCGTCCGACATGAAGGGAGGGATCGCCGCCTTCGTCGAAGCGCTCAGGGCGTTGAGGGATGTGGGCGCACTGACCAAGGGGGCGGTCTTGCTTACGGCCCACGACCATCACGAAGCACCTTGGGGCGACCGCCGCCAGCTTTTGGCCTTGATCCGCGAAGGTTTTGTCGGCGACGGAGTGCTGCTGCCGGAGTATCTAGGTGATGCGTTGCCGATTGCCGGTCGCGGGATGGCCGTGTTTAGCGTGGAGGTCGAGCGCGATGGCGCGCCGGTACACGAGGGGCTGAGGCCCGCCGGGCTGCCGGACGTGATCGCTGCGGGGGCCGAGGTGGTGTTGCGGCTGAACGCGCTAAACGAGCATCTGCGCGAGCGAACCGCGCCCCATGTCGGCAGCGACACACTGTTTATTGGCCGGATTGAAGGTGGCCAGATCTATAATCAGGTTCCGGTCCAGTGCCGCGTCGAAGGGACTCGCCGCTGGGTGG
Organism: Gemmatimonadota bacterium; assembly: GCA_028875345.1. Classification (GTDB taxonomy): domain Bacteria; phylum Latescibacterota; class UBA2968; order UBA8231; family UBA8231. The sequence goes on from JAPPEG010000193.1 coordinate 5,804, forward strand.
CGGCCGGCTCAGGGGCGGCGGCGCGCCGCGAGATGGAGGACCTGCTCGCCGACGTAGCTGCGGCAAGCGGCACCCGCATCCGGCTCGCCGACTGGAACATGCCCGGCGATGCTTTTGCGGTAGATCAGAACAGTCCGCTAGTGGGTGCGTTCCAGTCTGCACACGAACAGGTGACCGGGGCACCACTACCCTTGGGAGGCAAACCTTTTATCGACGACGGCAATGTCTTTATGGCTGCCGGGATTGAAGCCCTAACCCACGGTCCCTGCGCCATGGGGGCGCACACGACCGACGAGCAGGTGCCGGTGGCCGAGTTGGTGCGGGTGGCGAAGGTGTATGCGCTGACGGCGCAGACTTTTTGCTAAGCGGCCTCAATGGCGCGCGCTGCGGCCGTGCCTCGCTCCTCATCGACGAAGTAGAGGCAGACTCCGCCCGCGACGAAGAGGACGACGATCGACAAAATTCCCACGCGCGGGCTGCCGGTCAGTACCCCAATCCAGCCCACGAGCACTGGGCCGATGACCGCGGCGAATTTGCCCAGCATGTTGTAAAAGCCGAAAAACTCCGCTGCGCGGTCGCGGGGAATGAGCCTTGAGTAGAGCGAGCGGCTCAGGGCTTGTACGCCGCCTTGGACTAGACCGACGGCCACGGCCAAAGCGTAGAATTCCCAGACGGCATTCAAAAAATATCCCCACACTGTCGCCGCGATATAGACGGCTAGGCCGATGAAGATCCCCTTGCGGGTGCCGATCCGCTCGCCGAGCCAGCCAAAGGCTATCGCCGCGGGGAAGCCCACGAACTGAGTAATGCCCAAGGCGATGAGTAGGTCATTGGTATCAAAGCCAAGGGACAAGCCATAGTCGATGGCCATGCGGACGATGGTATCGACGCCGTCGATGTACAGCCAATAGCCGATGAGAAAGACAAAGGTCGTGCGTAGCTGCCGAATGTCTCGGCCAGTCTCAATGAGCTGCTGATAGCCGGCCGAGACCGCACTCCAGCCGCGATGACCGCGCACGGGCGGCGATTCCTCTACCCACAAAAAGAGCGGCAGCGAAAAGCCAGCCCACCAGATGGCGACCAGCAAAAAGCACACGCGCACGGCCTCGCTGGCATCGGCCAACCCGAAGGTCGTGGGGTGCAAGACCATCACCACATTGAGCGCAAACAGCAAGCCGCCGCCTAGATAGCCGAGGCTATATCCGAGCGCTGAGACCGAGTCGGACTTGTCGCGCCCGACCACTTCCACGATGAGCGCATCGTAAAAGGTGTTGCCACCGGAGAAGCCGATGGCGGCCAACACATAGACCACAACCGCCAGTTCCCATGCGCCTTGGGCGACCATGTAGAGGCACCCCGTGGCGAGGACGCCCAAGAAGGCGAAGGCAAACAGGAACTTGCGCCGAGTGCCGCCTTGGTCGGCAATGGCCCCCAAAAGAGGGGCTAACAATACAACGACCAGGCTGCTGAGGGAGTTGGCCAGCCCCAGTTGGAAGGTGCTCTCGGTGACGTCGCTGCCAGCGCTCCAGTAGGACTTAAAAAATACCGGGAAGAAGGCGGCGATGACCGTGGTGGCAAAGGCCGAGTTGGCCCAGTCGTACAAGGCCCAGGCGATGATCGGTTTTTTGGCGTTGGTTGGCATGGCATTGGTTGACGTAAGGGAACCTTGGTTGGAGGTTGCGCATAACAGTATAAGGCAAAAGAGGTGTGGTTGCTGCTGTCATCCTTTATGGATAGCGTAGGGAGATCCCTACAAAGGACGATTTCTTATGAATGACAAATGGCTGCGCTTTGACGCGGCTACTAATCCGTATGGGCCGTCGTCCAAGGTCCGGGAGGCAATGGCCGCCTTTGCCCACACCGGCGACTTTAGTCGCTACAGCGACGAGGAACGCGCCGAGTCGTTGCGCGGGGATTTGGCGGCGCATTGGGGGCTTTCGCCCGATCACTTCATCGTGTACAACGGGTCTGGGGAGGCCGTGGTATGGCTTTTTTTGGCGCGATTGCTGCTAGAGCAGCAGCGCTTGCTCATTCCGTCTCCGTCGTACGAGCGCTTTGTGGCGTTGGGGCAGCGGTGCGCGGCGAAAGTGATTCCAGTGCCCCTACACGAGGAAAATTTTGCGCTGGTGCCCGAGCGCTTTATCGAGGCGGGCCAGCAGTCGGGAGCGCGGGTGTTGCTGCTGAGCAGCCCCAACAATCCCACGGGTAATCTCCTGTGCGGCGACGCGGGGATGGCGCGGTTGATCGACGAGTTGCCCGACTGCCTGTGCATCGTCGATGAAGCGTATGCAGACTATGCCAGTCACAGCTATGTGTCTTGGGTGCAAGAACGGGAAAATTTGGTAGTGCTGCGGACCTTTTCCAAAGCATACGGCATGGCTGGTTTGCGGGTCGGCTATGCCATTGGGCCTAAACCTGTTATCGCCGCCCTCGGTCAGATGCAGGTTCCCTGGGCAGTCAATGCGCTATCGCTAGTGGCGGCGCAGGTCGCGCTAGCTGACCAAGGTTATTTGCAGAAGGTGGTCGCGCAGATCCGCAGCGATTGTCAAGCGCTCTACGGGGGGCTGAACGAGCGGCCGTGGTTGCGGGCTTATCCGAGCGCGGCGAATTTCTTTTGGGTGCGCTGCGAGGGGATCGGCCCGGGGCGGATGCGGGCCGGTTTGGAAGAACGGCGGATCCGCGCCCGCTGGCGGCAAGATGCGCCTAATTTTGTGCGGCTGACGTCGCTGCGCCCCCAGGACAACGAGTATTTGTTGGCCGCGCTCGATGAGGTTAGGCAATCAGACTAACACAAGGGGATGGCTATGGAATATCGCAATTTGGGCAAGGCCGGCGTCAAGGTGTCTAAGGTGTGCTTGGGCGCGGCGTTTCGCGGCCAAGAGGACGAGGGTGCCTGCATCGAAGTGGTGCAGCGGGCCTTGGACTTGGGCTGCAATTTTATCGATACGGCGCTGTATGGTGGAGGACGCTCCGAACAAGTGGTGGGTAAGGCCATCAAGGGACGGCGCGAGGAAGTGGTGCTGACGACTAAGATTTTTGGCACCTTGGGTAATAGCCCCAATCACGTAGGGCTGTCGCGGGTCAATCTGCTGCGGGGCATTGAGGCGTCGCTGCAACGGCTACAGACCGATTACGTCGATCTGTACTTGCTGCACTCCTTTGATCCGGTCACGCCGCTGGAGGAGACCTTGAGTGCGCTCGACGACATTGTGCGGCAGGGCAAGGCGCGCTACGTGGGGTGTTCTAACTTTCCGCCGTGGAAGATCGTCGAGGCCCTATGGATTTCACAGCGCGAGCGCTTGGCCTCTTTTGCCTGTATCCAGAATCAATACAATCTGCTCAACCGCTGGGAGATGGAGCCAGAGTTGATGCCCATCTGCCGTCAATTCGGCTTGGGCATTATGACCTACAGCCCGCTGGCCATCGGCCTGCTCTCTGGCCGATTCCGCCGTGGGCAAGCGCCGCCGCCGGGGACGCCGTGGAGTACGGACGAGCTGCGCGGCATGAGTCCGGGCAAATACAACTTTGCCGAGGCCATGACCGAGCGGGTCGATACCATCGTCCAGACGCTAATCGATATCGGGGCGCAGCATGGCAAGACCCCAGCGCAGGTAGCCATTGCTTGGATCTTAGATCACGATGAGATCAGTGCCCCTATTTTGGGGGCCGACGAGCCAGCGCATGTGGATGAGATTTGCGCGGGTTTGGACTGGTCTCTGGCACCGGAAGAGCGGGCTTTGTTGGACGAGGTGTCCGAGGTGAAGAGGCCGCAGAAATACGCCTAAAAACCGTAGCTTATAGTAGAGATGAACCCCCATGCGCCTCTGCGACTTTCCGATACTGACTTTCGATACCTACGGAACCCTGATCGACTGGGAGATGGGCATTTGGGATGCGCTGCAACCGCTCTGTTCGCGCCTGGCCGACCCGCCGACTCGTGAGGCGGCTCTTGCAGCCTTCGCGCAAGTGGAATCCGCCTGCCAAGCGGCCAATCCTGACCTCCTCTACGCTGACCTATTGGCAGCTACCCACCGCACGCTGGCCCATAACTGGGGCGGCGAACTCGACCAGGTCGAGAGCATCCGCTTTGGCCAGTCGGTCGGGGACTGGCCGGCCTTTGCCGACGCGGTCGAATCGCTCGCCTATCTGAATCAGCACCACCGGCTGATCACCCTAACCAATTGCGACCGCGTCAGCTACCGGGGCAGTTCTGCCCGCCTCGGCGATCCTTGGGACGCGATTTTCACCGCCGAGGAGATCGGCTCGTACAAACCGTCGCTGGCCAACTTTGAATTCCTGCTCGCCCGAGTAGCCGCGGACTTCGGCGGCAACCCCGGAAACATCCTGCACGTCGCGCAGAGCCTCTTCCACGACCACGTGCCGGCTAAGGCAATTGGACTGACGACGGCATGGATTGACCGGCGAGCTGGGCGCGGTGGAGGCGCAACGGCACCGTCACAGGAAGCGGTGGAACCGGACTTCCGTTTCAAAAGCATGGCGGAACTGGTCGCCCAGCATCGCGCCGAACGGGCCTGAATCCGCCTTGGCGGCGTGTGGACGCCAGCGGTATGCGCCGCTAATTTCTTGGGAATCCTTTTTGTCGGAGATCAAATTCCCATGAGCACATCTCTCCACGGTCGAATCGCCTTAGTAACCGGCGCAGCCGGCGGCATCGGCCAAGCGATATGCCGGGCCTTGGTCGCCGAAGGCGCGACGGTTGCCCTGCATTATCACACGCAGAAGGAGACTGCCTACGCGCTCGCCGCTGAACTAGGCGGAGTTGCCTTTGCAGCCGATATAACCGAGGCAGACGCCGCGCAGTCGCTGGTCGAGCGCGTGGCTGGGGAATTGGGCGGGTTGGATATTCTGGTCAACAACGCTGGTATCACCATCGGCGGGCAGTTCGTAGCCGATATGGAACTGGCGGACTGGCACCGAGTGCTTGATGTCAACCTCAATAGCGTCCTCTACATGTGCAAGGCCGCCCTGCCACGGATGCGGACGCAAGGCGGCGCAATTGTCAATATAGCCTCGAATGTGGTCAACACGCTGCCGGGCGGCGCGGCCGCGTATGCGACGACCAAGGCGGGGGTAGTCGCCTTGACGAAAGTGCTGTCGAAAGAGGAAGCCGAGCACGGCATCCGCGTCAATGTGGTGTCGCCAGGGATCATCGATGCGGGGATGGGGAGCGGGGCGCTGGCGCGGCGGACGCCAGAGGTGCGGGCGCAATTTCTCAACAGCATTCCCATGCGCCGGGCCGGAGGTCCCGAAGAGGTGGCTGCGGCCGTAGTATTTCTGGTGTCGCCGGCAGCTAGCTACGTGACGGGGCAGCACATAAGCGTCAACGGCGGCGACCGCACCGAGTCCTACCAATAGGGTTAGACACCCAGACTAACAGCTTATATATTAGAGACATAGGCCCTTCTGGAATGTCGGGATCGCTTCTACTGGTCTGAACGACCTTACTTAATAAAAATTGATGAAGTACTTGCTCACCGGCGGCGGCACGGGTGGCCACGTGTACCCAGCCTTGGCCATTGCCAACGAAATTCGGCAGACGCGGGCAGATGCCGAATTCCTCTACGTGGGCCATCGAGACAGGCTGGATGCTTGGGTTGTACCCGAGCAGGGGTACCGCATCCGCTTTGTGCGATCCCGTTCCTTCCCGCGCACGCGGTCTCTTGTGCCCTTGCTGCGATTTGCCCTCGCGCTCGGGGTCGGGGTCGTCCAAGGGGCGTTCATCCTCTTGCGCTACCGGCCGCAAATTATCATCAGCACGGGCGGCTTCGTCAGCGCGCCGGTCCTCTTCGCGCACGGTGTGCTGGCCAAGGTCGGCCTTTCTCGCGCCCGCGTCTTTATCTACGAGCCGAATGCCTATCCCGGGCTTTTGAACCAAGCTACCGGACGGCTAGCGCAGCGAATCGGCGTGGCGTTTGAGCAGGCGGGTCGCTGGTTTGACGCGGAGAAGGTGGCGGTGGTTGGCTATCCGGTGCGCCGCTCTTTTTTGCACCTCGATCGGCTAGCTGCGCGGGAGAAATTGGGCATTGACCAAGGCCGCAAGGTCGTACTCGCCTTTGGGGGGTCGGGTGGTGCCAAGTCCATTAACGAGGCCGTACTCACAGCCTTGCCTCTGTGGCGCGAGGCCGGGCTGGTGGTCATTCACGTCACGGGTCGCTACAAAGGGTCGGATTACGACGCCGTGGCGGATACTGAGGCCGCTTTAGCTGAGATGGGGATAGAGGGCGAAGGCGACTGGTATCGACGCCTTGATTACGCGGATGAGATCGCCGATCTGATCGCGGCAGCGGATATGGTCATTTGCCGGTCGGGCGCAGGGACTCTCACCGAGATGGCGGTCAGTGGGACCCCCACGCTGATTGTGCCGCTGCCGACATCGGCCGAAGACCATCAGGCGCTGAACGCGCGGGAGATGGAGCGGATAGGGGCTGCTCAGGTACTCTATCAGGAAGCGTTTTGGGACAATGCCTGCATCCACAGCGGACTGGACGGTGAGAAATTGGCGCATCAGGTACTCGCGTTGTGCGCCGACGAGGAGCGGTTGCAGGCCATGAGCGCGGCCGCCAAGACCATGCCAAAAACTAACAGCCTCGAACTGATTACGGCTGAGCTGGACAGCCTCATTGCAGGGCAGGAGCCGCCACCGTTGCGATTGGGGTCGCCCCCGGTCAAAAAAAGCGGCTTGCCGACTGAACCCAACGCCTTGCTGCGCTGGGTGCAAGCACGGGTCAAAGAGGTAGGCGGCGTGGCGGCAATGGAGCGCGGCGAACTGGCCTATCTGCGCTATCAAGCCGATCGCCTGCTCACGTCTGAGGGTTGGTGCGAAATCCCGCTGGGGCGGCGCAATGTGGGCATCAAGCTCGTTGCGGTCTTAGACTACCAAGAGCGGCTGCCCTTGCTGCTACACATCCTCACCGACCGCACTTCGACCGGGTGGACGCACCGTCTTTGCGGCGGCGACTTTCGCCACGGAGGTATTATACGCCGCAATGTCGTCGAACACGGCCTGCGCGGCTTGGGAGCGACCGACGCTCAGACCCGGGCCGCGCTGCTTAACGCGCTAGAGGCAGATCCCTACTTTGAGGTGCGGGCGTGGGCGGCGCGGGCTCTCGGCGAGTTGTTTGCCGTCGATGGTGAGATCGAAAGCACGCTCTTTGCAGCCCTCGACGATAGCGCGCCAGAAGTGATCGTCCAAGCTCTGAGTGCCCTCAAAAAAATAAGTCGCAATCCCGACCTGCTAGCGCGGCTGCGTCGCTTTTATCTGCACTCGAACTGGCAGATTCGCGAACAGGTCGTGCTGGTGTTGATCGAATTTTTGCAGCGCGGCGTTTTGGAGCCAACTCAATTGGAGCGCGATCTCGACCAAGTTTTGATTTCGATGCCTTATTTCAAGCCGGAGTTCCCCCTTGGCACGCACCTGCGCCAATTGGCCGATCTCGTGCGTGCCGACCGGCCCTTAGCCGCTTCGCAGCGATGATCTACTACCTCGGAATTTACCTGCAAGATGCTGTCGAGGCCTTGTCGTTTTTGCGCTTGGTCGATTCGATCATCTTTCGCGCGCTCTGCGGCGCGATCACCTCGTTGATCTTCACCATTCTCTGCGGCGGGCGAGTCATCCTCTACTTCTACGGTCGTGGGCACCGCGACATGCCCCGCGACTATCTCAACTTTGAAGCTGCTAGCAACCAAGCCAAAACCTACGGTGGTGGCCTAATCGTCGCCGCGATCTTGATCAGCGTCGGCTTGTGGTGTAAGCTGCACAGCCTCTTCGTGCTGTTCTGCGTGGGAGCGATTGTCTGGTTTGCCGCGCTTGGCTGGATTGACGACTTCCTCAAGGTGCGCTATCGCTCTAGCGATCGCGGGCTGTCTGAGAAGGCCAAGTTGGCGCTGCAAGTAGCCTTTGGGATGGCGTTTGGCACCGCGTACGTCACGCAAGCTCTCCCAGCCGAGTCGGCGGGTTTGGCGACCCAGCTTTATTTGCCCTTTTTCAAAAATCCGGTGCTCGATCTTTCGTGGGGCTATGTGCTTTTTATTGCCTTTACGGTGACGGCCATCTCCAACTCGGTCAATCTCGCCGACGGGATTGACGGCTTGGCTATTGTGCCAACTGCTTTTGTCGTGGCCGTCTTCGGGGTGTTCGCTTACGTGTCCAGCCACGCTGAGATCGCGGAGTTTCTGATCTTTCCCTTTATGCCGGGAGTGGGGGAAGTTGCCATAATCTGCTCCATCGTCTTTGGGGCGTGCCTCGGCTTTTTGTGGTTCAATTCCTATCCGGCCAACGTCATCATGGGCGATACCGGATCCATGGCGCTAGGAGGCTTGTTGGGCACGGTCGCCGTCTTGGTCAAACAGGAGTTCCTCTTCCTAATCGTCGGGGGGATCTTCGTCGGCGAAACCTTGTCGGTGGTGATTCAGGAAAAGATCGGTATCCGGTGGTTGGGGCGGCGCTTTTTTACCCGTTCGCCGATTCACCACCACTTCCAACAGCGCGGCTTGGCCGACACCAAGATCGTCATTCGCTTCTGGATCGTGGCTGGCATTTTGGCACTGTGCGGCTTGGCGACGCTTAAAATTCGCTAGCTTGCTAAGAGGCCATAGGCGCAGAGGAGGACGATGGCCACGCCTAACAGGAGCGGCACGGAGGCAGGAAGCGGCACGGGCTGGCGGTGGCACTCGCGCTGATAGTGGCCGTATTCAGCCGCCAAGATACTGTAGCTGGAAACGAGCGCGGCGATGAGGCCCGCGATGAAGCAGGTAATGACTACAGGATCGGTCGAGAACGCACGGGCGATGCTAGCGGCATAGGCACCGATGTTGAGCAGCAGGCGGCGCGTCTTTGTCAGCAAGCCGTAGAGTGCGAGTCCTGCGCAAAACGAGCCGACGACCAGCGCCGTGAAGATCGACAGCCAGTCGCGCGCCCCAGAGAGCGCTAAGAGGCCCGTGCCAATGAGCAGGTGGAGCCACATCCCGGCATAGGCGTAGAAGAAGGACGTGCGTCTAAACGGCGCGTGCCCCATTAGATAGTGGGCAAAGTTAATAGACCTAGGCATGGCAATATGCGGCCAAAGATAGGCCGCAGCCCGGTCACGTCAACGCATGGCCAATCATGGAAATTCTGTCCACCCCCATTGAAAAAGTCAAAGGAGTAGGGGCCAAACGCGCGTCTGCGCTCAGAGAGGTAGATATTCTGACGCTGGGCGATTTGTTGTACTACCTGCCGCGCCGCTACCTCGACCGCTCGCAGATTTTGCCCATGGCCCGGGCACCAATCGGCCAAGAGGTGACCCTCATCGGCCAAGTGCGCCAGACGCGCTTCATTCCTGGGCCGCGGCCTCGCTTTGTGATGGTGGTCGCCGACGAGACCGACGATATCACCTGCACCTTTTTTCAGGGAGGGCGCTACTTGCAGCGCAACTTTGCCGTTGATGACGAATTGGCCATAAGCGGCAAGATCGATCTGTTCCAGGGGCGGCGGCAGATGGTCCATCCCGAATACGAATTCCTACTCGGGGAGGAACGGCTCCACACGGGTGTCGTCGTGCCGCTCTATACGACTAGTGCCGATATGAAGGAACGCGGCCTGCGCAGCCGGGGATTCCGCCGCTTGATAAGCGAGGCGTTGGATACGTTTGCCGAGCGGATCGAAGACGATTTACCCGCAGCCTTGCAGCAGCGCTTGGGTCTTGCAGAGCTGGGCGCTAGTCTGCGCCAAGTGCATTTTCCCGCCAGCCTTGCCGAAGCGGAACGCGCGCGGCAGCGCTTGGCTTTTGGCGAGCTTTTTGCCTTCCAACTGCGCTTAGCGCGGCGGCGCAAAAAAAGCCGCGAGCAGGCCGACGGCATTGCCTTTGCGCCCAGTGCAAAACTGGTGTCGGCCCTGTGGGATTCGCTGCCATTTGCCCCGACGCGCGCCCAGCGCCGGGTCGTCGCCGAGGTCGCCGCGCAGATGCAGCGCCCCCAAGTTATGAATCGCCTCGTCCAAGGCGACGTTGGCTCGGGCAAGACCTTGGTTGGCCTGTGCGCAATGCTGACGGCTGTGGAGAACGGCTATCAAGCGGCGATGATGGCCCCGACCGAGATCCTCGCCGAGCAGCACTTTTTCAACATCCAGACACTTGTCGAGCCCCTCGGCCTGACGGTGGTATTCCTCAAGGGTGCCCAGCGCAAGGCTCTTCGGCAGGAGTTGTTGACGGCCATTGAAAGCGGCGCGGCTCATATTGCGGTGGGCACTCACGCGCTGATTCAGGAGCAGGTGCAATTTGCCCGTTTGGGGCTGGCGGTCATCGACGAGCAGCACCGCTTTGGGGTCGTGCAGCGCGGCGCGCTCTACAAGAAGGGCGCAAAGCCCGATTTGCTGGTGATGACGGCCACGCCTATTCCGCGCACCCTAGCTCTGACTCTGTACGGCGAGTTGGACGTGTCGGTCATCGACGAGTTGCCCCTTGGGCGCAAGCCGATCCGCACGGCCCTGCGCGGCAATGAGCGCCGCGAGGCAATTTTTGAGTTTGCCGGCGATCAGGTGCGCCAAGGACGGCAAGTGTACGTGGTGTACCCACTGATCGAAGAGTCGGAAAAGATGGATTACAAATCCGCGGTCGAAGCCTACGACGAGTTGCGCCACGGCCCGTTGGCCGACTTCGCAGTGGCCCTGCTGCACGGGCGCATGGCGGCCGAAGAAAAGGCCGCGGTCATGGAGGATTTTAAGCAAAACCGAATCCAAGTCTTAGTCTGTACCACGGTCGTCGAGGTCGGCGTGGATGTGCCCAATGCCACGGTAATGATCATCGAACACGCCGAGCGCTTTGGCTTGGCGCAGTTGCACCAGTTGCGCGGTCGCGTGGGGCGTGGTGGCGAGCAGTCGTTTTGCATCCTCATTAGCTATGCCCACGCCGGAGCCGAGTTGGCGGATTCGCGCGAGCGGCTCCAGACCATGGAGCGCACCCAAGACGGCTTTGAGATCGCGGAAAAGGATTTGCAACTGCGCGGCCCGGGCGAGTTTTTCGGCGTGCGCCAAGCTGGGATGCCCACCTTTAAGGCGGCGGATTTGGTCGCCGATGGGGACTTGCTACAAAGCGCGCGCGAAGAAGCCATGCGGATTATAGATAGCGAATAGGATATGCCATGAAAAGTGAAAGTCTCATTCCGCCCGCGGATTTCGTCGGGCTCGACGCGGTAACTCATCTCTGCACGGGGGGGGAAGCTCCTTGGTTAAAAGGACAGAGTGAGGTGTACGCGGAATTTGCTCAGTACAAAAGCGGCGGTGACCGCGGTCGTCGTGCCATCTACTCTCGTGGCGAGCGCTGCCGCCAGCGCATGGGGCAGTTGTGGAACGTTCCGGCCGAGCGGATCGCCTTTATGCCGTCGGCGGCTGAGGGTATGGCTTGGCTGGCGCGGGGTTTGGACTGGCGGCCGGGCGACAACGTGGTTACCACCAACTTGGAATTTCCTTCGGTGGCGTACAATTGGCGCAACGTGCGCCAGCAAGGGGTCGAGTTGCGATTGGTGCCGCATTGCGAATGGCTGGTGCGGGAGGAAGATCTGTTGGCCGCAGTCGATGAGCGCACTCGGGTCTTGGCCGTGAGTCAGGTCAGCTTCTACACGGGGCAAAACCTCGATATAGAGCAGCTTGCGGACGGGCTTGCTGGACGCGATGTGCTCTTGGCGGTCGATGCGACGCACGCTGCGGGCGCGGTTGCCGTACCGGCCGCGTGTACTGACTTGTGCGTCAGTTCGTGCTACAAGTGGCTGTTGGCGACGCACGGGGTTGCGCCGTGTTATCTGAGCCAGCGGGCCGAGGCGCAAGTGCGCTCCACGGCTTTTGGCTGGCGCAACTTGGCGGTGTGGCCGGCGCAAGGGGCTGTGCGCGCACCGGACGCCGACGAAAAGCCAATGCCCGACAAAATGGAACCCGGCAATCCGGCCATGGTAGTGGTGCTCTACCTCGACTACGCTTTGGGGCGGCTATTGGACGTGGGGATTGAGCGGATAGCGGAGCACAACCGCGACTTGTCCGAACAAATCAGCGCTGGGCTGGAGCGTCTCGGGCGGCAGGTTATCTCCCCGAGTGTGCGGCCGCAGCGGTCGGGCAATACCTGTTTTGTGGACGACGATGCGCATGGGTTGTGTGAGGCTCTCGCCGACCGAAGGGTGTTGGTGTGGGGAGAATACGGGCGGGTGCGGGTCTCGGGGCATTTGTATAATAATAGTGACGATGTGGAGCGGTTTTTAGGGGTTTTGGGCGAATTGGTGTAGGGAGGCGAATCATACGATGAGGAGAACATGACTCGTAAAGAATTCATTGAAATCGTACTGCTGCTCGGTATTAACGCGGTGGTGTAGACATCAAAGGCAAGAGAGGAGTAAACCGAGGTGGATGGAGTGAGTATTGCACTGGTCATTATCGCCTTCTTGGCTATAATCGCGCTGTTGATCGCTGTCGGTGCGTTGCGATCGAACGCGAAGGCTAATCGCGAAAAGGCAGAACTCGCCACAGTCAACGCCGGACTGGAGAGCGACCTGAAGAACTTAGAGGCGCAAGCCGAATCCGCACGGCAAGAAGCTAGCGAGGTTGACCAACTACGAATTACCAACGCGCAGTTGTCCCAGCGTTTGAAGACTGAATCAGAATTGCTGACGAAGATGACGCAGGTCAAAGAAGCCGTTGAGCAGCAGCTAACGGAATTGCAGGATCAGTTCCAATCGTTGAATGCTGAAAAGGCTGGCATAGAGAGTGATCTGAAGAATGCGATCGCGAAAGCGAAGGAACAAGCGGAGTGGGTGAAGCACTCAACGGCCGAGTTTAAGGCAATGTCGTCGGAGGTCTTGGTAGAGCAGCGGAAGTCGTTCATGGACACGGCGAAGGAGACGCTTGGAGAGCGTGAACGGGCGGTGGAACAGATGGTGAAGCCGTTGGCAGAGAAGATCGACACGCTGGACAAGTCACGGGTGGAAAGTGCGGCTTCCCTGAAGGAGCAGATCGAGTTGCTGATACGGTCTAACGACCAAGTAGCAAACGAGGCACGTAGTCTATCGTCGGCACTATCGAAGCCACAGGTGCGTGGGGCATGGGGAGAAATGCAAGTCGAGCGCGTACTCGAACTCGCCGGGCTGCAGAAAGGTCTCCACTACACGACGCAGGACAGCGACCAAAAAGGTGGTCGTACAGACTTCATCGTACATCTGCCGCATGATCGGGACATCATCCTCGACTCAAAGGTTGTGCTATCGGCACTACAAGAGGCAAATGAAGCAAAAACGGACGATGTGTATGAGGAGAAACTAAAGCATCACGCCGGACAGATGCGGTCGTATGCGGAGAATCTGGGATCCAAGGAGTATTGGGTCAACCTACCGGAGACGGCCGACTTTGTAGTGATGGTCGTACCGGAATTCGCATTGGCACCAGCCGTCGAGCGTGAACCAGCACTGATCGAACGAGCCCTTGAGAATAAGGTCGTGATAGCCACGTACTCGACATTAGTGGCGTTGCTGAAGTGCGTAGCGATGGGCTGGCAGGAGCGGAATATCACGGATCAGGCACATGAGATCGGACGGCTTGGTAGAGACCTACATGATCGTCTGGCGATATTTGCCAAGCATCTAGGAGCGGTTGGACAAGCACTGGATATAGCAGTGTCTCACTATAACAGCAGCGTAGGTTCGTTCGATGGGCGGCTGTTGCCACAGGCGCGTCGGTTCTCGGAACTCGGCGTCGGCACAACAAGCGAGATTCCGACCTTAAATCAGATTGATCAGAATTCGCGGCGTTTGCAAAGTGCCGAAGCTTGATGAGCGGAAGTTAGCTATGGCCATCATCAATCAAAAGCGCGTAAGTAAGATGTAGAATATGTTCCGCCAGGGACTTAGGTTCTTCATCTGGTAGGCGGTGAGGTTAGGCTTTCCCGAAGGTGAGTACCGGTAATGACAAGGTTGCCCACTACATGGTTGTGGCCTAATCCGGCCGCAATCACCCGTCAAGGTGTATTACCCAAGTAAGGTACGCTATTCGGCGACAACTATAGAAGGTTTACTTTATGAGTACATTTTGGAATTGGCCCGGCTCCCGTTGGTGGCGTGTTGATCTGCATACTCATTCCCCGGCGTCGCATGATTTCGGGACCGGGGATGATCGGGAGAACCCTGATTGGACCCAATGGGTAGGGGCGGTCCATGCGGCGGGCCTCGATGCTGCTGCGGTCACCGATCACAACACGGCTGAGGGTATCTCCGAGTTACAGCGGGCCGCTAGGAGCGTGGAAGACGCTCCGATTCTCTTCCCCGGTGTCGAACTCACCGCTAGTGATGGCACCCACCTGCTCTTGCTGATGGACCCTGCTCGCACGCAGCAGTACGTTGAAGAATTCCTCGCCAAAGTGGACATTCCCGTCAATCAACGCGGGCGGGATACTGCCCGATCTTCGCTCAGCGTCGAGCAGATTCTGGATAAGTGCGGGGACGACACTCTGATCGTCGGTGCCCACGTGAATAGACCCTGTGGACTCCTCGAAGAGCACGATGGCCAGCAGCGGCTCGCAGTGCTGCGACATCGGAATCTGGCCGCGGTCGAGGTTGATCCGGCCAAGGAGATTGACGAGAGCTGGCTCAATGGAAGCAAGGACGAGATCAAGCGGAGGCTCCCACAGGTGTGGTCATCCGACGGTCACAGCTTCGACGCTCTGGGCCGGCGTTTCACTTGGGTGAAAATGACGCGCCCGAACATAGAAGGTCTGCGTTTGGCGTTGTTGGATGGCGTCGCTTCCCTCAAGCCGGCTGCCCGGGAAGAGCCGGTCAATCCGAATGCCCATGCCGCCTTGGCCCTTGAGAGCATTACTGTTCACAAGGGCCAATTCATCGGCCGGCCGTCCCATATCACGGTTGCGTTCAACCCGTGGCTGAATGCGATCATCGGCGGACGGGGAACCGGAAAATCCACGCTCATTGACTTTTGTCGCAAGACGCTCCGCCGGGAAGCGGAACTCGACCGTAGCGATCGTAGCGAAGAAGGCTCGCTGAGAAGTCTTTTTGATCGCCGCATGCGTGTTCCTACATCTCCCCAAGAGGAAGGACTGCTGACGAATGAGACGCACATCGAAGTGGTGTATCGCAAGGACGGCGAGCGCTTCGTTCTCTCTTGGAGTCAGGACGGGAAGGCACCCGCGATCGCTCGCTTGGATGGAGAGCAACGAATTCCCCAAGAGGGCGATATCCGCGAGCGTTTCCCGGTGCGCATCTACAGCCAGAAACAGCTCTTTGCGCTCGCTCAAGATCCGAACGCTCTGCTCACCGTCATAGACGATAGCCAAGCGGTCCGCGGTACAGAGCAGAATCGAGTTATCGAGCAGATAGGAGACCGCTACCTGTCTTTGCGTGCCCAAGCTCGTGCGGCGACTACTCAGGCAGGCGAGTTACCGGCCCGCAAAGCGTTGCTCGCGGATGTTCGACGCAAGCTGGAGGTTCTTGAAGGAGGTGGACAAGCGCAGGTGCTGAACAAGTATAGGAAGCGGCGTCAGCAGGACGACACTTGGCGAGCGATCATAGAGACAGCATCGCAAGCGGTGGAGTCGATGGGACTCAGCGCGGAAGAGCTTTCGGTTGCCGATCTCGACCTCGGTGCCGAGGTCAAGGACGATCCAGCCCAAGCGAGTCTCAGGCGTGCCCATGAAGCTCTGAGGCAGACGGTCGAAGTCTTTCAGCAGGGTGTGTCCGAGAGAGTCGAGCGAGTGCGGCAAGATATCGGAGGAATAGAGACGAGTGCAGATGCTGACCAATGGCGTGCAGCAATGGACGCCAGTAAGCGCGAATTTGAGGAAGCATCCGCTCAACTTGCAGAAGAAGGCATTTCAGATCCAAACGAGTACGACAACCTGCTGGGACAGGCAGCCCGGCTCGAGCAAGAAATTGAGGCCTTGGAGAAAGAGCGAGAGCGGGCGGAGGAACTAGACAAAGAGGCCTCCAAAACTCTTACCGA
Organism: Gemmatimonadota bacterium; assembly: GCA_028875345.1. Classification (GTDB taxonomy): domain Bacteria; phylum Latescibacterota; class UBA2968; order UBA8231; family UBA8231. The sequence goes on from JAPPEG010000193.1 coordinate 21,786, forward strand.
ATACCGTGAGCAACGCAGTGAGCTGAGTGCCAGACGCAAAAGCTTCGTGGAAGAGACATCGGACGAGACCATTCGCGTTGAAATAGATGCCTACGTGAACCGAGATAATCTTGAGGGACACTTGACCGAGACTCTTGGGACCGAGCGCTTCGAAAGCGACCGTCAGGCGCTTGACCAGAGGATTCAGCCTGAAGGAGAGCCATGTAGCTGGAAGGAGCTCGATAGTGTGGTTGCAGAGATGCGCCAGCTTCTTTCGGGAGCGTTGGATTCTTGGCCGACAAAGGACCACCGCTTCGAGACAGCCCTAAAAAAACTTCCTCCCGAGAGGATTGATCGTCTAGCTCTGTACCTTCCAGAAGACGCTGTTGAAGTAAGTTTCAAAGACCGTTCAGCTAGTGACTGGAGACCTCTCATCCAGGGATCGCCGGGGCAGCAGACCGCTGCGCTCCTAGCATTCGTTCTAGGCTATGGTTCCGAGCCAATCATCCTAGATCAGCCCGAGGATGACTTGGACAACACTCTGATCTACGAACTGCTAGTCAGCCGGCTGAGAAAAACAAAGACCAAGCGTCAAGTGATCGTCGTCACTCACAATCCCAATATCGTCGTCCATGGTGACGCTGAACTCGTTCTCTCACTTGAGGCTAAGGGTGGCCGGAGTCGCATTGCTTGTGAAGGCGGCCTTCAGGAAAGGCAGGTTCGAGACGAAATTTGTCGCGTGATGGAGGGCGGCCAGGAGGCGTTCGAGAGTCGCTACCAGCGGATTATGTCTCCGCAGAGATCAGACCCATGATGGAATACAATGAGTTAGCGCGTCGCTTTCGCCTCGGAGAGGACTCAACGTTGGAACTCAAGCTCGTATCGCCGTCCGGCAACCGCTTCGACGAATCGGTTGTTCCCCGCACCTTGCCAGAGCACCTCGACGAGGAACTGACGCGCCGGTTTCTCCGCGAAGACGCCGAGCTGACCGAGGACACTTTGCACAAGCTCCGCATCGTCGCTGCCGATGAGGAAGATGTTGTTCGCCTCACGCTCGCTGGCGTTTTGCTATGCACGCGGGAGCCGCAACAATGGATGCCCCACGCATACATACAAGCCGTCAGCTATGCAGGCGAGCGGACGGATGTCAACTATCAGACCGACGCCCGCGATATTGAAGGGCCTCTCGACGAACAGGTTGCGGAAGCCTTGCACTTCGTGCGGCGGAACATGCTGGTGCGAGCGACCAAAGTAACGGCTCGGGTCGATCAGCCGCAGTTCAGCGAGCGGGCCGTGTTTGAGGCACTTGTCAACGCTGTGGCGCATCGGGACTATTCGATGGGGGGTTCGCGGGTGCGTCTGCACATGTTTGGAGACCGGCTTGAGCTATACGTCCCCGGTGCCTTGGCGAATACGCTCTCGCCAGACAGTTTGCACCTGCGGCAGTCCAATCGCAATGAGCTTATCGTGTCTTTGTTGGCGCGTTGTCCTGCACCAGCCGGTCTTGGACGGACTCACTTGATGGACCGACGCGGCGATGGGGTGCCGATCATCCGAGAGGAGTGCCAGCAATTTGCGGGGCGTCTCCCCGAGTACAGCCTGATTGACGACAGCGAGTTGCGATTGGTGATTTGGGCGGCGTAGCCCAATCAGTCGCCAAAGAACTCTCCGTAGAGCGAGCGCACGGCTGCGGGAATGTCCGCAGCCGCAATCCCGAACATCATGCTGACCTCGCTCGATCCCTGATTGATCATCTCTATGTTGACGCTGGCGCGGGCAAAGGCCGTACAGGCGCGGGAGGCCAAGCCAATAGTGTGGTGCATGCCCTCGCCGACGACCATCACCAAGGCGAGGCCGCGGGTGATCGATAGCTCATCTACCTCTAGCTCGGTGCGAATCCGGCGCAGAACCCGCTCTTCGGCCGCGTGGTTGAAATACGACTCGCGCACGATCACCGACATGTTGTCAATGCCTGACGGCGTGTGCTCAAAGGATATCCCCTCGTCCTCAAAAATGGCGAGCAAGCGGCGGCCAAAGCCCACTTCGCGGTTCATCAGGTACTTGCTGATGTACACGCTGCAAAACCCGTCGGTGGCGGCGATGCCGACGACCGGGCGGTCGCCGACTGCGCGCTCAGGGACGATACGGGTGCCGGGTGCCTGCGGGTTGTTGGTGTTTTTGACGACGACTGGGATGCCAGCGTGAAACACGGGTTCGAGAGCCTCGTCGTGAAACACGGAAAACCCCGCGTAGGAAAGCTCGCGCATCTCGCGGTAGGTAATCTCGGCGACGGCAACTGGGTTTTCGACCAGCGCGGGATTGGCCACAAAGACCGAATCGACATCCGTGAAGTTTTCGTACACGGTCGCATCGACGGCCGCGGCGAGGATTGCGCCGGTTATGTCCGAGCCGCCGCGCGAGAAAGTGACGACGCGGCCGGTGGGCGAATAGCCGAAGAAACCGGGAAAAATGGTGATGCCTGGGCGGTCTTTGAGTTGGCGCAGCTTGCCGTAGGACGCCTGCAACACGCGGGCGTTGCCCGGCTCTTCCGAGAGAATTAGGCCGCCCTCGCCTGGGTCGAGATAGTGGGCTTCGGCTCCGCTGTGGCGCAGGTACTCGGCGACTAGGCGGGCGCAGTTGTCCTCGCCGCCGGCCTTCATGGCGTCTGCGTAGAGCGCTTCGTCGCTCGTGCTCATGGCCAGCCGCCGCTCAAAGTCGGCGACAATGGGCGCGAGTGACGTGTCCGGCAAGCCGAGATCGCCGATGATGGCGGCGTAGCGGTCGATGACGCGCGCCAGCGCGGTGTGCCCGTCTTGGTTGGTCAGATGGGCGCGGACCACCTCGATGAGGAGGTCGGTGACCTTGGTGTCCTCTCGGTCGCGCTTGCCTGGGGCCGAGACTACGACGAGCCGGCGCTCTGGATCAGCGGTGACTATGGTGCAGATTTTCTCTATTTGCTCGGCTGACGCGAGGGACGTGCCGCCGAATTTAGCTACTTTCATTGGATTCCTTTGCGAATACAGGTTTACCTCATAAAAAATGCACGGATCGCCGTTTTTTCAAATTTGTCTCAAGAAGATTTTATGGTTATCTTAAAAAGTTTGCTATTGAATGCTAAAATTCTGCCGCGCCAGCGGCCTCGATCCCACGCAAAGGTCCACGATGAAAGCAGTGCGTTTCCATCAGTGCGGCGGCCCTGAAGTCCTCACCTATGAGGATGTGCCCGTGCTCACACCCGAGCCGGGTGAGGCCGTAGTCGCAATCAAAGCCATAGGCTTGAATTATATCGACACCTATCACCGCGAAGGGCTGTACCCAGTCGATTTGCCCTGCATCCCCGGCATGGAAGCCGCCGGAGTTGTCGCGCGCCTCGGCCAAGGCGTGGAGGGCATACGAGTGGGTGACCGCGTGGCCTATGCCGGGGTGATGGGGTCGTATGCCGCAGAAGCGGCTGTGCCTGCCGACCGCTTGGTGCCTTTGCCTGATTCAGCTTCCTATCAGGAGGGGGCCGCTGCTTTGCTCCAAGGCATGACGGCGCATTATCTGGCACATGGATCCTATCGGCTGGGCCGCGAAGACACGACTCTGATCCACGCCGGGGCTGGCGGCGTGGGGCTGCTCTTAATTCAGATGGCCAAGCGGTGTGGGGCGCGGGTGTTGACCACGGTCTCCACCGAAGAAAAGGAACAGCTCGCGCGGGGAGCCGGAGCCGATGAGGTCATTCGCTATACTGAGCGCGACTTTGAACAGGACGTCATGGCACTCACCAACGGACGCGGAGTCGATGTGGTGTACGATTCCGTGGGTCAGACGACCTTTGACAAGAGCTTGAATGTGCTCAGGCCCCTAGGCTACTTGGTGTTGTTCGGACAGTCGAGCGGCCCAGTACCGCCCTTTGACCCCGGCATCCTCAGCACCAAGGGGTCGCTCTTTTTGACGCGGCCAACTATGATGCACTACACCCAGACCCGCGAGGCGCTATTGGAACGCGCTGGCGCAGTGTTGGAATGGATCGCCAGCGGCGAATTGGCGCTGCGCATCAGCGAGCAGTTTGCTCTGTCGGACGCGGCCGAAGCGCACCGCGCCTTACAGGGGCGCAAGACGACCGGCAAGGTCGTTCTCATCCCAGAGTGAAGTAGCCAAGGAGACAGGTGATGACAGAGGCAGATTCCAAGGACGAACTCACCCCGGCCGCAGACCGCGCCGAACAAGGCGAAAATTTTGCTCAGATGCTCGATGCCGAAGGAGCACCACCGGCTCCGACCACTAGTGAGGTCGCAGTCGGCGACGAGGTCAGCGGCGTGATCGTCAAAGTCGAGGATGAGAACAGCTTTGTCGAGTACGGCAGTCGGGACGAGGCCATAATCCGCACCAGCGAGCTCAAAGGCCCCGATGGGGAAATGCGCTACAAGGTCGGCGACCCGATTGCGGCGTTTGTCGTGGCTACTGGGGACGAACTCCTGCTCAGTCGCGGCTTGAGTCGCCAAGACGTCCAGGCCGACTTGCTCTACCAAGCGTACAAGGCCGGGCTACCGGTCGAAGGCCGAGTTGACGCGGTCAACAAGGGGGGGTTGGGCGTGACCATTGAGGGCGATGTGCGCGGTTTTTGCCCGATCTCACACGTTGATACTCAGTACGTGGAAAACGCCGAAGAATACCGTGGCCAGACTTTGACCTTTAAAATTATCGAGTTCCGCCATCAGGGTCGCGTGATCGTCCTGTCGCGCCGGGCCTTGCTCGAAGCCGAGCAGGACAAGGCCGCCGGTGCGGTGCGCAGCCAGCTAAAGAAAGGCGCGCAACTGGAGGGCAAAGTAACGCGGCTGGAGTCTTTTGGTGCGTTCGTCGATTTAGGTTCCGGGGTGGAGGGTTTGGTGCATGTCTCGGAGATCAGCCATCGGCGCGTTGGCCATCCCCAAGAAGTCCTCGAGGTGGGGCAGCAAGTCCAAGTCGCGGTCTTGCGCACCAAGGACTTGGGCCAGCGGCGCAAGGAACGGATCTCGCTGTCGATTAAGGCGCTGGAAAAGGACCCTTGGCAAGAGATCAAAGAGCAGTTCGCAGTCGGCACGGTCGTCACCGGCAAGGTCGATGGGTTAGAGGATTTTGGCGCGTTTGTCGAGTTAGCCAAAGGCGTGCGCGGACTGGTCCACGTCTCAGAGATCGCCGACCGCCGCATCAGCCACCCACGCGAGGTTCTCTCGCTCGAGGAAGAGGTCAAGGTGGTGGTGCTCGAAGTGGATGTCCGCCGCCAGCGCTTGCGCCTGTCGATCAGCCAAGTCGATGCCCTCGAATCCGAAACCCATCTCGCCGAGTTCCGCCAGCGGCAGCAGCAGGAGCAGGAAGCAGAGCAGGGCAGCAGCGCTATGCTGGAAGCGCTCAGGCGTGCCAATCTGACCGATTGAGATGGGGCTGACAGACGCCATTTTTAACCACCCGCGCCTTGGGTACTACGGCGAGTACGGTGGGGCCTTTATCCCCGAAATTCTGCGCACAACTCTCGACGAACTGACCCAAGTTTTTGAGGACGCGCGCCGCGACTCTTCCTTTTGGACGGAGTTTGAGCAGGTGATGCGGACGTATTCCTGCCGACCGACCCCAATTACCTTGCTCGAAAATCTCTCCCGCGAGGTCGGCGGGGCGCGGATCTTTCTCAAGCGCGAGGACCTCAATCACACGGGTGCCCACAAGGTCAACAACGTCATGGGCCAGGGCTTGTTGGTGCGCCGCATGGGCAAAAGCCGGGTCATTGCCGAGACGGGTGCTGGCCAGCACGGCGTGGCCACAGCGACGATGGCCGCTCGCTTAGGGCTGGAATGCACCATCTACATGGGGGCCGTCGATGTGGAGCGTCAGCGGCCCAATGTGTTCTGGATGGAGCAACTCGGTGCCGAGGTGGTGCCCGTGACCGATGGCTCGGCCACGCTCAAGGATGCGATCAACGAGAGCCTCCGCGATTGGGCCTATTCCATGGCCGACACGCACTATGTGCTCGGCACAGCGTGCGGCCCGCATCCCTTCCCGCAAATCGTCGCTTATTTCCAGCGAATCATCGGTGAGGAGAGCCGTCAGCAGCTATTGGACTCAGTGGGGCGTCTGCCCGATAGGGTGTACGCCTGCGTCGGCGGCGGGTCCAATGCCACGGGTCTATTCTTGGGATTTCTCGACGACGCGGCCGTCGAGTTGGTCGGAGTCGAAGCTGGGGGGAGAGGGCTGGAGACGGGCGATCATGCCTCTCGCCTAGCCGGTCTCGTCGGCACGCCCGGGGTCGCCCAAGGCTACAAGACCTTCTTCTTTCAGGACGCCGAAGGTCAAATGCGGCACACGCATTCGGTAGCGGCAGGCTTAGACTACATCGGCGTCAGTCCGATCCTTGCCCACTTGGCCGAGATAGGCCGGGTGCGCATTGAAGCTGCGACCGACCAAGAAGTGATCGAAGCCCTCAAGCGAATGATGCGCAGTGAGGGAATTATCGGCGCGCTCGAAAGTACCCATGCCTTGGCCGGTGCCCTGCGCGAAGTGGGCGCGATGACGCCCGACCAAGTGGTGCTGATTGGCCTGTCGGGCCGCGGCGACAAGGACATCTTCACCATTGCCGACGCGCTCGAAGACGAAAACTGGCAGCGCTTCCTCGCCGACAAGGCCGCTCGGTCGTGAATCTGCAGGCCTATATCGAAGAGCGGCTCACCGAGCGCAAGGTGCTGCTGATGACGCATCTGATCGCTGGTTTTCCCTCGCTGGAGGCCAACTGGCGGATGCTGGAGATCATGGCCGAAGCCGAGGTCGATTTGGTCGAATTGCAGATGCCCTTTAGCGAGCCAATCGCCGACGGTCCGACCTTTGCGCGAGCCAACCAGCAGGCCCTAGAAAGCGGCCTTACCCTCGACGAATACTTCGACTTGATGCAGCGCGCAACAGTGACTTTTCCCTTTCCGCATTTGATGATGGGCTACTACAACACGGCGTTCCGCTTGGGGCACGGCCCATTCTGCCGCCGCTTGGCAGCAAGCGGGGCCTGCGGCTTTATCCTGCCCGACTTGCCGGTCGAAGAGTACGGCGATCTGTGGGCAGCAGGCGCTGAGTGCGAGCAAACGCCGATTGTGCTGATGACCCCGACCAACACCGACCAGCGGTTGCAGCAAATCGGTGCTCAAGCCGAAGGGTTTGTCTATGCGGTGGCGCGCAAGGGCGTAACTGGCCGTCAGACCGACTTAGGAGAGGACCTCTATCGGTTTATTGCGCGGTGCCGCAAAGCGACTGATCTGCCGTTGGGAATCGGCTTTGGCCTGCGCAGCGGGGAAGATTTGCGCCAGCTACAGGGTCAGGCCGAAATCGGCATCGTCGGATCGGTGCTGCTGGAGGTCTGGGAACGGGAAGGGGAGGCGGGCTACGCCGCCCTAGTGCGCGATTTGGCCGCTGGTCGCGACTGAAAAATCCTTTACAACGATAATCCTTAGTCTGATCAGCGCCGGTGTTAGGGTGCTTGCACCTGCGCGATCAGTCCATGTACAAACCCCCGTTGACATCGATGGTCTCGCCGGTGATGTGCCGCGCGTCGTCCGAAGCCAGAAAGAGCGCGCAGTTGGCTACGTCTTCGGGCTGGCCGGAGCGGCCGAGGGGAATGGAGGCCTTGAGTTGGTCGTGTTCGGGGGCGGAGGTCATGGCTGTGTCGATGACGCCAGGAGCAATGGCGTTGACGCGGATTTGGTCGGGGGCGAGGGCGCGCGCTAGGCCAATGGTCAGGGTGAGGACGCCGGCTTTGGCCGCTGCGTAGGGAGGGCCAGCGGCTAGCCCGCCGGTCTTGGCCGCTAGGGAAGTCATGTTGATGATGACTCCCTGACGGCGAGCCTTCATATGGGGAATGACCGCTTGGGCGCAGAGGAAGGGGCCTTTCATGTTGACATCGACGATGCGGTCCCAGTTTTCTTCGCTGCACGATTCAAAGGTCGTATAAACCAAGTAGCCGGCGTTGTTGACGAGGATGTCGAGTTGGCCGAACTCGTCGAGCACGCGGCTCGTGCCGGCGAGGACTGAGGCTTTGGCCGACACGTCCATTTCCAATCCCAATGCGCCGATCTCAGTAGCTGTGGCGCGGGCGGTGCTTGCGTCTATGTCGGCGACAGCCACTCGCGCTCCCTCGCGGACAAAGCACTCGGCGATGGCTCGCCCGATGCCCCGGCCAGCACCGGTGATCAACGCGGTCTTGTGTTGCAATTTTCCCGTCATGGTGCCGCTCCTACTTAGCAAAAGATCGCCAGAGCAAGACCGTACCGTCCTCGGCCCCGGACGCGAGCATGGTACCGTCGGGTGAAAACGAGACAGATTGGACCCAACCGGTATGTCCTTTGAGGGTGGTCAGCGGCTTTCGGCTTTCGACGTCCCACAGGATTACGTTGTCATCGCTTGAGCCGGACGCCAGCGTCGCTCCGTCGGGCGAAAACGCCACGGAATAGACATTCCCGGTATGTCCTTTGAGGGTGGTCAGCGGCTTTCGGCTTTCGACGTCCCACAGGA
>JAPPEG010000031.1 GCA_028875345.1 Gemmatimonadota bacterium
GCTAACCGGGCCGCGCACATGGCCGAGGGCATCGCCGACCTGCACAGCCGGCATGGCACCGGGTAGCAGGCTGTCGTCGAGCTGGATGCGCTGCGGATGCAGGGTATCCGGCGTTAGATTCAACCCGCCCCGCGAGTTGAGCTGCTGCCCGGCCCCCGCGTCGGCGAGGACGACAATCTCGCCAAAGCGGTTGGTCGGACTAATGGCGACCGCGTTCTGCACCTCCACCAACATTCCCTCTAGCGACTCGTAGAAGTCAATGCCGTCCTCGGCCGGGTCGAAAACTGCGAAGCGGTCGTTGTCGATCACCTTTGTCGGCGGCTGGCGGCCGGCCGCGCCAAGGACCACTGGAGTCGGCGTGGGGTTGTTGGTTGACAAGGTCTGAATGCGGTCGGGCTGCGAGAACTGGGTTATCGACAGATTGTTGGTAGCCGCACCGCCGGGAATGTATTCGATCACGGTGCCGGTCACCTGTACCTCGTCGCCGATGGCGACCTTTGGGGCGCTTTTGGTATAGACGAACATCCCGTCGGATGTGCGCTCATCGCCGTCTCCGGTTGGATCTTGGAAGTAGAAACCATTGCGTGCGACCGCCGTTACAATGCCCCGCGTCGAGACCTGCTCGTCCTTGTGCGGCGAGGTGTGGCTAGCCCCTTGGATTTCGCAGATTTTGAGCACCGGGGGAGAGGCCGCGTTTGTGCCGAAGACTTGGTCGGCATTTGGGGCACCAAAGCTAGCCCGGGTCGGTATGCTCCAAAAAAAATCACTCGGCGCGGTGCCGGTGCCCCTTAGTTGCAGGGAAAATTCCACTGGCGTGGAATTGGATTCGGCAACCCGGATGTCGGTGCTGGTCATGCCGTCAGCCGGCCCACCTACTGCCGCGAATGTCCCTTCGTAACTGAGGAACTGGACGACCTGCCCCTTGGCGACTAGGGCGATCCCGTCGGGGGAACCGTTTTGGATGCTTTTTGCAAAGCCGAAGGAGATCGCTCCGAACCCGTTGGCCTGATCTGGTATGACCCCGCTCAAGTGCTTAGTGCGGTATGAAGCGCCATTCCGTCCGTTGTAGAGCACCAAGGCCCAGCCGGAAAGATCGGTCCCGGCTGGGCCGGCGATCTCGATGGCTTCGCCGGTATCCTTGCCGGTGTTATCGTAGTGAATTTCGTTGATGAATGCAGTTTGGCCGAGCAACGGCCCGGCTCCAAGCGAGAGTAGAAAGGCGCAAAAAGCGGATCGGCGAAGCTTGGCGAGTTGGGTTTTGGAGTATGTAGCGAACATGGTCAACCGTCTTCGTTGGCGGCGAGTAGGGGCTTACGGAATGTTTTCAGCCGCGTACCCGATGCGCCAGCGCGAGTAGCTCGGCGTGGCTTTGGACGCGGAAGTCGGCTTTATCAGTCCACTCGTTTTGATCGAGAGGATCGTAGTAGATGGTGGTAACTTCGGCGCGGCGGCCAGCTTCGAGGTCATAGCGGAAGTCGCCGACCATCACGGCGGTTGTTGGCGCAGCATCCCAAGCGGCGAGCAGCTTGTGGATGCCATCGGGATCGGGCTTGGGGGCGGCCTCGTCGCGGCCTAAGACGTGGGCGGGATCGAAGAATTCGGCGAGGTCGCAAACGGCGAGCGTCTGCAACGCATTGGCGTGGTTATTGCGGGTGAGGATGCCGAGCCGGAAACCGCGTTCGACCAGTGAGCTCAGCAGCGCGTGGACGCCGGGTAGGGGCTGGGCGCGAAGCGCGTACTCGCGTTCGAGCGCGGCAAGGCGGCGTCTGAGCGCGGCTGCTTCGGCAGCGGGGCGGGTGTCAATTTCTTCGAGCATCCCCTTCCCCAAAGGCAAACCCAATTCCTCGCGCATAGCATTGAAATCAATGGCGCTATCAGCTAAGGTATTATCGAGATCGAAAATCCAGTGGGTGAAGTTCATACCCCCAGAACTTCTCGCGCTGCCTGTGTAGTTTCGCGGACTTGGCCTAGGGTGCCCATCCCAAACATCGAGGCCGAGACGCCTACCTCTTTGAAGACATATTCGAATGCCTTGGGGCCAAGGTAGCGACCGCCGGCCAGTGGCTTGATGGCGATGACGGGTTTGCTGGCATTTTTGATCGCGTCAATGGCCATATCGCGGGTGGGGAACATGAAGGTGCCCGGGGCGTTGACGGTGGTCAGGTAGCCATCGACGGGAATGTTTTCGGCTTCGAGGAGCGGTAGGGTGACACCCGCGTGGTGGACGCTGGTGATAACGGTGTCGAAGCGCTGGCGCAGAAAGCCCAAGTACTCGTGGATCAGGTCGAAGCGGCCGGTCATCGCCAGCAGGTCGATTTCAGCTCCGGGGTCGGCGATGAGGATATCGCAGCCAGCGAAGAAGCCCAGATATTGTTCGAGGATGCTGTAGTCAATCTCAAAGCGGGCAGCGTCTTCTGCTGTGTACGGTGGCACAGTCTCCGGGGTGACGATGCCGTCGAAAGTGTCCCCTAAGTTGTAGCGGATGATGTCGTCGCGGTGGAAGCTCTCGCGGAAGGCCGTGCCGCCGAGGGATTCGTTGCGGGCGTAGAAAGTCGAGTGGGCGCGCTCGGAATAGGAGACGATTTCGCCGTCCAAGGTCACCGGGATTAGGATGTAGGCCACCATGCCGATTTGGGTGTCGGTTTGTTGCTCGGTTTCCCAGATCGCCTGCAGGTGCAGGCGGTCGAGTTCGGGCAGCATGTGATCCACTTGGACGGCAGTAATGCCGCCCTCTTCGACCGCGTAACGCAACACGTCGGCTACGGATTGGACGCGACTAAAGGCGCGAAAATTTTCAGCGTCGCGCTCCTTGTTCTGGTAGGAACAGCCATCGTAGGGATGGATACCCATAATCAGGCGGGGAATCTCGGCTTGACCGATTTGGGTCGTCGGGACGCCGCAACCTTCGAGATAGGTTTTCATCGCGTTATTCCTGTTAGTTAGGCTTGGCGTTCGGCAAAAGGGGTCCAGCCACGGCCGGGATTGTGGACGCGGGTTTGTTCGTAGCGGGTGCGGATTTCCTGGAAGTCGGCGATGTCGGTGATTTCGCGCGCTGGATTTTGCGCGTCTTTGATGACAAAGTCGCCCTCCCCAGGCCAGCAGGCCATGG
>JAPPEG010000142.1 GCA_028875345.1 Gemmatimonadota bacterium
AGCGATACTGGAGGAAGGCCAAAATTGAGTACACCACCATCCCGATCCCAAAGTAGGACAGCTTGTTCCAGTCGGTCGGCCAAGGGTCGTTGAAATGGCGGATCACTCCGTTGTACGCCATGCCGCCGGCACCACCGCCGGCGATAAAGTACCAAGAGCCGAAATTGCCCGCGCCATATTTGTAGCACAGCGAGAGAACAAAATAGAGACAGGTCGTGAATCCCACGACCGCAGCAATGCCCAGCGCCAGGGCCATCGACCGGCGAACCCGGTACAATTCCCCAAGCCGTGCGCCGTGCGCCGCCGCCGGCATAAAAAGCGATTGCACATCCCCGAACCAAGTATAGGAAACCCCCAACGCCACTAAATTGTGCCCACCGATACTCGTGCCGGTTATCGCCAAGGCAAAGGCTTGAGCACCCACCGGCGGCGTCAAAAAATAGACCCCGGCCTGCACCACCAGCCGCGTGATGCCGTAGTAAGCGACCAACACGCCGAAGACAAAGAGCACGGCAATGTGCAGATCCATCCCGGACCGCCACAGCCAGCCGAGGATATAGACCAACGCGGCAATAAATCCACAAACCGCCGTGCGATACGAAACCATTTCCTCGCGGTCGTCTAGCGTCCGCCGTCCTCCCAGGGCTTGGCGCACGACTGCCACTAGATGGCCCCGCGCCATCCACAAGCTCAACAGCACCATCGCCGTAAAGCCACCCCACGCCTGCCAAGAAAGCGACTGCATCCCCCAGACGAAAGCGTCGGGTCGCGTCACGTCGTAGCCAATGCGGTTGGTAATCCCCTCTTGCAACACGGCCACCAAGTAAAAGAACACGATGCTAAACGAGACGCTAGTGCTGACTAGGTACATAAAGCCGATCACTGGGAAGTAGAGCATCAGGCTGATGGTGGGAAACTCCCGGCTCAGTTGTAGATTGACGGCGTGATTGAAGTTGATTTTGGGAAAGCCGATGTAGAACGAACCAATGATATTAAACAGGATCATCCCCAGTGGAATCGCCGCGCCGACCCAAAACCCCCTGGAGCGCACAATCGCCCGCCCGTCGTCGTCGATCAACAACCTCGGCATCTCCATCAGGGGGAAGACCAGCCGCTCGTGCTCGACCCACTGGCGGCGAAAGATCACCACCAAGCAGAAGCAGGCGAAGTACACGGTCAGGATCAGGCTCAACAGCCAAAACAGCGGTCCGATCCAGACATCGAACGGCAGGGCTTGCCCCTTGGGCAGTCCCTCGTAGAACCAACGCATGGCATCGCCGTCGGCGCGGGGGACGACCCAATCGGGCAGGTAGGGATGAATGTTGCCCGCCCAATCGTTTTCTGGAGTCGCTCCGTAGTACGGCGATGAAATAATCGCCAGCAAGGTCCCGACGATAAAGGTCGGAATCCCGGTCGCTGCCAAGCCCATAATCACAATGATCGCCAACTCGGCAGGCCGCAACGCCCACGCGGGCCGCACCCACCGCACCAGCGCATTCGCCAGCAGAACCACCACAAAGCAAAAACCGGCGCTAGTCGGAAAATACGACCACGTAATCTCTGAAGAGCGCACCATCCAAATCGAATAGGGCGCTCCCATGACAATGGCCATTACAACCACAATCCCCAACACGGCCGAGCGCAAAGTCACGTTATACCGCCCCTGCTCGATCGATAATTTGCATTATCCATTTTTTTATATATTTACTGTTTAGCTCAACGTACTGACTATGTCCACTAACCGCTTCATAGCCCTTATCCTCGCACTGCTGCTGACGGCTTGTTCCAACAGCACCGGCTCGGACAGCAGCCCGCAATCCCTCTGCACGGACGCGCCCGGCACCATCTGCACTTGGGCCGGCACGGGCGAGGCTGGTTTCAACGGCGACGGCCAGCCACTGCTAGCTTCCACCCTCTACTGGCCCGTCGATCTCACCTTCACCCCTTCGGGTCCCTACCTCCTCGACTGGAACAACCACCGCGTGCGCCGCGTGACCCAGGAGGGCACCCTCGTCACCGTCATTGGCACGGACTTCGTCGGCGACGGCCCTTACGACGAATCCGATCAAGTACCTCCTGGCGCGCCCGGCACCGAGGTCCACCTCAACCACCCGACCCATCTCCTGCCGCTAGCCGACGGCACCCTGCTGCTGACGGCTTGGCACAACCACAAGCTGCGCCTCTACGACCCGCAGACCGGACTCGTCCAAGTCATCTGCGGTGCAGGTCCGGGATTTGCCGGCGACGGCGGACCGGCTCGCGACGCGCTTCTGAGCCAGCCGCCGCAAACGGTCTTAGGCCCTGACGGCGGGCTGTACATCCTCGACCAGCGCAATCAGCGAGTGCGCAAAATAGACCCCAACGGCATTATCACCACCGTTGTAGGCACCGGCGTGGCCGGGTTCGCCGGCGATGGCGGCAGCCCGCGCGACGCCCAACTCCAAATGCCAGCCGGGGCTAACCCGCCGCCAGCCGGAGGCCTGATCTTTGGTCCGCAGGGCCGGCTCTATATCGCCGACGCCCTCAACCACCGCATCCGCCGCGTTGACTTCGACCTCGACCGGATCGAAACGGTGGCAGGCACCGGCGCGGCCGATGGCAGCGGCGACGGTGGACCCGCTCTCAGCGCAGCTCTCAACAACCCGCGCGATTTGGCCTTTGGCCCCGACGGTAGGCTCTACATTGCCGACGAACTGAATCATCGCATCCGCGCCCTCGACCTAGCGACTGGCACCATTGAGACCGTTGCTGGCAGCGGCGAGGAAGGCTTTTCTGGCGATGGTGGACCGGCCCTCAGCGCAGCCCTCAACCGACCTGCCGGGCTCGACTTCGACCCGCAGGGACGGCTCTATATCGCCGACACGTACAACCACCGCATCCGCCGCGTCGTCTTGCCATGATCTACCTAGCACTCTTGCTCATCGCCCTGCTCGCCTGCGGGGATGCGCCCACTGGCCCTAGCATCCCCTACGGACGCATCGAAACCTTTGCTGGCACGGGCGACGCCGGCAAAGGCCCGGAAGAAGCTCCGCTGCTGCAAGCGCTCTTCTACCTGCCACAAGACCTGACCTACGGCCCCGACGGGCGGCTCTACATCCTCGACTGGA
>JAPPEG010000189.1 GCA_028875345.1 Gemmatimonadota bacterium
GCCACGTCGCCGCGCCGGGCATCTATCTCTACCGGCTTGCCATCGACTTGGACAACGTCTCCACGGAGCGCTCGGGCACCCTATCGCTGGCCTATTAACCAAAATGCGCGACGCTGCCCGGTTCCGCAGGAATAGGCAACGTCGCGCCGTAAAACGCTTGCAGAATTTCCCTTCCTCGTCACCATTCTAACGCCATGGCGCGCAGCACCCGTTTCTTTCTGGGCGCGCTCCTGCTAGCCGCTCTTGCACTGCGGCTGGGCTATCTGTGGGAACACCGCGCCAGTCCCTTCTTCGACGCGCCCGTAGTTGACGCCCAGACCTTTCTCAAACAGGCACAGACCCTTCTTGCCAGCGGTCCATTCTGGGAAGGGGACGAACCGTATTGGCAACCCCCTCTCTACATCTACCTGCTGACACTCGTTTGCTGGCTCCTACCAGCCTCGTACTTCGTCGGCATCCGGCTCGTACACGTGGGACTCGGCGTTCTTTCCTGCCTATTGGTGTACGCATTGGCCCGGCACGCCTTTGGCGAACAGGTCGGCCGCATCGCTGGCATCATGGCAGCTTTATACGGTTCCTTGCTCTACTTTGAGGGCGAGCTATTGGCCGTACCGTTGGAAGTCTTCCTCAATCTCCTGCTCCTGTACGGCCTGTTGCTGGCGTGGAGACGCGATCATGGGCGCTATTGGGTGCTAACCGGCCTCCTCGCGGGCCTTGCGGCCCTCACTCGCCCCAATATCTTGCTCTTTATCGCGGCCTTTTGCGCCTGGACACTATGGCACCGGCGCACATCTGCCTATGGCTCCCTGTTCTCTTTTATCGTTCCCATAGCCTTGGTTATCCTGCCCGTTACCTATCGCAACTGGACTATTGAATCGGACCTCGTCTTTATCTCCTCCAATGCTGGGGTTAATTTCTACATTGGCAACAACGCCGACTACGAGCGCACGGTCTCGCTGCGTCCGGGTGTGCAGTGGGAGACCATGATCGCCGAGGCGGAAAACTCTGGGCATAAGACCGCAGCCGCCCAATCGGCCTTTTTCTTGGGCAAATCCCTCAATTATATAATCACGCAGCCCCTCGATTATCTCGGTCTGCTCGGCAAAAAGGTATTCCACTTTTGGAGTGGCCCGGAGACCAAGCGCAATCAAGACATCTACTACGCCCGCCAACACTCGCGAATTTTAAGTCTCTTGCTCTGGGATTGGCACGTGTCGATACCCTTCGGCCTGATCGGCCCACTGAGCTTGCTCGGCTTGGGGCTGAGCATGAGGGGAAAGTGGACGCCGCCGATTGCCTTGCTGCGGCTCTACGCTTTCGTGTACATGGCTTCAGTCGTACTCTTTTTTCCGGCAGCCCGCTACCGCATGCCAGTCGTGCTGGTGCTGATCGCTTTTGCTGCTTTTGCCATTTTTCAGTTCTATCTAGGTGTGCGCCGCAGAGCCTATATCCGCACCACAGTGCTTGCCCTACCTCTCGGGGGCCTATTAGTCCTGTGCAATCTCGCCGAGGCCGCGCCGACTGAAGAAGACGCTCAGCTCTACTTCGACCTTGGCGAGGTGCATCTGCGCAAGCAAGACTACGCCCTGTCTGCGCGTTACTCGCGCCGGGCACTGGAATTAGATCCAGAGTACAATTACGCCCGCCACAATCTAGCCGTGTCGTACTTTCACCAAGAGCGCTATGGAGAAAGTGAACGCGAGGCCCTCCAGACCCTAGCGGAAAATCCCCAGCGGACTGATACTCGCGTCCTTCTAGGCCGGATTTACCTAGCGACCAATAAACCACAGCAAGCCGCAGCACATTTGCGTCACGTCCTCGAACGAGATTCAGAGTCCGGCATGGCCCACTACTACTACGGTCGCCTGCTCTACCGCCAAGGGTACTATGCCGAGGCCGTAACCCACTTGCAACAGGCGCTTTCCTGGCAGCCACAGGACTTCTGGCTGCACTACGAGCTGGGGAGAGCCTTCCAGCAAGCCGGGCAAGCCGAGGCCGCATTGAGCCAATACCACCGAGCATTGTCCGTCGAGAGACAGCCCGAAGCACTCGTCGCCATAGGCGCGATGCACCTAATCGCTGGGCACACCGCAAAAGCACGCACCCAGTTCCTCCAAGCCCTAGAACTATCCCCAGACAATCCAGAGGCTCACGTCAACCTCGCGCTCATCGAACTCGAAAATGGAAACCACGCCGCGGCCATTGACCGGCTGCGCCAAGTGCTAGCGAGAGGGCCCTCCGCCCACGCGCAGCGTCTGCTCGACGAAGCCTATCGCCGGATCGAAACGCCATAGGAGGCCCGTTGTCTAGCTACTTCCAAGCTCTTTTGATCTTTGCTTGCGCGCCGCCCGTTCTCAGCGCTGAGCCGCTTTTTACCGACGAAATCCAAGTATCAATCGCCTCATACCGGAGTAGAACTATGCGCTTTGTCCTGCTTTTTTGGGTCTTATGTACCGCCTGTGCCCGCGAGACACCCGATCCACCGCAAGCTCTCGCCCCACCTGCCGACTCGGCGGCTCAGACCTTTGCCGCTGGTCGCGCACTCCAAGCCCGCGGCCTCTTCACCCATGCCGAGCAAGCCTATCGTCAGGCACTGCAACAAGCCCCGGACAACCCCCAATACCATTACTATCTCGGCGTTGTATTGCACGCCCAGAGTCGTTTTGCCGAGGCGCAGACTCAGTTTGAGAAAGCACTTGAACTAAAACCCGACTACGCCGGTCCCCGCATCGCCTTGGGCAAAATGTTCTATGATGTACACGGAAAAGTAGAGGAGGCTCGCCAACTCCTCACCGAGGCATTGGCACTAGCCCCTAACGCTGTCGAAGCACGGTATATCCTAGGCGTGATCCACCAACGCGAAGGCCAGCTACAAGAAGCCCGCGAGGTTTTCGCCGCCATCGCCACTGCCGACTCCACCCACCTCCAAGCTCGGCTACAGCTAGGTCTAGCAGACCTAAAGTTGGGCAACTACCAAGAGGCCGAGCGCCAACTGCGCCAAATCGCGCACCTCAGCCCGCACGAGCCGGCCGCGTTTCTCGGAATCGGGCAAGCTCTGTTGCGCATGGGTCGCGCCGCAGAGGGACAGCGCGCCCTCGAGCGAGCACGCGTCTTGGACGAACAAAACACTCAACTCAAACCCCACCAAGACGCGGTGCGCCAGTACCCCGATCAACCCCAAGCCCACTCCAATCTCGCCGCCCTCTACAGTCGCTTTGGGCGTCTCAAATTGGCCGTCGAGCACTACCGCCAGTCCATCCTCATCGATTCGACCTATGGCCTAGGGTACCAAGGATTGGGTACCCTGCTCCAGCGCCGGGGCAAGGACGATTTGGCAGCGCGCTACTACCTCGAAGCCCTGAGCCACGACTCGACCTTGGCCGAAAGCCACAACAATCTGGGCTTGATCTTGCACAAGCGAGGGGAACTAGAAAAGGCCCTCAAACAATACGAGCGGGCCGTGCGGTTTTCCCCATCTACGGGTTTTTACCACTCCAATATCGGCAATGCCTACCTCGAAATGGATCAACTCGACCAAGCGCAGGCCGCCGTCGAGCAGGCCATCGAACTAGATACAAAACTCTATAGTGCTCACATACTGCTCGGTGATATTCACGCCCGCCGCGGCGAATTCGCCCGGGCCATTGCGCTCTGGGAGAACATTCCGTCTGGTGGAGCGGCCAGTGAATCTTTACAGGCCAAAATCGCCGAGGCCCGACGGCAACTATCCGCGCAAGAGCGCGCACCGCGATGAGCTTGGCTATCCCACTCATCGCACTATGGGCGATGTTAAGTAGTTGCGGGGTAGATTCTGGCCTAGAAGAAGAAAGCGATCACTTGGTGCAGACCGGACTCGCCTTTGCCGAAAAACACCGCTACGCCGAGGCAAGGCACGCCTTTGAAAAAGCGCTAACCCTAGACTCACTCGACGCCGCAGCGCACTGTGCATTGGGCGATCTCGACGCCCGGCTCGGGCACGTGGAGCGGGCTGTCCGAGCCTACAAAGCCGCGCTCGTAGCCGACTCCACCTATCATCGCGCCCGGCACAACCTCGCGGTAATCGAGGCCGACCGAGGGCACCTGCCGCTGGCTATCGAGTTGCTCGAACACATTCCGACCTACGTTCCCGCCCTCCGCACCCTACCTCTCTTCTACGCCAAACAGGGGCGCTATGACCTAGCCGAAAAAGGACTGCACACGGCACTAGCGGTGGGCGGGGAAGACCTTGAAGTGCGGCAGCAACTCGGTCGGCTCTACCTGCGTCAAGGCCGTTATGACGAGGCCCGAGCCGCGCTCGACCTAGCCCTCGCCCAAGACTCGACCCAAGCAGAAAGCCACCGTCTGCTGGGCTTGCTGCACCTAGCCGAGCGGTGTTACCCAGAAGCGTTGGCCGCTTTTCGCTATGCGCTCGCGCTCAAGCCGTACCTGATCGAAGCACACTACAACCTTTCTTCGGCGTTTTTGGAACTGGGGCAACCAACCCAAGCGCAGGCAGCACTGGCGCGCTTTGAGACCCTCGCCGCTGATGCAGCCCAAGTCGCACATTTGCGCCGTCAGCTCGACTCCAACCCCGACGATCTTGAGACTCGTTTGCAGCTAGCCCATCACTATCGGCAACTGGGTCGAGACGACGACGCCCTTACCCACTATCGGGCCATACTGCTAGCTGATTCAGACGACTTAGAGGCCCTAATTTCGCTAAGCGGGCTTTTGTTGGCGCGAAGAGACGACCAAGAAGTGCTCGAATTATGCCGCCGAGGCATTTCCCAGCACCCAGAAGATGTACGCACCAGCAAGCTCCATTTCGCCCGTGGCTATGTCCATATGCGGCGCAACCAGTATCAAGAAGCCCGCACGGCCTTCGAGTACGCTCTTGCGCTGGATTCGTCTTCGGCTACAGCTTGGAATAACCTCGGCCACGTACAACTAAGTTTAGGCGAGGAAGCTGCGGCGCAACGGGCGCTGGAATCGGCCATTGCCGCCGATTCAACACTGGCCGATGCCCACTATAATCTCGGTAGCCTATTCTTGCAAAAAGGGCAGCCAGCTCAAGCGCAACGAGCCTATCAGGCGGCCATTGCCGCTGATTCGACTTTTGCGCGGACTTATTACGCGCTAGCAACCGTGTACCAAGCCCAAGGCGCGATCTCGGAAGCACGCCGTTGCTACCAAGCTTTTATCGACAAGTGGCAAGGCGACCCGGACTTCCTGCGCCAAGCCCGCGAGCGGCTCGCCCAACTGCCGAGTCCCTGATATGTCCATGCTAGTTTTTCTCATCTGCTTGCTCTGTCTGGCCTGTAGCGCCACCGAAGAGACCACACCACCTGCACCGTTGCCGCACGCCGCACCCACAGCTTCGTCTCTCCACTTTGTCGAAGTAGCACCTGACGTCGGCCTGACATGGCAGCACGAAAACGGTCGCAGTCTCCAGCGCTATTTCCCCGAGACCATGGGCGGCGGGGGTGCCTTCTTTGACTACGATGGCGATGGCGATTTGGATATTTACGCCGTAAACGGCGCTTTTATCGCCCCCAACCCACGCGATGCGGTCCCTGTCAATAGTCTTTTTCGCAACGACGACCACCGCTTTGTCTCAGTCGCAGCCGGGGTCGCCCACCCAGGCGTTGGCATGGGGGTTGCCGCGGCCGACTACGACAGCGACGGCGACCTCGACCTCTACCTGACCAACTTTGGCCCCAACGCACTCTTTCGCAACGACGACGGACACTTTGCCGAAATGGGACGGCAGGCCGGCGTTGCCGATGTGCGCTGGGGCACGAGCTGTGCCTTTGCCGATTACGACCGCGACGGCGATCTCGACCTCTATGTCGCCAACTACGTATCCTACGATCCGGCCGCAGCTCGCGCCGACCAAGTGCCCTATATGGCCGGCTACGAAAGCTATGGCGGTCAAGCACCTGTCGGCTATCCGCATCCAGACAACTTCCAAGGCCAAGCCGATCTGCTCTACCGCAACGATAGCGCGAGACACTTTGTTGATGTCTCGGCAGAGGCCGGCATCGCCGATGCGAGCGGCAAGGGGCTGGGGGTGGTTTTTGGCGACTACGACAGCGACGGTTGGCCCGACATCTACGTGGCCAACGATGCCGTGCGCAATTTTCTCTACCACAACAGTCACGACGGGACCTTTGCCGAACGAGCGGGACTGATGGGCGTAGCTTATGGCCAAGACGGGCAGATGGAAGCGGGTATGGGAGTAGATTGGGGGGACTACAACGGCGACGGCGTGCTCGATTTAACGGTGACCAACTTCCAAGCCGAGCCTAACGCGCTCTATCGGGGCGAAGGCGGCTTCTTCTCGGTTGCGACCTTTGCCGC
Source organism: Gemmatimonadota bacterium (assembly GCA_028875345.1). Taxonomy (GTDB): domain Bacteria; phylum Latescibacterota; class UBA2968; order UBA8231; family UBA8231. The sequence continues at coordinate 6,340 of JAPPEG010000189.1, forward strand.
CGGGGTAGGCTTGCCGTCGCTGCCCTTTCTCGGGTTTGGCACCCAGTTTTTCGACCCCGACCTCGACGGCGATCTCGATCTATTTGCCGCCAACGGCCACGTCCTCGACAACGTCCTCGACATCGACCAATCCACCAGCTATGGACAGCGCAATTTGCTCTTCCGCAATGACAGCGGCCGCTTAGCCGAGGTTTCCGCGACAGCCGGCCCCGGCTTCGCCCTAGAAAGCGTCAGCCGCGGCAGTGCCACCGGCGACTACGACAGCGACGGCGATCCCGATCTACTAGTTTTCAATTCAGGACAACCGCTCAGCTTGCTGCGCAACGACCTCGGCGACGCCAATCACTGGATCACCATTCAGCTAGCGGGAGTCAACGGCAACCCAAACGGCATCGGCGCTCGACTGACGGCGACTAGCGGCGACCTAGTCCAGACTAGGGAACTGCGTGGTAGCCGCTCGTACCTATCACAGAGCCAACTCCGCATCTGTTTGGGACTGGGCAAACGGCCGCAACTCGACTCGCTAGTAGTGCGTTGGCCTTCGGGCCGCGTAGAGCGATTCGGCCCCTTTGCAGCCAACCAAGCCATCGCGCTCGTCGAAGGCGAGAGCATCAGCGCGGCTTCTGACTCGCCCTGATCTGTTCGACAAGGGCGCGGCCGAACGCCTCTTGGCCCTGTTTAGCGGCTATTTCTACCGCATATCGCTCAGCGTCGGCTAAACGGCCCGAAATTATCAACTCGGCGACGATCAGCTCTAGCAAGTCCGTTGTGAACGTCTTGCGGATATTCGCGTCTTGCACTGCGCTCTCTAACGCTGCCAACGCCTTAACATGCTCCCCGAGTAAATGGTAGGTATAGCCGCGGATAAAGTCCTGGAGTCCTAGAGAAAAGTCTGGGGCTTCGCTCAAGAAGCGCAAGCGGTCTAGCAGAGCGTGGAGCGTGGAGCGCTCAGCCGATCCAATGGGGATCTTCGCGAGTTGTCCGCAACGGACATAGCGCAACGTGCTCCACAAATCGCCCCATATCGTATAAGGCTCCTCCAAATGGGCCGCGCGATAATAGGCCCGCGCACGCTCGTACTCCCGAGCGGCATAACACGCGTCAGCCACATTCAGAGCCAATAGCTCCGGCCCTTCTCCCGTTCGCCATCGCTCGACTCCACTCTGCTCTCCAGCGCTTAGTTCGTCCCACAGAGCTACGGCCTGCTGACGCAAGGTCTGTACCTGACCCTCGTTCCCCACATCCAAAGGGGGTGAGGCCAAGAGTACGGCCATGGCCCGCAACACGGCCAGCCGCTCGCCGGGCAAGTCTCCGAGCCTACGGCGGTATTCGTCGGCTGTCGCTAATCGATCCGCAGCGCCGGGCGCAATCTGCCAAGGGGCCGGTGCTCCTTCCAACGCAGCGACAATGGCTCGAGCCAAGAGCACCTGACCGGCTGCCACCGGATGCAAGTGATCGACCATCAGTTCCCAACCCACGCCGGCCTCCGGGCTATGGGCGCGGAAGCGCGCCTCCACATCGGCTAACAACACTCCTTCTGCCGCCGCGACTCGGCGCACGACCTCGTTTAGGGCTGCCGTCGCCCGCCAAGGCCGCGGATCCAACTCGCGTGCCTGCATATAAGCCGCTCGTGCTTCAACCCCACGGCCCAACTGCTCTAAGTGATGACCGCGCAAGAAGTGCAAATAGGCGTCGTCCGCATAAAGTTCCTCGGCCTGCTCCAAAGCCGCGAGCGCTGCCGGCGACGCTTGCTCCTTATGGCCCCGCGCCAAAAAATCCACATAGCGCGCGCGTTCCTCATCTAGCAGAGGAGGCTCTATGTGCGCTGGCGCGAAACCACGTTCGTTGCTGGTCACCGTACAGAGTACCAGCGGGATATGCCGTGCTCGGCAAAAGGCCGCCACGTCGCGGAGATTGGTCTCCAAGTTGGCCGCTGCCTGCGCCCGTCGCGGATCGGCCGCTGGGATCGCGCCGGCCTTAGACATTACCTCGATTAAGGGACCATCTGCCCACTCTTTGCCCAACGGTCCTATCAGCTTGCCAACCAAGGGCCTCAGCCGCCACTGCACCAGCGCGTAGTGAACCCGCTTCATCCACACCGCTTGCCCTCCTTGAGCCAATGAGGCCGCTCCATAAACCCCATATAACTCGTTGTGTCCGGTATAAACTACGACCAAGTCCGCCCCGAGTGCGGCGGTGCCGTCTTCTACGGCGCGGGCCACGGCAAAGCTCGCAGCAGCAGTGATCCCGGCGTTAAAAACCTCAATCTGGCGTTCTGGAAAGAGGTCGCCGAGCATTTCTTGAAGATAAGAAGGAGCCGATAAACGCTTGGGGTGGGGGTAGCCCTGTACAGTCGAACCCCCGGCAAAAAGCACGCGCAATGCGCCCTCGGGTGCGGGTTCGATATAGGGCCTCGGGGTCATGCGGATGCCGCGCCGGATAGGCTCGGCCATGTCGGCGAAGAAGCGACGGGCATAGTCTGGGTTGACCGCGTGGAGCGCCCGGCCTTCGATGTGCGCTAGTTGGAGGGCAAACGCCGGCGGATCCAACGCCGGAATCAGCCGCAATCCCCCTTCGATGAGCGCGACTAAGACTAAGCCGAGCAGCAGTGCCGCGAGCCGACCGCGCATTTTTTAAAAGGCGGTCGTGTAGCGGGAAAGGGCGTCTTGGCTGATGTGCACCTCACCCGCGTACGCTTGGCGCAGCGAGTCGAGGAACGCGTCGAAGAGCACCCCTTCGCGACGCTTGCGGATATTGACGCGAATGGGCCGCTGCACCTGCTTAAAGGGCAGCAACGCCATCTCATAAGGCTGGTCGAGGAGAAAAACGCTGTATTTCTCCTGGACCTCCATCGGGCCTTGCAGCACCCCGACGTCTTTGGAATTGCTGTCGCCGAAGAAGGTGCGGTACGGCGACTGATAGAGCGACTCGATAGTGACCCGGCCACTATCGGCAAAAGTGTGGCCCCCCACCGGCTTCATACTAGGCCGCACAGAGTGGTGCTGCGCCAACTCCGCCAGCCACTCCCCGGCACGCGCTCGTGCGAGAATTTCTTCGGCCTCGGCGTGCGTATCGACCAGCACCTCGGTCATCTCGATGACGCCGGGCAGAGAGCGATAGTTCTCCAAGTTCTGCTCGTAGTAATCCTGAACCTCTGCTTCCGTCACTGAGACCTTCCCCGCCACTGCGTCTAAGCGCAATTGCGACACGAGCAGCGACTGCTTCTGGCTCTCGGCCCAGGCAACCATAGCGGGCCATTGGTGTCGCTCCTGCATACGGGCTTCGAGAGCCAGCAGGGAATCTGGTAGAATCCACCGTTCAATAGCCAAAACCGCAGCCGAACTGTCAGGCGGCAGCGCCCCCTTCTTAAGCGAGCGGAGCCCCCACACGGCATCGCCGACACCAATGCCCCCTCCTTCATATTCAATCAGCGGTACGTGGGGTTGGTCCAGCGCACGACCCTGCAACGCGGCAAGCACGGCGTGAATGCGGTCGCGGTGATAGCGCAAATCGCTCACCTCCTTGAGCGAGTCGATTACCACCTGTCGCCGCTGTGCCCACTTGCGTTGCCCGACCTGCTCGGCGATGTCAGCGCGCAGTTTCTCAAAGGGGATGCGTCGCTTTTTGAGAACCTTGACGACCTCGTATCCGTCAATCGTGCGAATCGGTTCGCTGACTTGGCCTTCCTCTAAGTGAAAGGTGCCATCGCGCAGGCTGGGTACAGCACCAGCTTGGTCGAAGAAGGCACCGAGATTACCGCCTTTGTCAGCATCGTCAGCGAGAGAATGCTGGCGCGCCAATTCGGAGAAGTTGGCCCCGGCTTCCAATTGGCGAATGATGGCCCGGGCTTCTTTTTCGGTGGCTGAGAGAATGTGCGCTGGCCAGATTTCCCAACCAAGCAAATGCTCCTCGTACGCGGTGCGCAGTTCCTCCTCAGTCACCTTGAGCCGGGCGTCGATCCACTCGCGCGATAGTTCCTCGGCCAAGCGCTTATTGACCATGTCAGACAGCGTATGGGAAAGCCCAGGCAACTGGTCCAATCCCCGCTTGTAGGCCTCGCGCAGCATGAGCTCCTTGTCGACCAGGGTCTGTAGATTTTCGCCGCGGGCGGCTACCCCTTCTTTCTTTGAGCGCAGATAGTCGGGCAGTGCTTGTTCGTAGCGGTGGAGGTCCAAGGCCGTGATCGCCTCCCCACCCACCGTGGCTAAGACCGTCTCCGCAGTGGCCGGTTCGTTCTCCGACGTGCAACCTGTAACAGCTAAGAAGATGCTGCAGACAAAAAATCGCCAATACATAACTTTTTCACCCATTACAAAACTGCGCGGTGCCACTTCGGCACCGCGCAGCTAGTTTAAATTCAATTGTGAGTTCTGTGCTGCGCTATTGGCTGGTCGCCACTTTGCGCCCATCGGGATAGATGCGGCCAATCTCGCGCTCAAAGTACATTGCGACGTCTACATGCTCTATAGGATCGCCCTTGTAATCGAAACGCACCACCACATCGGGGATGTGGACGGTCAACTCCTCCACATCGGAGGCCAGCGGCTTGAAGACGACGTACCCTTCGTTCTCCTGAGCACTGAACACCTCCTCGTCGGGGAACATCGTGCGCCGCAAGATGCCTTCGCGCTCTTTCCAAGTGAACATGGCATTGCCGGGCATCCCAGGAGCATTACCGCCGCTTCCACTACCGACATAGCGACGATAGTATATTGAGAGCTGTTCGCGTTGCAGCGCGTAGTACTTGCGCCCGTTGGAGGTGGTTATATAGACCTTTTTGGGATCGAGATAGACCTTGGGGTATTCGTAATTGGAAACATATATGCGAAAAACAGTGAAGCGCTGCGGGGTGTCCCCAGTGCGAAAGTACGTCGAGTTGCCAAACGTGTAGGGGTTCTGTGAGTTAGGGCCCTCGTTGGAGTACGCGCTGAACTGACGGTTTAACTCTTCGTCGGTCATCGGTCGCAGGCTGATCTCAAGACGAGCCTGAGTATAGGACACGGTTCCATCGTCGGCCACCGTCTTGTTAGCTCCTTGCTCGGCCTCACTCATCGGCTTGAGGTCTTCGGCATAGTAGCGATAGGAGCAGCCGAGAAAAAGTAGCCCAACCAAAAGCAGTGGTGTGAAACATTTCAGCATGGGAAACCTCCTACTCAAGACCGGCGTACACGGTGACGAATATGGCCGTTTCAGTGCGCGCCTTTTCGGCTGAAGCGCGATCGATTCGCGACACGCGAAATCCAGTCTGGGTCCACAGGTTGTAGCCTAGGTATTCGGCGTTGTTGGTAAACTGCAAGGCATAGACCATCTCGTTGCGATCCGAGCGCAGTAAGTGGGTTTCCAACTCCTCGCGAAACTGCTCGACGAGCAGGTATTCTATACCGGTCTGTAATTGGGTGCGCGACAGAATTGGCACGTGCACAACCAGCGACCACAACTCGCGCAACTCAGTAGTCGCCACCCGCACCTGCGTATCTTGGCGACGCGATGGCCGCTGGCGCTGAAACTCGCTCTTCCAGCGTGGCTGGAACTTGACGACTCCGATGTTGAACGTGTAATCAATTTTGTTGAGAACACCGAAGAAGGAAGCCGTCTCGCGGATGTCCTGTTCATTAAGCGGTCGCTCGTCGAAATTGACCTGTTTGAAAACCTCCCACTTAAGGCGGTTCTTAAACTGGATATGATCGCTCTGGTACTGATAGCCCAAATACAACGTATTGGCCCAGCCATCGCGCAGGGGCAGCGGGTCGGTATAGGGCACTAAGTCACCACGCGATCCCTCGCGCACAACCCATTCTATCACGTTGTCGCGGATATCGTCGCGGACCTGTCGATAGTTATTGTATACTTGCACGCGCCCCTTGCTGGCGTAGTCTTTGTCAAAGGTCAGCAAGGTATAATTGGTAGCGTTCTCGCGGGCGTCGGCTAGCTGACGCTCGTCGAGGCGACCGACGGTCAGCCGCGCCTCCGGCCCCAAATGGGACCCCACGTAAACGTTGTACCCACGCCGATCTCGTTTGTACAGGTAGTCGGGCAACACATCGTTTTCAAAGCGATCGATAATGCCGTTGTTGTTCATATCGACGCCAAAGAGAAACTCGGGACGATCGGATGCGTAGCGCAAGAACGGCTCCTCGTAGTCCGGCACCGTGTTCGAGCGCAATTCGGAGTCATTCTGATTAAAATCATTGATGAAGTCGTTGTTTTCGTCGAACCCTGGGAAAACCTCCCTATCCAGCGAGAAATTGGCCCGCTGCCAGTCGGGATTGCGGTCTTGATCGTCGTTGTCGTCGACAAATTCGTACACGAAACGGAGATCGTCGTCGTAGTTGATGTCCGCTGCATCATTTTGGGTCCCGGCTAAAAAAGAACTGGTGCTGTAGCTGGGATCGACGTTATAGACTTCGCCGAAGCCGTAGTAGGGATAAGCGCGCTTATACACATTGACAAACCATGCGTCGGCCGAGGTGTTGTGCGCTGTGTGCTGGGTCACGTCGGTTTCTGATCGCCGTGGATAGCGAAAGTGTTGGCGGTTGCGGTCGTATTCCCCCGATAAGTAAAACCCACTGACATCCGTAATATCGAGCGTAAAGCCGAATATTTCATTGGCCACCGGTAACCCGTATTTGACGCTCACAAATCCCTGGTTCGAGCCATCCTGCACGTTGCCATCAGCGCGCATCGTACGCTCGGGAATGCCCTCGGAGAGCAAGACCGGCTGGCCGTTGGCGTTGAGCTGGCGGTTAGAGGTAACGTCGATCCGGTAGTCGTTGGCCAAGAGCAACAAAAACTCAATGCTCTTGATCTGCTCGGGCTGGGGGCCGAAGGAGTTGCGGTACTGAGGGCCTTCTAGATCGTACACGAGCGTGATGACCTCGTTGCCGTCGGCCGCAAGGAACCCTTCGCGGCGGAAACCGCCCTGCACCGATGGGGCGAAGGCGAGGATGTTGCTATTGCCGATGCGGCGACGGTTGCTGATGCGGTCGCCATCGATGGTCGTAATGATCATCTCCTCCTGAAAGAAGGCCGCGCCCGCCCTACCGTCCTCGGGCGAATCGTCGCTCAAGCGCACTTCAATACGCGAAACGTCGGCGTTGTTCTGGCCCTCGGTGAGTGTGCCCTTGAAGGGGTTACCCTGAAATGCCTGCCCCTTGGTTGAGGAGTTGAAAGCATTGATGTAAGTCGCACCTAACTTGACAAAGTCGCCAACCTGCATGGTACCACGGCCACCGATCAAGTTGGTGTCATTCGAGCGGAAACGACCGGTACTAGCCGTTGCTGAGGTTTCGACACGACCAGGCGAACTAGGACGCGAGGCGAGAAAGGTCGCCTCGTATTTATCCGTGGCTAGGTCGAATTGAATACCGGCAAAGGTCGGCTTGGAAAAGGTCATCGGCGTCAGCGTCGTGCGGATGCGGTCGCCAATGGTCAGGGCATAGGCGTATTGGCCCTTCTGATCCGAGGCGATGACCAAGTTCGTAAACCACTGCTGGAAGCGGCCAGTCTTAAACAGACTGCTGCCCGAGGTCTGCGGCGCTGCAATGCTCCAGTCGTAAATGAGTTCGCCGCGGGTGATGTAATTCCCGTAGAGATCGTAAAAATAATCGCCTTCTTGGCTTGTGTTCACATAACGCGAATAATGCCGCCGGGCGTAGTTGGTATAGTCCTGTTGCCGCCATTGGTACTCGTTGAACAGTTCCTGCGGCACGTACCACTTCTTCACCGCTGGATCCAACGCATCGAAAAGTATCCCTGGCCCGATAGGGTCGTAAAAAACCTCCCCGCCACGACGCACGCCCAAGCGCGAGCCGAAATCTTCCTGTGCGGGGAGGTCTTCCACCATCACTCCTAACATCACGATTGCCACCACACCGATGCGGAAACTCCTAACTATATTCACAAATACCCTCCCTTGTTGTCGAATTCCGGTCCGAACTACTGCTTTATCAATAAGCTACGTGAACAAGGCGCGTCAATTTGCTGGCTTGATCATCGGCTTCTAGCTTGATCTGACAGAGATAGATCCCCGGCGGCACGATCTGACCATTCATATTCCGCCCATCCCACACAAACGCCTGCGTCCCTACCTTGCCACCGACTGCCGAGCCCTGCCCTTGACCTACCAAGCGCCCTCCCAAATCGTAAAATGCAACGTCTAACGGACGCTCCTCTTGTACCTTCAGCAAAACAAAATGCACCAAGAGTTCGTCGTTGACTCCATCGCCGTTGGGCGTAAAGACCGGTGATAGCACTACGTCTTGGATCAAAGACCCCGGCAGCGCCATCAAGCTGACCTGCGCCGTCGAAGAATCCACCAACTCGGTCGCATCCTTATCGGCGGTGTCCACCCGTTGAAATACGCCTTCCTCCGAGTCTGAAGACCGCACAAACGAGGCGAATTCAATGCCCTCGCGGAAGCTCTGCGACTCAAACTGCACCTCAATGAGGGCGTGTTGGCCAGCCGGCAGATCGGTATTGAGCGAAAAGGGAAACCGCACCCAGATCGAATCTGCGCCGGTCGCCATGCGTTCCAATATCTCGCCATCTGTATCGCGCAAGACTCCGTCGTCGCCGAGGACAAAGGCGCGGTCAAACTTCGTGGTCGTCGCCGAGGTCAGCACTTCCTCTGGGTTGAGTAGCGAGGACGTCTGAGCGATAGCGACCTGCCCCAAGCGCACACCGGTCAAGTGCGCATCGCGCGGCGCGACGACCAGCACCTCGTTAAAGCCGTCGCGCACGGTTGCATCGGTCGGGTCGGGCTCGGCAGCGCGGATGAAATAAGAAAACTGCTGCGACGCGAGCGGATCGATATTGCGCGGCGGCGTATAGTCTGAGGTCTGCACACTCAAGTCGGTCGGAACGCGTGCTGTTCCCTCGTCGGTGAGAAGTGCCAACTCGCCGGCCAGTTCCAGCGATAGCGGCGGTGCCAGCTCAATGCGCAAGCTGCGGATGCGCGCCGTCTTAAAGGGATCCTCTGAAGAGAGATTGACCCGCACCTGAACGAACTTGCGCGGATTGGGTGAGGTGATCGTCGCTTCGTTGACGCCATTAGTGGGCAAATAGCTCTCGCTCCATTCGCTCCAGCCGACAAACGCCAGTTCGCCGTCTTTGGCAAAGCTGGAGCGCGGTGCCCGGCGCAGCTTTCTGCCGTCCTCGTCAATTTTGCCGTCGCCATCGTTGTCAATCAGATCAATCGGATCCTCGTCAGTGACCCCATCGCCATCGTCATCGGTGCGCGAGGCGTGTTTCTGGCTGGCGGGTAAGGTCTGCCAGATCTCCCAAGCCGTCCACTCCAAGGCAATCTCGTCGTACACCTCTTTCGTCACTTCCTCGCGCTCTTCGTTGCCAGCAACAGTAACGACCTGATAGTAGGTGAAGTTGGTGTCGGTCTGATCCGAGGTACGGGTCTGTACCTGTAAGCGAACATCTGGATGGAGATCCAACGGCTCGATCCGCTCGCTAGCTTGACCGGTGAGCGGATCGGTCTCGCGGACGATGACATCGCCTTCCCAAGCGATACGCGGTAGGGTTTTGCGGATGAAATTGCCGCGCGAATCCGTCAGCGTGATCGGCGGCGAGTACGCCCACACGCTCACCGGATACCCCTCGCCGTAAAGCTGGATCTCAGCTAAAGTCGCCAGCGCGCCATAGCGACCGGATTGATTCCCGGTGACGTCGATGTCGCGGATTTGCAAAAAGCGTATCTTGCGCCAAGGGAAAGTCTCGCGGAAAATGCGCACTACCGGACCGTGATTATCGACGTGCTCCTCGCTGATGATGTTGTCCCACTTGAGCGATTCTTCGAGTTGAGGAAAATCCTCGCGGTCGTCCATGCTCACGGGTTTGAGTAGCGTGCCGTCGGAAACCAAGATATCCGGTCCCAAAAAGGCACCTTGGTGGCTCTGGTTGATGCGCTTGTTGACTACTGAGACATTATCGACCCAAAATACAGCCCCTAAGTCGTACCAAGCCGTGCCCTTGAGGTACACCGGCGACCACGTATTGGCCACCCACTCCGAATCGTATAGCCCATCCGTGGACAAATTGGGCGCACCCAAGCCGCCGTTTTCAAACGAGGCACCGCCGCGCTTTTCGGGTTGTAGCGCGTAGTTGTCGCCCTTGGCCCAGACCTGAACCTCGGCAATCCGGGGAACCTCCTTGCTATAATAGAGGATCGGACCGCGTTTCTCCTCGGGCAGGGCTTGATACTTTTCTGCGGCCGTCAGATTGTCGTCGTTTTGGAGTTCCACGAGTAGGCCACCGGCTGTCTGGCGCTGATAGACGATAGCACCGCGCTGTTCTTGGGGTAATGCTTCATAGGCGAGACGTGCCTCTTCGCCCGTGCCCAAAAAGGCGTCACGCCAGAGGTCTGAATCCGTAATTTTAATGCGGACGTAATGGATGAAAGCGCCGCTAATATCGGGCCGGCCATCCAAGTCCCAGTCAGCTCGATCCAGCGGCAAGAGTGGGAAGGTCATCTGCACATAGCGCCCCTCAGTCCCAGGCATCGGAACCAGCGTTACTTCACCGGTTTCACCTCCTCCCCCACCTTCACAGCGGGTTTCGCCGGCGTAGCCCGCGCTTTCATCGCGTACACACTGGGCCAATTTACCGGCGACGAAGCCGGTAGAGACTTGACCTATGACGGAAAACTTGAGGTTGTTACCCAAGGGAAATGGGAAGCGCTCGCCCATCGAGGCGAAAAGCACAAAGGCCTTAACCGGCTCGCCGAGGAACTCGTCCTCGAACTGGCCAGCGGGAAAAATGATCGTCAGGCTATCGGCAAAGACCAGCCGCCCTAGATCGACTTCAATTTCCCAGTCGCGCAGACCGTCGAGATGGAAATCTCCAGGGCGAGTCAGGCGGCTCCCAAAATCGGCTGGCGTGTCCGGTTCCCAGAAGGTGCTCAAATCGCCATCGATGATATTATTGGCCAAGGCGTCATTGGATTTGGCCGTCGCCCCCCCAGAGACGAGATCGCCGTTAGCGCGGACCAAATCGGGATAGGTGAAATCGACAGCCGTCGGGGCCACGTTGATATTGCGGCGAAAGAAAGTCGGCCGCAGCCCATCGGCATCAACTCGGAAAATGTCCGCATCGCGGATCGGCACATTCAATTGAGAGACCAAGTCATTCTGATAAATCCAGTTTTCCCAGTGCGAAGCCCGATCCACGCGGATCGAGCTGCCGAAAAGCCGATAGGCATCCGTTTGAGCCAGACAGAAACTAGGCAGAAATAGTACTGCGAAGAGAGCCATCTTCCGCTTTAGCAGCCGTTTCATAGCATTTCCTTTCTTTCCGCGCTTTATAGCCTAAAGCTAATACGCTACGGAAATGATGCGCGTCTGGGCCTCACCTGCATGATCAGCGTCAGTCGAAATGCGCAATAGGTATAGCCCCGGAGGCACGACCTGTCCAGCATCGTCGCGGCCATCCCACTGCTGCGAATATCCCCCCGACGATAGCTGGCGCTCAATGAGGCGCAGACGCCGACCATTCAGATCGAATATCTCCAACTGCACAGGCTTCGGCGTTAGTAGCCGCTGGACGTCAAAAGTCACGACTACTTCGTCGTTGACGTCGTCGCCATTGGGCGTAAAAGGATTGGGCACGACCTTGAAATTGGTCACTAGGTTCTCGCTCTGCGCTGAAATATCGGCGATCACCGCTAGGGAATTGCGATCTGAGAGCTGATCCGTCGCTGCGAAATCCACTACGTCATTGTCCTCCACCCGCTGTGGCAAAAAAATGGCCAGCGTATCGAGCGTACTCTCATTACCCCCAAGCGCCAAAATGCCGCTACTGGTAAAGCGTCGCTCTGCTTCTGCACCTAAAGTGTCTAAGAATACATTGGCAGCGAAGTTGGTGCGGAAATCGATGACCCGGCCCTGAAAGCGGACCTTTACCAATGCGTTGCGGACTTGGTCTTCCTTAGCTGGGCCTATGGTTGGAAAACCAACGACGAACTGATCATCGGCAATGTACAATTCTCGAAACTGTCCCTCGCCTATCTCGCCTCCGTCATCAACTCGTTCCAAGTTCAGGAACTCTCCGTCGCCTAGATCCACTTCCACCCCCTCAATGGCTTCCGCACGAGCCGGCGTAAAAACCTGCAAGCGGTTGAATCCATTGTTCTCAGCCCCTAGTCCAGCGTTGAGGACCAGCACAAAGGAGGTATCGCGGCCAGCAATCACATCCACGGCCGGAGCAATCTCGCCGAAGACCTGATCCGTGATCTGTGGAGCAGAGTATTCAAAACGCAAATTGCTAATAATCGTGGCTGCCGCAGGATTTTCACTCAGAAACTCAACCTCAATCTGAATGAAGGGCCGACCACTCGGCGCATTGATCAACTGGCCATTGTTAGCCAACTGAACACCACTCCAGAACTCGAGATCGGGCTCAACGTGGCGCCGCTCATTGCCCGGCAGGGATTTGTACTCGGCGCGAGTCAGGCGGACTCGCGCTCGGTCTTCGGGCAAGGCAGCACTGAAGATCTCACGGGCCTCCAGATTGAAAGCCTCATCGTTTAGGTCCACTTCCTGACCGAAGGTCTTAGAGCCAAGCCGTTGGTCGGTGATGATCGCCCCTTCCTCTTTCCACTCCACCGAGCGCTCGAATTTGTTGACGCGAAAAAGCACCTCTGGCTCGGGATTGACGCCTGTCTGTACACGCACGATAGCGCGCGACCCGTTGGGATCGCCAATTTTTCGCTCGTCCCAGAAAATCCTCCCCAAGGTCGCTGGGGGCAGCGGTAGTGCATTGGAAGTATAAACCGCTTCAGGCACAAAGCCGTCGGCTAAAAACTCCATTTCAGCTAAATCGTAATCCAGCGGAGTCTGAAAATCAAAGCGAGCATAGCGCATGTAAGCCTGCGGCTCAAAGGCCACGGCAATGGTGTCTTCCAGATTGACTGGTGCGCTCGCCTCGGGAACGAAGGTTGGAAAAGTCGAGGCTATCTTAGTAAACCTAGGGAACGCCAACTGCCCAACACTCGGATCGTCGAGACTAAGACCGGCGATCACTTTCTCAGTCCCAGGCAGGCCCCTATAAAAGGTATAAGCGGAAACGCGCGAAGGCTCTTCAAGACTGGGATAGAGGCGGAACAAGCGGATTGGAAAGTAGCGTCCTAAGTCGATATAGAGAATCCATTGCTGTTTGACATCCTGCCCAACTCGGTCGATGCGCTCAAAATGGGTCAGTGGATCGCCATCGAAAACGTGCCATAAGCCCTCCTGGAGTCGCTGGTCAGTCAAAGCCCTTTCAAAAATGCCGAGAGGCGTGAGGTTTAGTCCCTTATTGTACTTGTCGCCGCTGGGAGGGCGAGGGAAGGACTCGGCCACGTTGATCATGGCCTCAATCTCGGTAATGCCAGCCCGACGCAATAACTGGACGGCCTCTAAGCCACGCGGGAAGGAACTCCAACGAGGAACCAAGACCGTGCCCGCCTTTACGGTCGTACCATCTTCAAGTTCGATATCAGTCGGTGCTACTACATCAGCTCTGGTTACATTAAGCGAGAAGGCAAAGAGGCTGGAATCGGTCGCTGCATCCACTTCGGCGGCGGTTAATGCGAGAGGAACTTCGGGAACGGGAACTACACGCGATGGGGTAATAGGCCCAATGCCATTTTCATAGCTTTCAAGGTCTATTACTTCAATGAAGCGATTTTCTGAAAGCGGCCCCTGCTTGGCATCAATCCAAGTTGTATTGCCCGGAATAGCGAACAGCCGCAACTCCGCAGCAGCATTTGCCCAACCGCCCAAAACCAACGCGGCGACACAAATCCCAATTCTCATTCCGTTACTCCTTGGTAGAATTTGCGCTGCCTAGGTCTTAGCATGGCAAACCAAGAGCGAGGTATTATGACGCGAGGAAGGTGGCTACCCAAATTATGGGGATAGCCACAAAATAATTTTAAGGAGAGGAGGACGTATTCCCCCTCTCCTTAAAATTTAGGAAAACAGCAGGGCGTTGCTGTTACTCAAACACGGCCTTGATGCGGCCCCAAGAGTCTTCTTCGACCGCCGTGCCATCGCCACCTACGCCGACCAAGCGACCATCGACGAAGCGCTCGGCAAAGCGCCAAGTCGCAGCCTGACCAGACAAGGTGTGAAAAGCGCGGTAATCGCTCGGACCCTCATCCATGTCCTGAGCCGAAATCTGGAAACCAATGATCTTGCCATCGAACAACGGCGAAGCTACGCTGTCGTCTGGGCTGTTCCAGATTAGGTCGTCGAAAGGCGTGACGAAGAACTCAATGATTGTGGTCGTCGGCCCGTCGCCGGTCGAACCGCCGCCGCCATCAGCGTAGGGCAGCGCGTTGACCCACTCGGTGCCTTTGCCCAGATAGCCGACGTGGCGGCCGTCAGGAGTATCACCGATAGCCACGTACTGCTGAGCCGTGCGGTTGTTATTCAGGTCTTTCTCTTCGTCGGTCCAGTTCTCATCAGCCGAACCAGTGTAATCGCCACCAGTGTGGTCGCCATCAAGCATGAACTCAATGGCATCTTGCCTCCACAAGCTACCTAAGTCACCGCCAGCGTACTCGTTAATGTACACGTTGTCGATGCGCTCCATAGCCATCCACATGGTGCCGAGATTGCCGTTCCAGCCTAGCCAGATGCGATAGTCTAGATCCGCCGGATCGTACTGGGCACCGTCGCCCACAGTCGGATCCCAAAAAAAGTCAGTGGTGATCAGCGAAGCATCACCAACGACATCTTCCCAGTCGGCTATGTCGGCATCGCGCAAGTCAATGTCAGCCAGATCGGCCTCAGAGATCTCAAAGAGCAGGTAAACCTGTTCGCCAATATGCGCACTGGCACCGCTCGTCAGGCCCAAGATCAGGCCCATAGCCAAAAGGCCATATAGACGTTTCATAAGCTGCAACTCCTTCCCTCTTTCGGGAGTGTGGTGGTTTGGGGTAGCGACCTTTTCAGCTCGATCTGCGTCCTAGCACGAGCTAGCGCTTATTGCCTCCGTAGGTCAGTCTTCCCCTCGTAGAAAATTACGCCCCCTAGCAATCAACTAACATCCGATCTTCCTGACGAATCGGAGCCGTTGCATTGTAGAGGGCTTTTAATCGCTGCAATATAGGAAATTCTTCTCTGTGCAGCAAGTACTTCTTGCAGGGAATAGCCCGTCGAGGTACTCCCAATGAGGAACTATCGGCCGTATGCAAGGCGCACTTATTGAGAATCTCCGGCGGTGTCGTCAGCACCGTTTCCGGCGTTATCTCCGGCGGTGTCGCCAGCACTGCCTTCAGCACTTGCTTCGTCCTTATCTTGCCGAAAGCGAATATGCTTCACATCGTGCATACCAATCGCAAATGGACTCGAACCCACGACGCCCGTAAAGGCCCGGTTGACACGCTCGAAATAGCTCTTGTCGGTCTCGCCCGAAAGGCGCACTAGGCTCGCTTCGACCGTGCCCATAACGGTTTTCCCCGACCAATAGGTCGCCGTTATCGGCCTGAACTCATCACCCGTCCCGCCGTCTTCAAAGTCAATCCGCGCCACTTTGTCTAGGGGAATAAAACGCTTGTTGCGGCCCCTGAAAAAGTCGAGCCGCTGTTTGCCATGATAGCGCAAATTTTCTACCTCAAAGCGCCTGCCGTTCATCGTGATGATCGTGGCCTTGAGAATTTTTTCCTCGGGCGGCTCCTCACCGACGGGGTGGCGCAAGACAATCTCTTGTACATCGCTGGCGAGAATGAAAAACGGCCCCAGTTCGGTCACCCCAGAGAAGCGACGCCCACTACTCCCACCGCCAACCGCATCTTGGTGAGGCGAAGCAGAGCCACCCGTCACCATCAAGCCCGCTTCTTGAACACCGTTGCGGAACACAAGCACGACGCGCTGTTCCTCGTCGCTGCGTTCCCCTTCAAAACGCAACCGATCCACCTTAACCAGTTCCACCAATCGACGCTGCCCTTGGACGTAGATTTCCAAATCCTGACGCCCCTGAAAGGTGAACTTATCTACTTGGTGCTGATTTCCGTAGCGATCGATGACGGTCGCCTTGAGTGCGGAAGTAGCAGCTCCACTGGCCGATACCCATAGCGCGGCCAAGAGTGCAATTCCACCCCATAGTACTTTGCGCTTCATGGCATTACTCCACGATAAGCGATCAGCCTAAGGCTGTGCGTCCCCTTCGCCCCCGCTTTCGCCCGGTTGTGCCGGCGAGGGAGGCGGTCCGATGAGAATGTTCTGGGTCTGTCCCATGCTTATCTGTACGGGCCTGATTTCGTCCAAACCAGTGGGAGAATTTTCAATCCGCACTTTGTACTCGCCCACTGGCATGATAAAGTAGCGCACTTCTGTCGAGGTCATGCCTCGACCCAGCATAGTCCGCAAATTGTAGTCAAAAATTAGGAACGGTACCTGACTGCGGCCCTGCGCATCGGAAAAAATGACCTGAAAGCGACCGATGGGTATGGTCGCGTACATTTCCTGTCCCATTAGGACTTCGACTTCCTTCTCGACGCTGTCGTCGATATCCGTATTGACCACAACTGTGTATCTGCCAGGATCCAGATCGACAAATTGTGGCAGAGAGCGGTAGCCGGTCTCGTATCCTATGGGCGAACTCGCAGCCATGCGCGGCGATTCCGAGTGAACTTCCTCGCCAGTCTCCCCGTCGAGGACATAATAATTGACCTCGTTGATCCCGCCCGTCTCCAACATGAGCCGCCCCTTGCCCTCGGGAATGGGCGGCAGACCATAACCGCCGCCGCTACCGCCGGTGGTGGCACAGCCAGCCACAATGGCTGCTATACCAACCAGAAACCACTTTCGCACCTGTGTGTATTCGATTTTCGACGCCATCTTTCCCTCCTTGGGACGAGCTGTAGGAAACGGACAACTATCTAAGAGCCAAGATTTAAACACCTTTGATTGTTAAAAATATAATATATAGATATATAGGCTCTTGGCTCCTGTCAACTACTCGCCGTGCCTCGCGAGAGATACGAGGATGAAGTGCCGATCCTGTCTTGGCTGCCGACCGACGAAGTGCATAAATTCTACTTCGTCGTGCCACTGGCGCGGGTACGCCGAGGGGATCGTCACGCCTCGGCGCAATAGATCTTGCCAAAAAGATTCGTTCCCCACAACAAAACCAGCCGCTACGAGGAAATAATCTGCGCCCTCGGCCGCGAGGCTGTCGAGCCGATCGGGTGCAAATTCGTCCGGGGTTATTTGCCATCCCTTGCGATGGCAGTAGTAGAGCAAGGTTGGGCTTTGCGACCGGTGTGGCACCCCGGTGTTTTCGTCCTCGTCGCCGATGACCAACAGCGCATCCTGCGGCAACTTGGCGTCGAGTATCCGACCCACCAAGTGGCAACTTTGGTAGTAGTTGTGCCAATTGTTGGGCTGCGCGTAATACGGCCTAACCGCCCAAGCACTGTAGGCGGCAACCCCGACGATCAGGGTACATATTAACACGACGCGCCAGTAGTGCGTCCAGTTCCGTGCGAATCGACACCATCCCGCCGCTGCGGCATCTGCCCCAATAATGGCTTCAAGCACCCGTCCAGCTAGAAGGGCCCCGACTGGAGCAAAGGGTAGTTGGTAGTAATGCAGCCTGCGATTGCCCTCAGGGACGACAAAGACGTAGAGCACCAGCCCTCCCATCCACACCCAGAGCGTCCACTCTCGCCGCTGGTCAGGAGCTAGGGCGAGTCCAGCCAAAACTAGGATCGCCCCCGCAGGCGTATGGACGCTGTGCCAGAAGCGCTCCAAGAGCGTCACGTAAAAATCAGCCGTAAAGAGCAGACTGCGATCCCACTTGTCATAGCCGTAGCGATTCCAGATACCAAATGTCAGGCCGGTCTCCTCAAAGAGCAGGCTGGCGTGCCAGTACCAGAGCACGGCGGGTGACAAGGCTAGCACGAGATAGAGCCAAAGCACAGGCTTGAAGGCGAAGCGCCATCCCCAGCGCAGCCAAGCTAAGGCGACCAGCGGGAAACCGAGATAGAGGGTAGGTATTTTGACGAGAAAACACAGGGCGGCCAACAGGACAGCCAGCGCGAAGTCCCATCGGCGACTGCTGTCAATCCACCGCGCAAAAGCCCAAAGCGACCCCACGCTCAAAAGGATCATCAGCGCCTCGGGCATAAAGGTGCGCCCGTAGTAGATGCTCATGGGAAAAAGCAAATAGAGCAACGCCGCCAGTAGCGCGCCCAGCCACCCTAGGCCCAATCGCAAGCCCAGCCAATAGAGCAGCGCCGCCGCTGCCGTCGAACACAGCGCCGTCACGAGCCGCCCGAGCCACTCATAGGAACCCTCGGCAGCGGCGTAAAGCAGGGCAACGACGAAGGGGTATAGCGGAAAATTCGTCTCCACGTACCCAGGGGTGGTGCCGCGCCAATCGACGCGTGGATAGAAGAGCGAATACCCTTCTTCGTAAAAATTGCGGGCTATAGCGGCCGTATCCGTCTGACGCCAAGCCTGCTTGTCGATCAGGGGATCTTGCAGGTTTACAAGCCGTAGGGCTAGCCCCAGGGCGAGGACGATATAGAGATAAAAAGCGCCCTTAGCCCCCTTCGTTTGCATGTCGAATCAGTAGGGACGCCAGCTCGGCGACATATCGTCGCGGTCGTCGTTATCGGTCAGGTTGATAGGCATCAGCGGCGGCGCGTCCATCTCGTCCAAGTCGAATCCAGCCGTGCCGACCAAGTAGATGTCGTATTCGTCGTCGCCCATCCTGCCCGCATAAGCTATCCCCTTGCCATCGGGCGACCAGACTGGCTCTTGCTCGTAGGTCTTCTCGGCAATGGAGATGCGGGTCTGCCCTTGCCCGTCGGGCCGCATGAGCATCAGCTCTTGGCCGCCAAACTCCTCCGAGTTGTAAACCAAGCGGTCGCCTTTTGGAGAAAACGACGCGAACAAGTCGAGCTTGCGCTGATTCTCGGTGAGGCGAGTCCGATTCGATCCGTCGAGATCGATGAGGTAGATCTCGGCGTTGTCGTCGAAGGCCGCAGAAGTAAAGGCGATGCGGCCGCCATCGGGCGAAAACGAAGGCTGGCTGCCTTGAACCAACTTCCGCGGGTTAGCCCCGTCGGCGTCCATGAGCCAGACGGCCACATCGCCGTCGCGTTGACTGACGAAGGCGATCGTCTCGCCATCGGGCGAAAAGACGCCGCGCTGGTCGCGCTCGGGGTGTTCGGTTAGGCGCACGACATTAGAGCTATCGGCATCCATGACGTAGAGGTCGATGTTACTCATTACGTCGCCGCGGGTGAAAAGGATCTTCTTCCCGTCGGACGACCAAGAGGGATGCTGCTCGGGTTCAGGGGTATGGGTTAGTTGCTGGCGGTCGCTGCCATCGGCCTTGATGGTAAACAAGTCCCAGTTGCGGACGTTTTTCTTGGTCGAGGCGTAGAGGATCGTGCCCTCGCGTTTGAAAGGGGCATTGCTGCTAGCGGGAATATCGAAGATCGCCTCGTAGATCCGCACGCCCCATAGCGGCGGCGATTCCACTTGCAAGACTTCATTCCCCAGATAATCCCCCGCGGCGACATTGACTGCATAAGAGCCACCGCCCAATTCGATTTTGCTGTCCGGCTCGGGCAAGACGTAGGTTCCGGCTTTGACCAAGTGATTGAATTTGTACTGGACGTCATTGGCGTCTAAGCGCACGAGTTGGCCGTCCCCGCCCCTGATCTCGATTTTAACTTGGTTCGAGCCGCATCCTGCGATCGCGATGGCTAAAACCAATGCAGATAGCTTGAACATGTATCCTCCTTACTGGGTATTGCACACTCGGCCATCAGGCTAGACCGCTGAGTATTCGCAAGCGATTGCCGAGATGATCCATCAGTTCGTTAACATTGGCGAAGGAATCCGCGTAGAGCGGTTCGTCAACCCGAAAGTACACCTGCGCCCCAGGCCGAGCGTAGCTATCGTACTCCAGTCCAATGGGAATCAACGGCACGCGCATCCCCAACCGCTCTTCGGCCTGTACCAGATGTTCGACTACTTCCTTTTGCAGCGGCCCCAACTTGTCCTGATAACGCATGCCTTCCGGGTGCGAGACGACCAATTCTCCACTCTGGTATAGCCCATCTAGATAGGCTTGCATCTGTTGGTTGGCCGCTCGGGCCCGCCGAATCTCAGCGCGGCGTTGCTCCCGGTCTGCGATCCGCCTGATATCTTTCGGTCGCACCACTTTGACCCCCCCCATCAACTCTAGGAACCCCCATAGACCAACCTTCATAATGTAGTTGGCATAGCGCCGGGTGAACCTATACAACAAGACTCCTTCGAGCAGAATGTCGCGGTATGCGCAATGCTTGGGTAAAATCAGGGCCGGCCCCTCGCGCGGCAGATTGCTACCGCCCTCGACCGCCAAGCGGTGATAGCGCATGGCTCCTGCCGCGAGCAAGCGAGCACCGCAGGCAAAGGCATCAATGCGCTTGAGGGAAAAGTCTCTGTGCTCAGGCGCTGCGGACATAGTCCTATTTGAACAAGTCCTTTACCTTGCCCCAAGTGCTTTCGTCCACTTCCGTAGATAAAGGTCGCAGTAGGTTCTGGCCTAGGCCGACCAAATGCAAAGTGCCTTCGGAATCTACGGCTGCGAAATAATCCCCGTCGGCGTCTAGCCGCGCCTTGATGTACGCGGGAACCTCCGGCGACTGCGCGGCCATGGCCGTCGACCATAGGGTCAGGCCCTCAACCTCCGTTAGCATCTGCCCGTCACGGGCTATGGCGATAAACTGCTGCTCAGCATCTTGGGCGCTAAACTGCTGCCATAGCTGCAAGACCCGCTGGCGCTGCGGGGCCCTATCGTGCGAGAAGACGTAGAATATGCGGCTGTCTTCCGGCAGGACCTGAATATCGCCGCTGTTAGCTTCACTCGCTGCGACCAGCAGCAGGACCAAGCTCATCGTCCATGTCGTTCGTAGTGCGTTCATATCGACCTTATTCGGCGCGAATTCCGTAGTCCTTTTGCACGGCGTCTTTCCCTTGCAGAATCCTCACCAGCGACAGGTGTTGGCTGAGCACCTGTTCGACTTGCACGACGCCGACCCGGCGCGGCAGGGACTTTCCCAACACCTCGCCGGTATCTGGATCTTTCAGTTCCCGCCCCTTGTCCCACACGCCGTACTTGTTGCCTTTCTGCACTGAATCGGCTAATCCCACGTTAATATAAGCACTCAACCGCACTAGCACAGATTGGCCGTTCTCCCCTGTATCGGCCCGCACTGTATCAGCTACCACCTCGATGATTTTCGGCTCGGAAACCTTGAGTGCGGCCGGGGGTTGGATAAGGCTGTCTAGCCCAGCGGCCAAGTGGTCCAGACACCGACTCACCGACTTGCCCAGCAAGGTGTTGTGGAATTCCTCGCTGCCCCACTCCATCTGGCCTAGAAGGAAGTATTCCTTTTCCAGCGGCACGTACGCCGCCGGGTTGGTAATCCCATAGCGCTTGCTATCCTCAGCTATTTCTCGTATCACCTCGCCGGCTGCTTCCCCATCGATGACCTTATAGGGATACAGTCGCACCGTGGTCAGGCCCTGATAGCTGCGATAACCGCCGATGGGCACGGTGGCGCGGAAGCGCTTCATGCTCATCTCGTCGATCTGTCCCAAGACGACGTAGTCGGCATCTACCTCGCGACCAATGGCCAAGGCGCGCTCGACATCGAGCTTGCCTTGCAACTCTTTCTTTTTTAGCCGCACGAGTGCCGAATCAATAGACACGTTGCTGAAAAAGGCACTGCCGCGCAGCGAATCAGCCAAGCCACGGGGGACGGCTGAGTATATGTCCCACTCGCCTTTGTATTTCGACTTGTCGCGAAAGGGCATGAAGAGCAGCCGCTGCTTCAGACCCTCCGTGATGGTGCTATCGCTGACTACCGAATCCTTTGGAGCTTCCTCCTCTTCCTTCTGATCGCCCAACCCCATAATCGGCACCACAGCCGCCCTTCCATCTGCCCCCCAGTATAGCGCGGCCAATAAAGCAAGTCCCCCTCGCAAAAACCACCTGTGTCTAGCGGACATCAGTGCTCTCCTTTGGTTTGCGTGAGTACGTAAGGGCCTTGGGGCACGACCGCGATGCGCGCCCCGGCACCGTGCCGTGCCAGCGCCTTGGCTAGCCCGTGTTCCACAGAGGAAATGACCTCTACCCATACCTTGTCGCGGTACTGAGGATCAATGCCCTCCGAGTAGAACATGACCTCGGCCTTATCGAGTACCTTGCACAACTCCTGCAACTGCCATTGGTCAATGGCGAAAAAATCGGGATCCGCAAGGCGGTCCGAAAAATCGGCAGCATCGGATGCACCGAGTAGCATCTCTACAAATTCCGCACTGCCCAAACCCTCGGCGCAGCGAGCGGCAATGAGGATCGTCCCGCCCTCTTTGACGATGGGCAACACCGCCGTCAGGCCCTTGACAGCTTGATAAAACGTCAAGTCGAGCGGCCAGCCAGCGCTGCTAGTAATCGCAATGTCAACCGACTCGTCAACCAAGACGCCGTTCTGCTGCTCGACAAAGCGGGCCCCTTCAGCATGGGCCTTTTCTAGATCTCCGCAAAACAGGCCGGTGATCTGCCGCTGGTCGTTCATAGCCACATTGAATGTAAAATCAACGCCAGCGCGCTGCGCCACCTCGAGGGCTTGGCGGTGAAAGGGATTGCCCTCAATGAAACCTTCGCACGCCTGGGGATGGCTCAACAGCTCGGGGCCGTGTAGGACGCGCATCGTCTCAATGCCCATCAATCCCGGGCAGATGGCCTTGCGACCCCCCGAGTACCCGGCCATTAAGTGTGGCTCGATTAGCGAGGTGGCGATTTTCAGGTCGGCCTCCATGTAGAGCGCAGTAATCCATATTGGGGCACCGCCCGAGGTTTCCCCCAGATACATCAAGGTCTCGCGGCGGCGGGCAGTGTGGTTGACGATGCGATAGTTGCGGGCGATGTCGGCCCCGACGAGCTGCACCAATTCCTCGCCTTCGTTGGGCCGGTGCAGGCCAGTGCCGACCAACAGAGTGATATCCTCGCGAGCGATACCCTCCTCTTCGAGAATCCGCAGCATCGGTGGCAAAATGACCGCGTTGGGGACCGGGCGGGTAATATCGGCAATGACTATGCAGGCGTTTTTGCGTCCCCGCGCCAGCCGCCGCAAAGACGGAGTCCCTATCGGGCGTGCCAGCGCGTGATCAATCCGCTCCTCGATCCGGTCGAGCCCCTCACTTGGAGCCATCTGCAATACTGCGGCCGAGTTGGGCACTGCGATTTCGAGGCCGTCGCGGCCATAGTCGAGCTTTACTTTCATTGCGTATGCCTAGGCCAATTTGTCCTCTAGATACGTGCGAAACTCCGCGCCGAACTCTCGATCGGCCAAGGCGAAATCCGCGAAGGCCCGATAGTACGTAAGCGGCGTTCCTATATCGTAGCGCGCCTCGTCGCTCGCAAGGCGCATGCAGCGGACCTCGGCCCCGCGCCGGATCAGGACACGGATGGCATCGGTCAACCACAACTCGCCGCCAACCCCAGGCTCAATCTCATCAATGGCGGCGAAAATCTCCGGTGAAAAAATATAGCGGGCCGCAACCGCAAGACAACTCGGCGCGGCTTCCACCGCTG
>JAPPEG010000244.1 GCA_028875345.1 Gemmatimonadota bacterium
CCACGGGCCGGATATCGTTAGTGGCCGGAGCGTTTTGGTACGAACTCGCCGGCTTTGCCCATAAGCCGCTAGCCGAATTAGTGACCACCGCTTTGCTGTTGGCCGTGCTCGCTCTCAGGATACGTCTGATGCCAGACAAGCCACGGGGAGAAATCTGGCTGGCTGTACTTCTGTTGGTCATGGTCATGGCCCTGCGAATTCAGTACGCACCGGTGGCATTCATACTGCTCAGCCTGTTCTTTCTGCACACAGAAAAGAAAGTGCAGTTCGCGCTAGTCACGGTCGCCTTCGTGGCCGCGGTCGGCATCTTTGACGCAATCAGTTGGAACAGCGAGTTTTTTCACTCGTATACCAATTATTTGCGCTACCACCAAGCTTGGCAAGGTCTTGATCGCGCCCATCATCCCCTCTACCAGCACTTGATCTGGCTAGCACTCGCCAGCATGGGGTTGGGGCTGCTGACCGTTGCGCTATCCCTGTGCAATGTGCGCCGCTACGGATTCCTGCTTGGTCTCGTTTTGGTAACCCTACTGGTACATTCTATATCGGCCCACAAAGAATATCGCTACATCTTCTTGGTCGTTCCTCTTATAATCATAATGGGTGCTGATATTCTGGTGCAATTCGCAACACGCACCAGCAAGCCGCGCTGGTTGCTAGGATCGGCTGCGGTGATTTTTACGATGGTCTCACTCGGTGGAATTCTGGAGATTTTGCCGTATCAGTCCCGGATCTATCTGCCATTCTCCGGGCACGGCGGCTGGACAATCGGCTTTATACGCGAACGCCTTTTTTACGAAGCTTCCCATTTTGAGGCCTATCGTTATCTCGCCGAGGCACCGGGCGTAGCCGGGGTATGGCAGGTAGATCGAGATTATGTAGGTATGCCTTCCTATTACTATCTGCACCGAAAAGTGCCACTCTATAACCATCAAGCAGGCGCGGAGATCGTAAATGATAATTTGGAGACGTTACAGGCTGCGGTCAGTCACATCGTAGTTCAGCAGGATATTGATCCGCCATCTGGCTATACACTGGACCGAAAATTCGGCAATACTCGGATTTATCGCCGCGACGCAAACCAGCCGCCAATCCGTCAATGGCAGCACTACACCCCAGTCTGGGGTAGCGGCAATGCAAGGATCATGGTCAAGGCAAATCCAGACATGCCTCCTTTTCCGACCAGATGGGGAATCCGCTTTGCGGACGAAAACCTGCCGTAACGGCATTCCGCTTGGCAATAGTCCCAAGCAGGCTCAGAGTTTTACATGGAGTGTCGCTATTATGAAATGCACTCGTCATCGTCCACTTTTGACATGAAGGCCAATGGCTCCAGCATAGCGGTCCACCCGAACCCCATCATTGCAGGGGATATAACCCGGATTATATCTTCCGACATTGAGTGGAGCCGTTTGGCCGGGTGCTCGGTCCTTATCGCGGGTGCTGCTGGGTTCTTGCCCACCTATCTCGTCGAGGTTGTAATGGCCCTCTGGCACCATCCGGCACTCACAGGGAACGATCCGCCGCGGGTCATCGCCTTGGTGCGGTCGGAAGATCGTGCGCGGGCCAAGTTCGCCCATCATTTGCAGAATCCAGGCTTTACTCTTTTGGTGCAGGACGTTTGTACGCGCTTGCCGGCCGAAATCCGACCTGACTTCATTGTACACGCGGCAAGTCCAGCAAGCCCTAAGTACTACCGGGACGATCCGGTCGGCACCATAGGTCCCAATACGGTGGGTACCCAACACCTCCTTGAGTGCGCCGCAAATGTAGATGCAAAGGGCTTTCTGTTCTTCAGTTCAGCGGAGATATATGGCGACCTGCCAGAGAGCATGATCCCGACCAGAGAGTCCGATGCCGGGGTGCTGGATCCGACCGACCCGCGCAACTGTTACGCCGAATCGAAACGTTTAGGTGAGGCACTATGCATCGCTTGGCACCGCCAGTTCGGAGTTGCGGCCTCAATCGTCCGGCCCTTCCATGTGTATGGACCAGGCATGCGGTTAGATGACGGGCGTGTATTCGCGGATTTTGCCGCCGCTGTCGTGCATGGCCGCGACATCGCACTGCTGAGCACGGGTACGGCGAGCCGATCATTTTGCTACTTGGCGGACGCCACTGAGGGGTTTTTCCGCATCTTGCTGCGCGGCGAGTCCGGGACGGCATATAATCTTGGTAATCCCGAGTGCGAAATATCGATCGCAGAGCTGGCCGAGATATTGACTGCACTTTATCCCGAGAAAGGCTTGCAGGTTATCCGTGCCGCCCGGAAGGCAGAGGACCCCTACATGCCGAGTAAGGTCGAGCGATCGTGTCCAGATATTGGCCGACTTAGATTGCTTAGCTGGAAACCCTCAATCGATATTAGGACAGGCTTTCGGCGCACCATCGACAGTCTGTCCTGTGGTACTTTGCCATGAAAGATTTGGAAACTGAGGCTCTGTGTAATCTACGGCAGGCTTATGAGCGGAGCGATCTCGACCGACAGGAATTCTGGCAATTGATGCGGGATCACCATCTTCAATTGCGTGCCTATCCGCCGCTTTTGGCGCAGGGCGAGGTCGAGTCAATACAGATCAGCGCGACAGGTTTGATCGCCCAGCTCAAATCGGGATTGAAATTTTTCTGGAATCCCGAAAATCTTCGCGAACCCGTTTCTGAGGCCGTCAATCACGGGGCCTATGAACTGTTTGCGGGTCGGGTGCTCGACCGGTGTGCAAAGGGCGCATCGCTCGCGGTCGACGCGGGCGCGAATGTCGGCTGGTATGCTGTCCGCATGGCAACGGCAATGGCGAGCGGACGGGTCATCGCCTACGAGCCGGTGAGAAAAACCGCCACAATGCTGAAGGCGAATATTGCGCTCAATGGGCTTTCTGATCGAATAACCGTTATGTCTCAGGGCCTCGCCGCCCATCCGGGGCGTGGCGAAATTTTTTTGCCACGGGATACGGGGCACGTCGGTGCATCGTTGCGGGAGTTGCACCCCAAGGAACTCAGTCGCAAATTGGCCATCCACCTGACGACGCTCGACGAATCCCTAGCCGCCAACTCAGCAGCACCGCTTGATCTTTTGAAGTGCGATGTAGAAGGTGCAGAGCTGATGGTACTGAAAGGGGGGATGGGGATCATAGAGCGCGACCGGCCAGTCCTTTTTCTCGAGCTTCTCCGCAAGTGGTCGGCTGCGTTCGGCTATCATCCCAACAAGGTGATCGCATGGACGGAAGCACTCGGCTATGACTGTTGGGCGGTTGGTGAAAATCAACTTCGGCGCTGTAAAAAAATTGCGGACGACACTGTTGAGACGAACTTTTTATTTATTCAACCTAAGCGCGACGCCGAGCTGATTGAGGGATGATGAGGGGCAAATATGTCTTCATTAAAAAACCTTGAATCGAAATCGGAAGTACTGCGAGCCGAGATTCTGCGGCTCACAGCAGAATATGCTTCGCTCGTCAATTCTCCAGGGGTATTTGATGCCCAACGCAGTCCGGTGCCGGTTTCGGGACGGGTGTACGGCGCAGAAGAGGTGGTATCGCTCGTTGATTCTGCACTCGATTTCTGGCTTACTACGGGGCGGTTTAATGAGGAATTCGAGAGGCAGCTTGGCGGTTACTTGGGCTGCAAGCACGTGCGCACCGTCAATTCTGGGTCCTCTGCCAATCTGGTCGCGCTCGCTTCCCTGACATCGCATTTGCTCAAAGAGCGGGCCATAGGGGCAGGCGACGAGGTCATCACCTGTGCAACCGGATTTCCGACGACGGTGAATCCCATCATGCTGTATGGGATGGTGCCGGTTTTTGTCGATGTCCATGTCCCGACTTACAACATCGACACCTCATGGCTGGAAGAAGCCGTCACCGACAAGACCCGAGCGATCATGTTGGCGCATACGCTCGGCAACCCATTTGACCTGAGTCTCGTCATGGAGGTCGCCAAGCGCCATGACTTGTTCGTGATCGAAGATTGTTGCGATGCGCTCGGTACGCGCTACAACGGCCAACTCGTCGGCACCTTCGGTGATATCGGAACGCTGAGCTTTTATCCGGCGCATCACATCACTATGGGTGAAGGCGGTGCCGTATTCACCAATAGAGCCATATTGCGTCGAGCCATGGAATCGATTCGCGACTGGGGCAGGGATTGCTTTTGCGCCCCGGGCAAGGATAATACCTGTGGTCGCCGGTTTAATTGGCAACTCGGTGGTCTCCCGACCGGATTCGACCACAAATACACCTATTCACATCTCGGCTTTAACCTGAAGATCACCGATATGCAGGCCGCTGTCGGTGTCGCACAACTCGCCCGCCTCGATGGGTTTATCGAGAAACGTCGGCATAACGCGGAGCGACTCTTGCACGGCCTCACCCCGTTTCAGGAGTATTTTATTTTGCCCGAAGCGACCCCGGGCAGCGAACCATCTTGGTTCGGACTACCCCTTACAGTGCGCGATGGCGTTCCCTTCACTCGCGACGAGCTGGTGAGACATCTAAACGAGCGGCGAATAGGCACCCGCTTTCTCTTCGGAGGTAACTTGGTGCATCAACCCTATATGAGTGGTCGGAAATACCGGATCGTCGGCGATCTCGGCAACGCGGATATCGTCATGAATCGAACTTTCTGGATAGGCGTTTATCCCGGTCTGGACAATGCCCACATTGATTACATGCTCGAAGTGATTACCGATTTCGTGCATGATCGAGGAAAGATGCTATGACTTCGCGCAAAAAAATTGGCATTGTCACACCCTGCTATAATGAGGAAGATACCGTCGCCGAGTGCCATGCGACGGTGAAAACCCTGTTTGCAGGCCCACTAGCTAGCTACGATTACGAACACCTTTTCTGCGATAACTGTTCCACAGACGCCACGCTTGAACGATTGAGAGTCATTGCCGAAACCGACCCCAACGTGCGGGTGATTGCCAACTCGCGGAATTTCGGAGCCTTTCGCAATTTGTTCAATGGCACGATGGCAGTTGGCGGGGATGCTGTGGTGCCGTTTCTGCCAGTCGATCTACAGGACCCCCCTGGGCTATTACCTACATTTGTTCAGCATTGGGAGGCGGGATACAAGGTCGTGTATGGTATTCGCGCCAATCGGGAAGAATCGTGGCTGATGCGTACCATGCGCGGGTGGTTCTACAAGTTGGTCAACCACTGGTCGCCTTTTGAGATTCCCCAAAATGCCGGGGAGTTTCAGTTGATTGATCGCGTTGTGGTGGAAAATCTCCGTGCGTTTGACGACCACTTTCCCTACTTGAGAGGGATGATCGCCTATTGTGGATTTGATTCAATTGGCGTGCCCTATACTTGGAAGAAGCGAGGCCGCGGTTTATCTAAGTCAACGGCGTCTTCGCTCGTCGAAGATGGATTGAACGGCCTCATTTCCTTCAGCATGATGCCCATCCGGTTCGCGCTGTTCGCCGGATTTTCCATGGCGGCACTCAGCATACTGACTGCCTTAATAATGCTGATCATCAACCTGATCTACTATAGAGAATTGGCACCGCCTGGGATTCCTTTGCTGACCGTCTCTTTGTTTTTTTTCAGTGGTGTCCAGCTTTTCTTCATTGATCTTCTCGGCGAGTATGTTCTCGCCATCCATGCCCAAGTGCGTCGCCGACCATTGGTGATTGAACAAGAGCGCGTAAACTTTCCAATGGCTAATTCACAGCCTGAACAGATATAGCCTGAAAAACGCACTCTGGCCGACTGGGAAAAATGAAGCACTGGGAAACTGGGGTAGGAGTCGACCAGAGGTTTTCCACAGGCCGTTGCCCGAAAAGCTTGTGGAAACAGTGAAGGATTTTTATGAACGAAACCGTTGAAGACATCGCCAAATTCGCTGCGAGGATTCGTCGCCATGCCTTGTGCATGGTACATCACGCAGGGGCTTCGCATATCGGCACCTGCTTGTCTATGGCCGATGTGCTGGCGGTGCTGTATTGTCGTACGCTGAGGATTGACCCACAGCGACCCAATTGGCCGGGCCGCGACCGATTTGTTTTGAGCAAGGGACACGGCGGCGCGATCCTGTATGCGGCACTGGCCGAACGTGGGTTTTTCCCTGTCAAATGGTTAGACCGATACTGCGCTGACGGTTCTCCCTTGACCGGCCATATCAACCACTTGGGCGTGCCGGGAGTGGAAGTATCGACCGGATCGCTTGGGCACGGGCTGTCCATCGGCTGCGGCATGGCATTGGCCGGGCGCACCGCGTCTGATCCGCACCGTTGTTTTGTGCTGTTGAGCGATGGAGAATGCGACGAAGGGTCGATATGGGAGGCAGCCCTTTTTGCACCGCACCACCGGCTCAGCAATCTGACGGTTATTATTGACTACAATAAAATTCAGAGCTTTGGCACGGTTGAGGAAGTTCTCAATCTAGAGCCGCTTGCAGACAAGTGGCGGGCTTTTGGCTGGCAGGTCCTGGAGATTGACGGACACGATCTGGTCGCCATCAATGCCGCCTTGCACAGCGTGGATGTCAGTGCGGATCGCCCCCTAGCTTTGATCGCGCACACAGTGAAGGGCAAGGGTGTGAGCTTTATGGAAAACGATTTGCTCTGGCACTACCGCAATCCCGACGACGCTCAACTCGCCGCGGCACTGCAAGAGGTGGGAGGTGAGTGATGCGGACGACATTTATTAACACATTGCTCGAACTGGCTGATACGGATGATCGCATCTGGTTGTTGTGCGGCGACCTAGGTTACTCTGTACTGGAGCCTTTTTTTGAACGGTTTCCCGCCCGGTTCATCAATGTGGGGGTTGCTGAGCAGAACATGATCGGGATCGCGGCTGGCCTAGCGCAGAGTGGCCATGTCGCGTTCTGCTACTCCATCGCAAATTTCCCGACCCTGCGCTGTCTTGAGCAAATCAGGAACGATGTATGCTACCACGACTGCAATGTGAACATTGTGTCCGTTGGAGGCGGTGTAGCTTATGGTGCTCAAGGCTACAGCCATCACGCGCTTGAAGACCTAGCAGTGATGCGGGCGTTGCCGAATATGGTGGTGGCCGCGCCGGGTGATCCGTTGGAGGTTCGCTCGTTGACCCGTGCGTTGGTCAATCATCCGGGTCCGGGTTTTTTGCGCTTGGGTAAGGCGGGTGAAGCGGTCTTGCACGATGCGGTTCCATCGCTCGAAATCGGGCAAGTGTTGCCGTTGCGAGAGGGTAACGACGTCATTCTGCTTAGCACTGGCGGGATGCTGGAAACTGCATTGCAGGTCGCCGCAAGACTTCATCAGCGCGGCGTCTCCACAGGGGTAACAAGCGTGCCATTTCTCAAGCCTCTGGATACCGCCTACGTCACCACTGTCGCCCAACGGACGGCGCTATTGTGTACGGTCGAAGAACACGGCTCCATCGGTGGCTTGGGTGAAGCAGTGGCGTCTTGCCTAGCGCAGCTATCTGGAATCCGCGCTAGGCTGTTGCCGTTCAGTATGCCGGAGAGCAGCACAAAAGGAGTGTCTGGCGACCAACACTATTTGCGGACACGCGGCGGTCTCGATCCCGATAGCATTTTCGCGGCTGTAACCGACGCCTTGGAAGTATTGCCCAAAAGATACTCGGCGATGACTTCCCACTGGCGGCGGCAGGAACAATCATCCTAATGGGCGCTGTTTGCGCTGTTTTCGGCGATGCTGTCGGTGCAGCCTATATGGCTGAACCCGTTTACTGATTTCTTCCGACGCCAAGAAAGATAAGTAGATGAGTGGCTAAGAGAAGACCGACAGAGGAGACGCCGCGCCAACGATCGGCCCCGTCCAAGCTCTCGCGGCAGGAGCGTAGGCAGGCGGCACGCGACGACGCAAGAGCCAAGCAGACGGTTGCAACCGCATCGCCCCTAACAGCGGCGACTTCCTACTCACGGCAGGACGTGCTAGCCCTTGTCGCGCTCGGCTTGCTGGTGGTCGTCAGCTACCTGCCGGCGATGCTGTGGGGCGGCTTCGTTTGGGACGACATTGATTTTGTCAAGAGTGATCCGGTGCGGGACGTATCGGGTCTGTGGCAAATCTGGTTCTCCCCTAGCGACATTGAAGGAGAGGGGCATTACTGGCCGCTGGTCTATACGACGTTCTGGCTAGAGCACAAGCTGTGGGGGTTTGATCCGACGGGCTATCACATCGTCAATGTGCTGCTGCACTTGGCGAATACACTGCTTTTGTGGCATCTGGTACGGCGGTTGGCGGTGCCCGGTGCGTGGGTGGTGGCTGCAGTGTTTGCGGTGCATCCTTTGCACGTGGAGTCGGTCGCTTGGGTCATCGAGCGCAAAGATGTGCTTTCGGGTCTGTTTTACCTTGCGGCGGTGCTGACGTGGATGCGCTTTGTGGAGCAGCCGCGTCCGCGGTACTACGTAGAGTCGCTGGTGTTGTACGCGGCGGGTCTTTTGAGCAAGTCCATCGTGATTACGCTGCCGGTGGCGCTTTTGATCTGGCATTGGTGGCAACAAGGCCGGGTGACCTCGACCGACCTGTTGCGGATAGTGCCGTTCTTCGCGGTCGGGCTAGCCATTGCGATCGGCGACTTGTCGTTTTACTGGTCCACGGGCGCAGCGTCTTTCGACTACTCATTGACCGAACGGACGCTCATCGCCGCCCGCGCCCTGTGGTTTTACGCAGGTAACCTGCTGTGGCCGACCAATCTAGCCGTCATCTACCCGCATTGGGACATTCGCGTCTCCGACCCGCTGGCTTGGGGGTATCTCATCGCCGCTGTCGCGCTGGTGGTGGCTCTGTGGTGCTTCCGGCCGCAGCTTGGGCGCGGGCCGTTAGCCGGGGCGTTGTTTTTTGCCGTTACGCTGTCGCCTATTTTGGGCTTCGTTGATCACGGCTATATGCAATATGCTTTCGTCGCCGACCGCTTTCAGTATCTGGCTGGCATTGGGGTCATGGGCGTCGTCATCGGTTCGGCCACGTATGGCGTGGGTCGTCTGTCGGACTGGTGGAAAAAAGGCGCACAGGTCGTTGTGGCGGTGGTTCTGATTGTACTGGGGGTGCTGACTTGGCGGCAGGCAAGCATCTATCGAGATCAGGAAACCCTCAATCGCCACATCATCGCGCTCAATCCGCAGGCATGGAGTGCCCACCTTATATTAAGCAACGTCCTATACGAACAGGGCCGGTATGCGGAAGCCCTCCCCTCGGCCGACGTCGCCGTAGAACAAGTCCCAGATTCCTTTGAAGTGCATGCGTATGCTAACCTCGGCAGGATCCTCAATGCGCTGGGGCAGTACGAGGAAGCAGAACCCCACTTGCGCCGCGCTACCGCGCTCAATCCGCAGGCAAAGAGTGCCCACTTCAGCTTAGGCGCGGCCCTGTACGGGCAGGGCCGGTATGCGGAAGCCCTCGCCGCCACTCGCGTCGCCATAGAACAAGACCCAGATTTTGTTAAGGCCCATTTTAACCTCGGCGTGATCCTCAGTGCATTGGAACGTTTCGAGGAAGCCGAACTCCACTTGCGCCGCGCCATCGCGCTCAACCCGCAAGACATGGACGCTTCGCAAGAGTTGGCCGAGGTTCTTTTTCGGATGGGGCAGGACGCGCAGGACAACGAGCAACCCGAGGCGGCGGCAGAATACTACATGCGCGCCTTCGAGACAGCTCCACGTCATACGAAGGCGATCCGTAGGCTAGCCCATCTGAGGTTAGAGCAGCAGCGCTATGAGGAGTCGCTGGAACTTTTTCAGCGGCTTATCCACATCGATCCGAGCGACGCAGTGGCTCAAGGCAATATGGGGATCGTCCTCTACTACTTGGGCAGAAGCGACGAGGCGCAGCAACACTTCGACCGTGCGCTTTCCCTCGACCCGACCCTAGAAAACGTGCGTGCCAACCGCGAGGCCGTGCTGAAGGCGATAGAAGCTACCCAAGACTGAGAGATTGGGCTCGTTCCTGGGTGATAGCTACGAACGGACCCTTTTTTGGTCGCCTCTCCGCCTTTCTTTACTTTGTCGATTGTGAATTACGCTCAATATCCATCCTAAAGGATGTGGGATTGCGCCGGGCTCGTTGGTCAACTACGTCCTGAACTCATACTGGACGTTTCGGGAGGAGGGGCGTTGACTGATCTTGCTTTCTGAGATGAACAAGTACGCCTAGGAGATACCTTTGTCGAAGCGCAATCGGTCTCAAGCACATGGTCGCGGTGCTGCCGCACGTCAAGAGAAGCGCAAGCAGGCGTTGCCTTGGTCCGTGCGCCTGCGCTCGATGTCCGACCTCCTGCTGCATCCGGTCCCTCCTGACGAGCGGCCGTGGAAATTTTTGTTGCCGGTACTCGCTCTGGCCTTTGTCGTGCGGGCGGCCCTTGCCCTGTCCGGCGACTTTGTTTTGCACCCCGACGAAATCATGCAGTATCTGGAGCCAGCGCACCGCTTGGTCTTCGGCAACGGCGTAACCTACTGGGAGTACTTCTACGGGGCGAGATCGTGGCTGGTGCCCGGGTTAGTCGCTGGTGTCTTGAAGCTATTCGACATCGTCGGCCTTGGTCAGCCTTTCTGGTACGTCGGCGGCGTCAAGCTCGTGTTTTGTGCAATCTCCCTGCTCATTCCGGCGGGTATGTACTTTTTTGCCCGGTGCCACTTTGGCGAAACCTCGGCGCGAGTCGCGTTGTTGATGGGTGCGCTCTGGTACGAGCTTGTCGGTTTTGCCCACAAGCCGATGACCGAGTTTGTCGCCACGGCCCTGCTGGTGTCCTTGCTTGCACTCTGTGTGCGGCCTGCGCCGGACAAACTGCGGGTGGTCTTGACGGCGGCGGTGCTGGCCGTGCTGGTGGTGGCGATACGGGTGCAGTATGCCCCGTTGGCTCTGCTGGTCCTCGGCCTGTTCTTTTTTCGCACCGAGAAGAAAATGCAGCTTGCGCTGGCCGCGGTCGCGGTTTTTGTCGCCGTCGGTGTATTTGACGCGATTACGTGGGATGGTGGGCTGTTTCACTCCTACGTCGTCAACCTCCGCGTCAACCTCGCCCGTGGTGACATGCTCGTCGGTGAAAGCCCGGCATGGCAATTCCTCTATTGGCTCTTGGTAGCCAGTGTGGGGCTGGTAGCCCTGTGCGTCTTAGCAGTCTTGCACGATCTCCGGCGCTGCGGATTCCTGCTGGCGCTCATCGCCCTGACGCTCCTGATTCACTCTACACAGTCGCACAAGGAGTATCGCTTCATCTTCGTCGTCATTCCGCTCTGGTTGCTGATTAGCGCAGACTTTGTGGTGTGGTTTGCGTCCCGCGCTAGCGAGGGTAGGTCGCGCATGTCGTTGGGGCCGACTTCCCTCGCGCTGTCAGCATCCTTTGCAGCGGTTTCCCTAGCCGGCATTCTGAACGCGCTGCCGTACCAAGCCAGAGTGTACCAGGCCTATTCGTATGAGACCGGTATCGTCGGTTTCCTGCGCAATCAGGATCCGATTTTCGCCGCGTATCGCTATCTTGCCAGTGCGCCCGAAGTCTCCGCCGTGTGGCAGGTGGACCGTCCCTATTTCAACCTTCCCGGTTATTATTATCTACACCGTACGATACCCTTCTATGATACTAATGCAGGCCGCCTCATATTCGCGGACCAAGAAAGGATAGAGTTGGAAGCGATTGTAGCCTCGGTCAGCCACATCGTGTCTGCGGACCCGGCCACTTCCGTTCCCGGCTACTCGGTGAAAAAAACATTCGACACCATCCGAATCCTGAGCCGAGATGCGGACGAGCCGATTGTCCGGACATGGCAGGAGTACGTACCGACGATCACTGGCGGTATCTTTACCAAGGTAATGCGCGAACTTTACCCCGACGCGCCCGCGCCTCCACCCAACTCGGGCATTCGCTTTATTGACCCATAATAGGGTAACGTTTCTGACAGCAAGAGTGTATAATGCCTGACTTTTCCGCCCTGCGCTCATTACTATCGGCCCGTTTGCAGGCCGCGCCATACACTGCAGCATCCATGGGTGTGCTGTTGATCGCCGCCTATTTGTGTCTGGTGAATTTGGACTACGCTGCACTGTGGCACGACGAGGCACCCGCCGCCTTTTTCGGCAAGACCCTACTGCAACAGGGGAGCATCACTGGCTGGGACGGGCGCAATCTGGTCGGCGGCACCAATGGCCGGATGCTCAACGAAGATTTGCGCGAAGTGTGGCCTCCGCTGATGTATGTGCTGAACGCAGTTGGGTTCGCGGTATTCGGCATCAATGAGATAGGTGCGCGCGTTGTCCACGCTGTCATTGGAGTCGTCTCCCTCGGTGTCTTCTACCTGCTACTGCGCCAGCACCTGCCGAAGTCCCCACGACTGACGTTCTTTATCTTTGTATTCGCCGCCGGATCGGCACAACTACTGCTGTATTTCCGCCAGTGCCGGTATTTCTCGGTCATGGTCCTCACGCTGATAATCCTCTTCTACCTGTACGAACGCTACTGGCGAAGCAGGAATTCGGCGTACCTGCCGGTCATCGCGCTGGTGGCCGCGCTGTCGTTTTTCAATCACTACGCCGGTGGTGCGGCAACGATGCTCTCGCTGGCTGCGTATCATCTGCTCTTCCGCACCCGCGAGACCACGCGGCGAGAGTGGGTGTTGTTCGCTATCTGTGGCGCGGCTGTCGTGGCGGTGGGTGCCAGCTACCTTTACTGGCTGGGCGTCATCGGCGGTGAGCGCAGCGGCTTTATGGGATTTGCCGGGCAAAATCCCACGCCGTACCAAGGCGATAAGTCAGAGCTAGTCATATTCATAGAAAGAATTTGGATATACACCCGGGAGTTGTTCACCGCCGACTGGATTTCATGGCCGGTGTTCTTGTGGTTCGTAGGTATGATACTGCTCACTTGGCAGGTTTACCGGAAGCAGGCGGTCGGAGCGCCGCGACAGGCGAGACGACGGACCCAGCGGGCCAACGACGGCACATCCATTGCCCAAAAGATACTCGGCGACGACTTTCCACTGGCAGCGACAGGAAAAATCATCCTAATGGGCGTGCTGTTTGCGCTGTTTTCGGCGATGTTGTCGGTGCAGCCTATATGGATGAACTCGATAGCCGATCTGCGCTACTACGTTGGGGCGTTGCCATTGCTGTTGACGATGAAGGGGCTATTTGTGGAGTGGGTGTGGCGTCGGCACGTCATCGCTGGCGCGTTGGCACTCGGCATACTGCTGTTTACCAGCGTGGGCGCGGCTCCCTTCAATATTGCGATGATCTTTAGTGGCCAAAGGACCCTCGGATTGCACCTGTTCGAGTTCATCCGCGAAGTCCATCGCCCGTACCGTGATTCCATCTCAGTGGTTTCCAGCTACTTGTTGCAGAACACTGAAAGGGATGACCTCGTATATGTACCGGGCTTTGCCGACCGCGAGGCGCTGATTTTTTACGTCGGCGACCATGTTCGGTTCTGCTGTATCTTGGACGAAACTACGCCACTGCCCAAAGACAAAATAACCGCGCTGGATGCACCGCTCTACATTGAGCAGAACACGCCCGACTGGATCGTCGGCTTTGGAGGGGTGCACCGAGGGACGGTGGAACAATTCGCGGCAAGCTACGAGGTCGTTGCCAAGCTCAAAGTCTATCCTTATCCGACGCAGCGACCCGAACTGAATATGCATGCTTTTTCCCCCCTGGATTCCGGCAATAGCGGCGTGTTCATCCTCCGGCGCCAAGAGAAGTAGATAAATGGCCAAAATAAGATCGGAAAAGACGCCTAGCCAACAATCAACTCCATCAAGGCCGTCGCGGCAGGAGCGCAGGCAGGCAGCCCGCAACGACGCAAAAGTCCGGCGGACGGTTGAAACGTCGCACCCGCTGCCTTTAGGTAGTGCAACCGCGTCGCCTCTAACAGTGGCGATCTCCTATTCGCGGCAAGATGTGCTGGCCTTTGTCGCGCTCGGCCTGTTGGTGGCTGTCTGCTACCTGCCAGCGATGCTGTGGGGTGGCTTCGTCTGGGACGACAGGATAATAACCAACGCTGAGCCGGTGCAGGAAGTATCAGGTCTATGGCAAATCTGGTTCTCCCCCAGTGCTATTGGAGAGGGGCATTATTGGCCGCTGGTCTATACGACGTTCTGGCTAGAGCACAAGCTGTGGGGGTTTGACCCGACGGGCTATCACATCGTCAATGTGCTGCTGCACTTGACGAATACACTGCTTTTGTGGCATCTGGTGCGTGGGTGGTGGCTGCAGTGTTTGCGGTGCATCCGCTGCATGTGGAGTCGGTCGCTTGGGTCATTGAGCGCAAGGAATTGCCTTGGGTGTCATATACGCTGTGCTGAGTCGTTTTGAGGAAGCAGAAGCCCACCTGCGTCGCGCCATCGCGCTCGACCCGCAGGAAA
Source organism: Gemmatimonadota bacterium (assembly GCA_028875345.1). Taxonomy (GTDB): domain Bacteria; phylum Latescibacterota; class UBA2968; order UBA8231; family UBA8231. The sequence goes on from JAPPEG010000244.1 coordinate 14,299, forward strand.
AGAGTGCCTACCTCAACCTCGGCGTAATTCTAGAAGAATTGGGACGCTACGAGGAAGCTCTCGACGTAACCCGTGCCGCCATAGAACAAGCTCCGGATTTATTTGAAGTCCATTTTAACCTCGGCGCAATTCTAGAAGAATTGGGACGCTACGAGGAAGCGATTGGCGCTCTAGCACAGGCGGCGGCGTTGGCACCGACCTCGTCTCAGGCCGCCGAGCTGCATTTTCTCATGGGGGAGACAGCACAAGACAACGAACAACCCGAGGCGGCAACGCAATACTACATGCGCGCCTTTGAAATAGACCCGCACCATGTGAAGGCACTCGATGGGATAGCCCCGCACTGTGTGGAGGCATTCCACAAGCTGGCCTCGCTGAGAACGAACCAGCAGCGCTACGAGGAGGCGCTGGAACTTTTTCAGTGCCTCCTCGACATTGATCCGAGTGATGCAGTGGCCCATGGCAACATGGGCATCGTCCTCTTCTACTTGGGCAGAAGTAACGAGGCGCTGCAAGGCTTCGACCGAGCGCTTTTCCTCAATCCGAACCTAGAAACTGCGCGTGCCAATCGAGAAGCTCTGCTGGAGGCGATAGAAGGAAATCGTCAGTGACGGGACGTCGCTAGCTACTTTTCAGGGAATGCCCAACTCTCGCCGGTACACCTCGTCTGCGTTGGCCTGCAACTGCCAGTAGGGCACTCTTATCGTCTGCATCAACTCGCCGCGCCCGCCATCGCCGTCCTCCCAGCGCAGAATCCGATGCGGATAGGTCTTTTCCGTCCACAATGTCCGCTGCCGCTGGCCGATGTGCAGGTCCCACCGCACGCTGGCTAGCGCACCGGCTGCCGTCTCGACTTGCTCCTCGGCGGCCTTGTGGATCCGCCCGGCTACGGTCGCATGGAGCTGATGCGCCTGCCGAAGCTGCCAAAAGCTCGGCAGCACCTCCAACTCTCGCACCTCGCCCAGAGCCATAAACGGCCCTTCCAGCTCCCGGATGCGGATCAATAAATGATCTTCGCTCGCGAAGTTTTCTGGTTGCTTTAGCTGATAGGCCCCCCGGCCCTCGCTGGCAAAATAGCTGCTGATGTGCCCGTTGATCCGCCCGCCGCTGAACAGGGCCTCGTCAAAGACATGACCGCACCACTCTTGCGCGCTGAACGAAATGCGCCGCAGCTCAAAGGGATGCCGCTCGCCCGCCACTTGGCTGAACACCGAAGTCATTACCGAATAGTCGTAGATCCCGGTCGTAAAGTTGAGGATGTGGTTGAGCTTGAGCGCGTAGAATTGGTCGGCCTCTGGCGTCGGCGGATCGGCCTTGATAAAGGTCTGCCGATGCAGGCTCTCGGTCACGAAAATCATCACCCCGTACCCCTGCCGCAGCTCGCCGTAGCGCGGCTGAATCACCTCGTAGCTGGAGATCTCGGCCTTCCCATCGGCCCAATGCGCGTAAAAGTCCACCGCGCCTACGTGCGCCGAGCCGAGCAACAGCACCCCTAAAATCCACTTTGTCATAGCTACCCTGCTTTCTTTTGGCAAAATCGAGTGGCGTAGATCGGAACTAAAATGGATAAGGTCTCATCGCTTGTCGAATCCGTTACTAGCCGGTTAATATTTTTTTACAATTGCATAAAAAACGCATTGACGTATTGCTCCTCGGTTGACTATATTCTACAGAAGTTTGGCATACAGAACAGCTTATTGGTAGCTTAAACACTTATTCCCGCAGCCAATCTGATTGTCGCCTTATCTGGCCGGAGCTATCTCGTGGAACTTAGCAAAACCCCCTGCCCCTCAGACTCCCCGCTCGACTTGTCGCAACTGCCTCGGCACGCCGAAGCCGTCGTCGCCGAAATTTTGGCCCCTGCGCGCTTGGCCGCCCGCCTGCGCGAATTGGGCTTTTTGCCCGGCGAGCACTTGCGCGTTTTGCGCTCCGGGACCGCGATCATCGTCCAAATAGGACAGACCCGCCTTGCGCTGCGGCGCAGGGATGCTGCCGCCATCCGCCTCGTCCCCTAGCTTTTCCTGCTCAGCAGACGCTCCGTGCGGACCCTCGCACTTATTGGCAATCCCAACACGGGCAAAACCACGCTTTTTAACGCGCTGACTGGCCTTGCTCAGCACTCCGGCAACTATCCGGGCGTCACGGTGGAATACAAAGTGGGGACCCTGACGCTGGATGGAGGCGACGCACTAGCGCTGATTGACCTGCCCGGTGCCTATAGCCTCGCTGCGCACTCGCCCGACGAGATGCTGGCCATTGACGTGCTCTTGGGCCAACAGCAAGACGCGCCGCCCATAGATGGCATCTTGGCGGTCGTCGATGCCAGCAATCTGCGGCGCAATTTTTACTTGGTTTCTCAACTTGCGGAAATAGGGTTGCCCTTGGTCGTGGCCCTCAACATGGGGGACATAGCCATCCGGCGAGGCATTCGCATTGATGCTAGTGCTTTGTCTGAGTCACTCGGCGCGCCAGTGGTGCCCATCTGCGCCCACCGGCGGCAGGGATTGGACGAGTTGCGGCGTACGTTGGCGGATTTGAGTACGGATTCTGCGCCTGCGCGGCCGCAGCGGGTGGCCTTGCCCGACCAACTCCAGCGCGCCACTGCCGAATTGCAAGCCGCAGTCCCCGGGCCGCTCTCTCCGGTAGAGGCCCTGCGCGCCTTAGTCGATGAAGACGGTTATGCGGAGCGCCGCTTGTTGGCGTCCGCTGGTGATGGAACTGCGGAGCGCTTGCACGGCCTGCGCACGGCCGGTGTGGATGCTCTGTCCGAGTTGGAAAGCAACGCCCGCTATGCTTGGATCGATGGTCTGCTCGCGCAGGCGATTGACCAGCCCAGTCGCCTAGAGGGCCGCCGCTCCGATCGGGCCGACCGCATTCTCGCGCACCGCCTCTTCGGCGTGGCGATTTTTGTGCTAGTCAACGTCTTGGTGTTTGAAGCCATTTACACGTGGTCGGGGCCGCTGATGGATGGCATTGACGCGCTCTTTGCTGCCTGCGGCGACCGCGCCGCTGCACTCATCCCCCCCGGTGCCCTGCAAAGCCTCGTCGTCGATGGCCTCATTGCCGGCGTCGGCGGCGTGCTCATCTTCCTGCCACAGATCGCCATTTTGTTCTTTTTTATCGCCTTGCTCGAAGACAGCGGCTACATGGCGCGGGCTGCGCTATTGATGGATCGGTTGCTCACCCGCGTGGGGCTGTCTGGCACGGCCTTCATGCCTCTGCTGTCCAGCTTTGCCTGCGCCGTCCCGGGCATCATGGCCACCCGCACCATTGAGGATCGGCGCGATCGCTTTGCCACCATCTTGGTCGCTCCGCTGATGAGTTGTTCGGCGCGCTTGCCGGTGTATGTGCTCTTCATTGGGACCTTTGTCCCGGACCGCTCGCTGTTGGGTGGGGTCTTCGGCTTGCAGGCGCTGACCCTGCTCGCCTTCTATTGCCTCGGCGCGCTCGTCGCCATCCCAGTGGCTTGGTTGCTCAAGCGGACCTTGCTTCGTGGCGATCCTCCGCCCTTTTTGCTGGAGTTGCCTTCGTACAAGACGCCCGACCTACGCACGGTGCTGTTGCGCGTGTACCACAGCAGCCGGGCCTTTGTCGTCCGCGCTGGCAGTATCATCTTGGCGACGACGATTGCGATGTGGGCGCTGGCGTACTTCCCGCGCTCGGAAGCCGTGGTCGAGCGCCACCAAATCGAGCGCCAAGCGGTTGCGCCCGCAGCCCTCGACGCCTTGGAAAAGCGCCAAGCGGCTGAATTGGTAGAAAACAGCTACCTCGGTCAGGCTGGGCACTGGGTCGCGCCGGCTGTGCGTCCTTTGGGATGGGATTGGCGCATTGGCATGGCGGTCATCGCCTCTTTCCCGGCCCGCGAAGTCATCATCTCGGCCTTGGGCACCATCTACAGCCTCGGCGCGGGCGAAGACGAAGGCTCCGAGACGCTGCGCACGACCTTGGCCGCTGCTACGTGGCCGGATGGCCGCCCGATTTACACGCTGCCGGTGGCGCTGTCGATTATGGTATTCTTCGCCCTCTGCGCCCAGTGCCTCTCGACCTTGGTCGTCATAAAAAAAGAAACCGGCTCCTATGGCTGGTCCCTGTTCAGCTTTGGCTATATGACGGCCCTCGCCTATCTCGGGGCCTTGGCGACCTACCAAGTCGGCACGGCCTTGGGCTTTTGAAATGGACTGGCAAACGCCAGTGGCCATCGCCATTGCCGCGCTCGCCGGAGCGTACGTGTTGTGGCGTTTGGCGCGGCCTTTTTTCCAAGACAAATCCCACCGCGATGAACCGTTGCAGATAGGGGACTCGGACGACTAGCTGCGCCAACTGTGTGCCGGTGACTGGATGGGATTACCCTGCGCGACGCAAAAATCGCTTGCCCGCGAGTTGATCTACTAGCCCGTCGAGTTCCAACCTCAGCAGCACATCGAGCAGAGTCGCGGGCGGCAGGGCGCTGTCTTGGGCGAGTTCGTCAATGTGCCGGGGTTGGCGCGACAGCAGGGCATAGACGCTCTCGTCCTCTGGAGGAAGAGTGGGCGCGGGCACGGGCGCGCTTTGCGGGTGCGGTGACGCCCACATGGTCAATTCCTCTAGCACGTCCTCCACGTCCTCGACCAACTTCGCCCCGTCTTTGATGAGTTGATGGCAGCCTGCGTTGCGGCCCGAGCGCACGTCCCCGGGCACAGCGAAGACCTCGCGGTTTTGCTCCAAGGCGTGTTGGACCGTAATCAGCGCCCCGCTCTTTTGCGGAGCCTCGACGATGATCACTCCTAGACTCAGACCGCTGATGATGCGGTTGCGGCGCGGGAAGGCTCCCCGCTCCGGCTGTGCCCCCCAAGCAAACTCGGAGACGATGGCCCCCCGTTCGCGGATTTGGCGGTAGAGTGGAGTGTGAGTGCGGGGATAGGGCACGTCGGCCCCGCAGCCCAACACGGCGATGGTGCGTCCCCCGGCCGCGAGCGCGGCCTCATGGGCGGCTGCGTCGATGCCGAAAGCCATGCCGCTGACGATGCAGATGCCTTGAGCTATCAGCCCGCGGGCCAGCTCGGCGGCGATCAGCTTGCCGCTGTCCGATGCCTTGCGCGAGCCGACGATGGCCACGGTAGGAGGGGACAAATCGTCCGGTCCCAGCGCAAACAGCACGGGTGGTGGCGCGGCGATTTGGGCCAGTAGTTGGGGATAGTCCGCGTCTGCTGGGGCTAGGCAGCGTCCGCCCGCCGCGCAAAGCCGTTGCCACTGCTCGGCGGCCCAAGCAAAGTCGGCCTGCGTCGGCCGCTGCTCGGGCGCGCTGGCCCCTACGGCCGCAGTCCAATTTGCGGCGGTGAGGGCCTCTTGCGCCGAGCCGAAATGGTCGAGTAAGCGCCGCACGCGCCTAGGCGGCTCGGCTTGGCTCAGCGCGAGCAGCGCCTGCACTTCGCGCTGGGACTCAGGCATTTTGGAATTTCTCCCGCAGGCGTCGCTCGATACAAGGCGGCACGAACTGGTTCAACTGCCCGCCCATTTGCGCCACTTCGCGCACGACCGACGAACTGAGATACATGTACTCGGCCTTGGTCATTAGAAAGACCGTGTCGAACTCCGGCCACAGTGAACGATTGGTCAAAGCCATGGCGAACTCGTGCTCAAAGTCGGTTACGGCCCGCAGGCCCCGCACGGCCGTGCGGATGTTGTGCTGCCGCGCATAGTCAACGGTCAGGCCGTCGTGGAAATCGACCTTGGCTTGGGGCCAGTCGCTAATGGCCTCGGAGATCATCGCCCGGCTCTCCTCCAGCGAAAAGAGCGGCTTTTTGTTGGGATTGATCGCCACCAGTAGGATGACTTGGGAGAAAATGCCCAAGGCCCGCTCTAGGATGTTTAGGTGGCCAAAGGTGATGGGGTCGAAGCTACCGGGATAGATGGCCGCGTCTGCAAAGCGATTCATCAGGGTGCGTCCACGACGATGTCCACGGCCGCGTAGAGCCGCGCTTGCACCCAGCCGTGTTCGTCGCTTGTGACGGGCATGAGCAAAACCTCGCCGAGGGTTGCGACTTCTTCGGCCTGTTGCAATTGCTGCAAGAAGGCATTGATCTGCTGAGGGGAGCCAAGGCCCCGCAGTTTTTGCCGCTGGTGCGTGCGCGCCAACGACAAGGCCCTATGAGTGGGCTCTTCGATCGAGAGGCTGTCTAGACCACTCGCGTCGGCCCAGCGGGCCAACTTGCCGAAGAATTGCTCCGCTTGGTCGGACGAGAGGACAGCCGGTGGAGGGGTATCCTGCTCGGCAAAGCGGCCTTGGAATGCAAAGCGCAGCGTGCGCTCCTCCTGCCAAGTCGAAAACGATACCCGCGATGGCAACGTCTGCAAACGAAGCCTGAACATACGCAATACTTTGTACGAGGGGCTGGTCCCCTCTAGCCAGTACTCCCCGCTCGAATTGCAATTCAGCGACGCGACGCGAATCCCGGTGGGAACCTGTTCGTCAACCCGCATGACTTGGTGGCAAGCCATGCTGCGCTGAGGCGAAGAAGCTTGGGACGGCGTTGGGTCGGGACGGGGTGTTGCTTCTGGCTGGACTACGGGGTTTGATGCGGTCTCTTGCTCAGGACTTAGAGTTTCCTCTTGTTGCACCGTAGAGCTGCGGGCGACCTCTTGCTGCGCCGCAGGCTTGGGGGTGGTTTTTTCCACGGGTCTAGAGATAGCCTCTTCGGGGCTTGGAGTGGTCTCTCGCTGTGCCTCTTCGGGGTTTGAAATGGCCTCTTGCTGTGGTTCGATCTCTTGCTGCGCTGCGGCAATAAGGGTGGAACTCGCGCTAAAAACCGGCCTCGTCAGCGCGGGGAAGAAGTGGTAGATGCCGTATAGTCCGCCACAGACAACTAGGACCGAAAGCAAGGCTTTGAGCCAAGGCGACCGCCCTTGGCGACCGAGAAGCTCGACGCGGATCATCGCACCAACCCCCGCTGAGCTAGCCCGACGGCAATGGCATACTCGGATCGCTGCGCGGGCGGGGTGCTGTCGAGCAGCTTGGGTTTGACTGCGGCGAGTGGGTCGAGGATTGAATGCGGCACCCCCAAATGCGCAGCTAAGCCCTCGCTCCAATACACAAAGCCGGCTCCCCACAGGTGTTGGAGGCCGTTGCCGCCCGCGCTTAGCAGCTTGCGCGCTGCGCTTTCTAAGGCTGCGGGGGCGTCATCCTCTTGCTCCCAGCAGCAACTAGTCAGTGCGCACAGTTCGCCTTCCTCTATTAGCAGGAGCCAAGCCTCGCTTTCATCCGCGTAGAGCAGCAACGAGAATGTATCTTTGGCGAGCATATTGGCGCATTCGCTGGCGTTGTACAGGGCAAAAGGCACTATATCCACATCGAGCCGACCGACCGCCGCGGCCTTGCCTAGGGCGCGGTAGCCATCGAGCGCGCGGTGGCGCGCCGCCACCACAAAGCCCCACTGCGAGGTCAGCACAAAATCGCAGCTAAACGCCTTCGCGTCTTCGATCAAGAGCTGCTCGACTTCCCACAGGAGTTGTTGGCGGTTTTCGCGCTCACTCCTCGCTACGAGGGGCCGGCGCTGAATGAGACCCAAGCGCCGGTCTAGCGAGAAACAGGCCGTGCTATAGTCGAAGTTATAAGTCGCCGCGAGCGCGGCTAACTTGGTAGCTAGCTCTTGTCGCTGCTGCTCGTCGCCTAGGGACACCGGGTCGAAGGGGCGCTCCAGCTTTTCGGCTGTCAAGACTAACGGCCGGATGCCAGCGCGGTCAGCGTCTAGGGCGGCGATGCGCATGGTCTGGCCGCTGATGTGAATCCCAGTGGCCTTTGTCCTGCCAAATCCAAACAATCCCAACCCCTTCTTCTACAAAGTGGCCTCTACTCCACTATGAGCAAAGGACGGAGCTTTGCTAGCGTCTTCGCGCCGATGCCATTGACTTCGGTTAGTTGCTCCAGCCGTGCAAAAGGACCGCGCGCGCGGCGGAAGGCGACGATCCGCGCGGCGATCTTGGGACCGATTGCCGGCAGTGCGACTAATTCTTCTACCGTAGCCGAATTGAGCGACAACGGCCTCTGCTCGGCTGCTGCCACTTGGCTCGGTGGCGGCGGAGCGACTGCGCGCGGCACGACGCTAAATTCCTCTGACTGCGAGGGGCGATACCAATCGCCGAGGGCGACGAGCATCCCGATGAGCAAGGCCGCTGTCAGGCCGATGAGCGCGCGTTGCTCGCGTTGATTGAACAAATAATACCTCCCACAGCCGCGTCGGGCAATATGCTTTAGCGGAGGAAGAACGTGCCCGAAAGCCGCACTTCGCGGATTTTTCGCGTCTTGTCTCTGAGGTGATCTTTGTTGTTTTCGATGCGAATTCGTCCCTCGCCGCGGAAATTCGTGCTGAAGTTGTAGGTCATGGACAACTGAGTGCGCCAGCGGTTTTCTTTGCCATTGGGGACGCGTTCTTCGTCGCCGGTGGCAATGGAGCGTATTTCTCCTTCAAACTTCTGTTCTAAGTTGAGGGTGACGTCGCTTTTGAGCCGGCCTATTAGAGGCAGTCGCCGCGGCTTGAGATTATGAGTGATCTTGAAGGTGGTGGTCACCTGCTCTCGGTCGCGAGTGCCTCGAAGGGGCTGCTCACCGCTGTCTCCCTCGGCAGTTGGTTCAAAATCGCGGCTTTCCGAGGTGGAGAGTACGCGCTCGATGGTCGTGGTCGGTCCCCAGCGCCAACGGCCATTCCACGACGCCCTAAACTCGGTCTTGGTCTCCTCAGAGAGCAGGTGGCCGGGCGCGAGACTGCCCTCGCCCTCGCTGGCCTCCGAGGTCTCGAAACTCGCGTTTACCTGCGCGCTGTTGATCACTCGCTTTATCAACGGAATCCGGTCGGCTCGTCCCCAGCTAAGACTCACGCGCGGGTAGGTCCGCTCGTTGCGCAAGCGCAGCCGTTGTTGCGAAGCACCGCTGCGCTCGGTGGTCTGCTCCTTGGAGTTGACTTTGACACTAATACCAAAGGGCAATCGCATCCCCGAACCAGCCTCAAACGAGGATGTGTGCGACCAATTGTCTTGGTGGGTCAGCCCTTGGGTCACTTGCCGCACCCGCAGGGTGTCTTCAAGGCCGAGTTGATAGGAAAGCGAAGGCCGCTGCAGCAAATTGAAGCGGCGCGAGTTGGTATTGCGCCGCCAACTGGTGTTGACCGGCTCGACGAGGCGGCCAGTCCATCCGGCGAGGCGGCGGAGGATATTGGGACCTTGCGGTGGCTCGGCTTGGCTTGGCTCTTGTTCGGTTTGATTTTGCTCGGCTTGGTTTTGGTTTTGCTCGGCTTGGTTTTGCTCGGTTTGGTTTTTCTTTTGCTCGGCTTGGTTTTGCTCTTCTTCGGCTTTGCTTTGCTTTTCTTCGGCTTGGTTTTGCTTTTCTTCGGCTTGATTTTTTTCTTCCTCGGCTTGGTTTTTCTTCTCCCCAGCTTGGTCTTCCTTCGAGGTTGGCGCGTCCTCGTCTATGTTTTGGTTTCGATTGCGATTGCGATTGCGATTGCGGTCTCGGTCGTCGCGCTGTTGCGCCTTGCGGCTTTGTCCCGGGGATTGGCCGAGGTTCTTGAGCAGGGTTGGGATTTTGAAATTGAGGCGTGCGGAGAGGTCGTTCTGGTTGCGGATTTCGAGGGTATTGAACGGCAAGCCGCTGATTGAATCGATTGGGGCCACTCCACGCCGCTGCGCTGGGTCATTTTGCTCTTCGTAATTGGCCTTGAAGGTGTAGTTTTGGTCCAGCCACGAGACCAAGCGCAGCGAAAAGCCCAAGTCGGCTGTTTGTCTGCGCCCGACCTCTCGCCCAAAGCTGCGCTTGTCGGGGACGAATTTTTTGCGCAAGTCTCGGTCGATTTTGAGGTTGTAGTTGGCCGATAGACCGGAGAGCGGATTGAGCTTAGAGGCATAGGTTTCGACGAGCGCGAAGTCCTCCTGTGCGGTCGGTTCGTCGTCGCCGCGGCGCAAAAGTCGCGAGGTGCGCCGGCTGCCGTTGACCGCGTAGGTCAGGCTCGTCGGCAGCGGGCGAAACTCCATCCGGGTCCAGCCCGTGGGCATGAACTCCGGCAGCCAGCGCATGATCCGCAGTTCTGGTTTGGGCAGGGGCATGCTGTAATTGAAGTTCATCGTCTGGGCTTCGCGCTCGTTGATTGGGCGCACCGGATCCGAGCTGTGTTCGCGCGAATGCGACAGCCGCAGGTTCATCTGGTCGAGGGTCCAGCGCAAGAGGAAGTTTTTGCCTTGCCGCCGGCTGATAGACACGTCGTAGAATTCCTTGGAGCGAACGGCTTGTTGCTCTAGCTTCTCTTCGGCGGTCAGTTCCACGTCCGAGCCGGGGCCGAAGCGCGGCAAGCTGGTCGAGCGGCTGAGATTTACCTTGAGCGGGATCAAAAACCCCCAACTACTCGGCAGGAGCTTTTGCGCGTTGGTGGAGACCGACAGTGCGGCTTCGCGGTCTGTGCTGTTGCCGCCTTGGCCGGTAAAGCTGCGGAAATTTTCCTGCCGCCAGAGCACGTTGCCGCCGAGGTTGGCAAAGTCGGCTAGCTTGGTGTTGAGCTGGGCGTACGCGGCCAGCCCGGGATCGTTGCGCGCCTCGTCGAGGCGCAGCTCGTCGAGGAAGATACGGCCGCTGTACGCGCGGTTTGTGGCGCGGTTGCGCAGACCAATGCTCAGTTGTTTGATCGACTGCATTGACGGGTTGCCGCGCACCCGGTAAATGGCTTGCTCGCCGCTGCGCAGGCCCGACCGCGCAAAAATTTGGTCTAGGGAAAAGCGCTCGACTTGGGGGTCGTAGCCAGCCGCGTGCAACGCCTCCAACTCGCGTTGAGCGATCAAGCTCTTGCCGTCTAGCGGTGCCCCGCGCGAGTCAATTACCCGATAGGTGTAATAAAACTCGCCCGTGGTGGTATCGGCCTGTCCGGATTGCAGCAGAGCCTTGAGTTGGGAGATAACCGGCAGATCCACATCTACTTGATTACCTTTCCAGCCCTTGCGCCCCCCTGTCCAACCTGGGAAAATGGGGCTGATGGTTTCGTAGTAGTTGGTCGAATCCACGCCAAAGCGCACGAAGAGCACCAAGTCGCTCGAATCGCCGTGGGCGTATTCAATGGTTCCGCTCGAATCGCCATAGACGTACATGCGCAGCCGCTCGTAGCTGGTGTAATTGGCAGAGCGGGTCAGGATGCGAGTCGCCGACATTTGGTGTCCAGGCTCTAGGTTTTCGTAGGCCAGTACGAGGGACTGCTCGCGTTCGCGGGTGCGCGACTGCACGTTGCGACGGATTTTCACGCCGGGTGGCGGTCGGTAGCTCTGGCTCTTGTCGGTGCCGATGACCGTGACGTCGAGGGTCTCGCGGTCGCCGAGCGGGAAGCGATCATCGAGCCGCACTACTTCGTCTTCCTGCCACTTGTTGCCCACGATTTCCACCAGCGCGATCTCGGCTCGCACGGTGTCTGCTATGTCCGACTGCAGCCCGCTTGAAAGCATCAGGCGCGCGTATTCGATGCGGGTGGAGTCGGGCAAGCCCACGCGCTCGACGTGGGGGCCGAACAGGGGCACGCGGAGCTGACGCCAGCCCTCGTTTTGAGTCCCGGCGACCTCGTAGTGGCTCGACGACAGGTCGATTTCGTAGTGGTAGTAGTTGTTGCGTCGGTCGAGCACGCCGTTGTTGTTGAGGTCTTCGGTGTCCGGGCGATCGCCGCTTTCGACATCTTTTTTGTTGTTCTCGGTGCCGTTGATGTGGCTGTAATCGTTCTTGTTGCGCTGGGAGTCGTATTTCCAGTTGTCTCCCTCGGGATCGTCGGATGAGCGGTTGGGGCGCAGGGGATCGGGGTCTGGGTAGAGCGCGGCAAAGGCCTGCTTCCGCTCGGCTAGGGAGCGGGTGGTGTCGAACGCAGCGTCTTGCAGCCGCAAGTAGAAGTTCAATTCGGCTTCGTCGTTGCGGCCGTCGATGCCCACGTCTTCCTCCCGCGACACCAACCCGTCTCCTGCGGCTTGTCCGGGGAAAGGCTCGTCTTCGGTGTCGAGGCGGCCATTGGCGATGTAGTCCTCGTTGATTTGGTCGCCTAAGTTCACGTGCAAGGTGCCTTCTTGGCTCCGGACCCAAATCTCTAGGAACTTGGACTCGGACAAGTCGTTGACAGTCGAAAAGGCGAGGGAGACTCCTCCCCAGGACTCGGCGGCTTCGAGGCGCGGCAGCAGCTCTAGCGCTAGGATGTCGGTGCGCCGGTTTTGGGCTTCGATTTGCTCTTCTTGGTTGGGCCAGATGTCGGTGCGCAGCACCCCGTCGTAGGGATTGTACCAGATGAAATGCGCGCGATTTTCCGCGCCAAAGCGCGCGCCAACCGGTGCGCTAGCCGGTGCCCAGCGCGTGCGGTTGACGACTAGGGAAATGGGCCGCTCGCTGTCTTCAAAATCGTCGATATAGCCGCGCCCCTTGGTGTTGAGATTGGGACGGCTTTGCGCGATTTCGGCGTCAAGGGTCACTTCCGAAGGAACGGCCGTCTTGACCAGCGGCAACATATCGACGACGCGGGTGAGGATTGGCACTTCGCGCCGGGCGCGCAAGTCGAGGTTCCAGATCACCGTGCGCGTCGGCTCATTGCCCACCCGCACCCGCCGGTCGCTCGAACGCTCGTTGTTGTAAATCATGGTGCTGCCCACGCGCCCGTCGCCACCCCAGAACTCGTACTCGGTGCGCAGGCCCAACAGGGTCTTTTGCTGGCTGCCGATGTTGAAGACGTCCTCGGATTCAAAGGAGATTTCCAAGTCCGCGCCGGGGTCGGCCACTTCCTGAGCGACCGAACCGATAAACGTCACGCTGCCTGTGTAATCGACTCGGTAGTCGGTGTCTCGCGTCAGAGGGCGACCGTTTAGCTGGACCTCCACGGTCTCGGGCCGAACGCCGCCAAAGATGCCGCCCAGCCGGATGCGCTGCTCTGAGGAGGCGGCGCGGACGAGGATTTTGTAGCGGCTGGCCTCGATCTGGGCGCGCTGCTGCTGCTCGTCGTAGATGGCGGGGACGGGTTCGTCGAGTAGGCCGCGATATTTGTTGGAGCGCGGATCAAAGGGCCGCTGGTCGGGGAAAATCAAGTGCCCGCGGATGTCGTCTAGCCCTATGTAGTCGGCGTCGATAACGCGGTCGGGCGCGCTACCGGGGTCTTTGCCGCGCTCGTCCAAGCCCAAAATCTGCAAGTAGGAGCGACCCTGTTGCGAAAGTTGGTCCTCTTGGCCGGGCACTTCCTTGGCGATATCGACCTGCAAAGTCTTGGGGTCGAAGCGGCGGCCGGTGGAATACCCGGAGGCAATGCGGTACACGTTTTTCCACTCTAGATTCCAAGTGGGAAAACCCGGACGGGGATTGCGGGCTTTGATCAGCTTCAGATACAAGGAGTCGGATTCTGCGCCGACTTTGAGCCGGGCTGTCTCCTGTTGGAGCGTGCCGTCGAAGTCCGGCGCGTTGGTTTTGAAATGCACGGCCATGGCATAGGGGTCGGATACGGGCCTGTTGAGGACGATATAACCCGCCTCGGCCACGACCGAATAGTCGTCGTCCGGGTCGAGCCGGTGCCAGGTCCCCTCCTCAGAGCAGCCGCTGTTGCGCAGGCGATTGCCCGCCGCGTCAAAGCACTCGATGGTGGAGAGGGAGTCGGACGGATCGACCCAAGCAACGCCGGGTCTGGCGAATAACTCGGCGTCATTTCGCGTATTGAAGTCGTTGATATAGACTTCGAGGCGGCTGATATCGACGAAGTTTTCTGGGCCAAACTGCACTCCTTCCAACAAACTGCGGAAGTCGGAAAGGTGGGCGCGGTAGAATTCGTGTAAGAAGAAATACGTGTTGCGGATGTATTGGTAGTCTCTGAGCTGGAGCGTGTCGATGGCCGCTCCGCCCTTGAAGGTCTGGCGGTTAGACTTGCTCTTTTCGTGGCTGGCTACGGTCGTAAAGGCCAGCGGCCCGACGTGCCCTTTAGCGCGGATACCGAAAAGGCCCTTGTTTTTCTGCCGGAAGCCGACGAAGCGAGTATTGGGCAGCTCTAGAGTGGTGTTGCCGGCCTGCACCTCTTGGAATATGGAGTCTTCCTCGCCTTCGTAGTCGAGCTTGATCTGATTGGATAGCTGATCGCCCAAACCGGAGCCAAAGGCCGAGCCGAGGTTTTGGGTGTCTTGATCGATGCGGATGTTGATCAACTCGCCGACTTTGCCTTCCACCGTGAAATCGGATTCCTGTTCGATGCCCAGCGAGGGGAACTTGGAACTGCGGCCAAACGAGGTCTGCACCTCGCCATCGGTCCACTCGCTCTTGCCAGAAATGATTATGGTGCGCGAGCCATTGAGCGCGAGGCTAGGGCCTTGGTCGCCGATAAAGCGCCGCAGGGGTTTGGGCGCGGAAAAGGGCACCGTCCACTCAAAGCGGCTGCCCCGACGCTGGCGCTGCTCGGAAGCTGTGCTGCGAAAATCGCGGCGGATTTGCTGGTGCCAAAGCCGTCGGTGCCTCGTTTGGTATTCTATGCGGAGATAGTCGTCTAGAGTCACGGTGACTGTTGGTCCCTCGGTGAATCCACTGACGCGGCGGCCGTAGTGGGCCATTCCCAAGGAGTCCACTACGGCTTGGTACGAGATCAGCGCGCGGTCGGGGGCGGGCAAGAGCGGCTGGCCAGCCCCAAAGGCAGTTTGACTAGGGACTGCAAAGCGTTGGGAAAGCGGGCCGTATAGCGGCTCAAAGTGCAGACCAGGCTCGGCGCGTACCACTACCGCGAGCAAGCAAACACACAGCCACGAGGAAAACGCTTGGCGGGAAAAGCGGAGAAACACCTCTAAATTCACACCCATCGACGTTTATTGTTTGACGTGCTCGCAAGCCCCTAAAGGATGAGAGCTCGCGGCGTCAAGCCGAATGCGCTCGGCAGTCTCAACTAAAGAGCAGTCTTCCAATTGAGGTTTAGCGGAAACGACTCAGAAGCCTTCACTGGTGATTCGGCCATGGCCAAAGCAATGCGCCGAACGGCTTCTGTATTAACCAAACGCGATAGGCGGTCTCCAGACCCAAAAACAGGAGGATGCTGCCCAGACGAAGCAGGCAACTACCTGAAAACATAGCACGCGGCTGCAATTATTTCAAGGAAGCCCTTGCAAAAATCATTCCTATTGCACGGCGCGGGGAGTACTTTTTTGGCCGGCAGCCTAAGTCGTTATATTTGAGGGAACTAGGCTCGTGGCCGTCCGGGGTCTCCCCGCTTGCAACGAGGTGACCTGAGTGCTGCGCGCTACAGCCCCGTAACCCTTTCGACCCATGACGACCCTGTCCCGCTATGTGCTCAAAGAGCACGGTTGGCCCTTTGCGCTTGGCTTTGCGCTGATCCTCTTCATCCTGCTGATCGACGTCGTATTGCAGACGATGGACCAAGTGTTGAGCAAGGGGCTAACCCTGCTGGCGGCTCTCCAACTTTTGCTCTTTAACTTGGCTTGGATCGTGGCGCTGGCCGTGCCTATGGCCGTGCTCATCGCCGTGCTCATGGCCTTTGCTCGCCTCGCCGCCGACGGGGAAATCATCGCGGCCAAAGCCTGCGGGGTGAGCTTTT
>JAPPEG010000032.1 GCA_028875345.1 Gemmatimonadota bacterium
GTCCATAGATGAGGTTGTAGGGATATTGCATTCATAGACCACGATCTCCGTCTTTCTAATCTATAGCAATCCTACGTCACTTACAAAACGATCCGCAGATGAACGCAGATAGACACAGAATAGTATGCACAAGACGATCCACTGCTCGAATCGTGCAAATCATTCCGGTTTAGCCTTGCCAAGCGGGATTGGGTTGGGGAATTTTGGCTTCCACCGTTTCGCGCCATTCGCGCAACAGTCCGTGCAGCCGCTCGCGGATTTGCGGCATTTGCTCGGCTAGGTTGCGCTCTTCGCCGATGTCGTCGCGCAGGTTGTACAGTTCCAGCCGCCCATCTTCAAAAAACTCGATCAACTTGTAGTCTCCGGCGCGCACGGACGAGCCAGGGGTGCCACCCTGATTGCCGTAGTGCGGATAGTGCCAAAAGATGGCCTTGCGCTCAATGGACTCGGCACCGCGCATGAGCGGCGCGATGCTGGTGCCGTCGCAGTGCTGCGCGGGGATGGGGTCTAAGCCGGCCAGTTCGAGGATTGTCGGGTAGAAGTCGGGGCTGGTTATTGGGACTGGACAGGTGCTGCCGGCTGCGACCTGTCCGGGCCAGCGCACCAGCAAGGGTTCGCGGGTGCCGCCCTCGTACATCCAGCCCTTGCCCTCGGCCAGCGGCGCATTGCAGGTCGGCGATCTTTCGGAGGTGGCGAGGCCGCCGTTGTCCGAGGTGAAAAACACAACGGTGTTTTCGGTTTCGCCGAGCGCGTCGAGCAGATTGAAGAGGCGGCCCAAGTTTTCGTCGAGGCTCTCGATCATGGCCGCATAGACCGGGTCGGATTGGATGAGCCGCCGCTTGACGCGCTGGTCCTTTTTGTGTTCGCAGGGGAAGTACTCTCCCTCGACAAAGGTTTCGACTTGGTCCAAGCCGAGGGCGCGGGCTTTGGCTTCGTACTTGGCGATTTTTTCTGGTTTGGCTTGGATCGGCGTGTGAACGGTATAGTACCAGAGATTTAGAAAGAAGGGCCGCTCGTCTCGGTTGTTTATCAAGTCGAGCACTTGGTCGGTCAGGTAGTCGGTTAGGTACGTGCCCTCGGGGACATCGGCGTCGGCGAGTGGGGGAATGGTCCAAGGGCTGAAGTACCCACCCTGCCCCGGCGAGCCTTGGTGTGCGCCGCCGATGTTGACCTCAAAGCCGTGGTCTTCGGGCAGGTGCCCGTCGCCGCCCAAGTGCCACTTGCCTACGTGCCACGTCTGATAGCCGCCTTCGTTGAGAGCGCGGGCCAGCGAGTGCTCTTGCGTCGGCAGTTGCTTGAGATACGGCACATCGACGAGCTGGCCACGCGCTGGGTGGGTGCGCCCATGCACATCGATCCAGTCGGTGATGCCGACGGTGGCTGGGTACTTGCCGGTGAGGATGCTGGCGCGGGTCGGCGAGCAGACCGGGCAGGCCGCGTACGCGTCGGTAAAGCGCATGCCCTCGCGGGCGAGGCGGTCGATGTTGGGCGTTTCGTAGAAGGAACTGCCGTAGCAGACGAGGTCCTTCCAGCCCATGTCGTCGATGAGGATGAAGACGATGTTGGACCGCGTCACGCGAGAGCCTCTTCGATGGCGGCGACTACTGCCGGATCGTTGGGGGTGGTTCGGGGCGCGAAACGGGCCAGCGGTTGGCCGTCCTTGTCGATGAGGAATTTCTCGAAGTTCCAGGAGATGTCGCCGGGGAAAGCCGCACCTTCGCCGGCGAGATAGGCATAGAGCGGATGACGGTTGGGGCCGTTGACTTCGATCTTGCTAAAGAGTGGGAAACTCACGTCGTAGCGGGTCTGGCAGAAGTCGAGGATCTGCTCCTCGTTGCCGGGCTCTTGCCCCTTGAATTGGTTGCAGGGAAAGCCGAGGACCGCTAGGCCTTGGGCGGCGTATTGGCGATGCAGTGCCTCTAGGTCGGCGTATTGCGGGGTCAGGCCGCACTCGCTGGCCACATTGACGACGAGGAGCGCCTTACCGGCGTAGCCGGCTAGGTCGGCGTCTTGGCCGTGGATGGTTTGGGCGGTGAAGTCGTGGACGCTGCTCATGTTTTTCTCCTTGTAGTTCGATGGTTGGATTAAACTCTAATATTGCCACTCGCCTAGCTGAGTTCAATGCCCGGTGCATAGCCGGTCTATCTTGCCTATCTTTTTACGCCCTTCTAACACAACAGCAGAGAAAGAGACTATGAGCGAGCGACCGGCCATCGAAATTTACTCAATCGGCACCGAGCTTTTAAACGGGCAGATCCAAGACACCAATTCTTTCTGGATGGCGCAGCAGATCGCCGCGCTCGGCGGCTATGTGCGGCGGATCGCGATTCTCGACGACGATATGGACGAGTTGACCGGCGTGCTCAAGGATGCCTGCCAGCGCGGAACCCGGGTGGTGATCACTACCGGAGGACTTGGGCCGACGCCCGACGACATGACGGTTGAGGCCATCGCCAAGATCATGGGGGTGGGCGCGGAGGTCGATGAAACCTTGGTCGAGCGCTATATGGAGAGCCGAGGCATTGAAAAGCGCGCCGATGTCAGCGAAGGGCTGATCAAGATGGCGACCAAACCGGAAGGCTCCGTGGCCCATCCCAACCCGGCGGGCGTGGCTCCCTGCGTGGAGTCGCGGGTTGGCACCACTACGATTTACAGCCTACCTGGGCCGCCGCGTGAGGTCGAGGCGCTGTTCCGCCAGTCGGTAGAAGATGCCTTGGCCGGGATATACGACGACGTGCGGCTCTCGTTGAGGGTCGCCGTCAACCTGCCCGAATCGCAGTGCGGTCCGATCCTGCACAGCGTGATGAGCCAATATCCCAATACCTACCTCAAGGCCTTCGTCGCGTTGAGGGAGCGCACGGCCGATGGTCAGCGGCTGCCAGTGGATATCGTCGTTTGGGGCAAGGAGGCCGAGGAGGCGCAGGCTTTGCTTGACAAGGCGTTGGCGGAGTTTAAGGCCCAGGCGTTTGAGAAGGGCAGCGAGGTCGAAATCCGCGACGAGGGATAAGTGAGCGAAGTAGCAACGGTAATGGACAGACTAGTGGTTCCAGTCAACAGATCCTTCAGAAGCCTTTTTAAAAGGGAATTAACAATAGTGCCCAAAAAATAGTCGATCCTATGGGAAGGAGAACAAATGATTCAGGAACTCAAGAATTACTACTACGCAAATGGCATTTCTGCTTTTGGTTTTCGTTGTCATTTCGCCAATTCTTGCCGTCTTTTTTGCGATAACTTTGTCGAAGCCAAAGAAGCTTATGTGGGTTCGGAGTATGACAAGCAGAAAGGAACATTACCTCGTGTATTATTTCTTTCTTCTGACCCTGGTGGTGGAGACCCAAATCCTCAAACCCGCACTATGGAAGCAGTAAGACGTTCTGAAGAAGAATGTGATCCCGAAAGTTTGCCAAAAAACGGTCATTGGCACCACACACACAAATTGGCCTGGATTTTGTTAAAAAAATTTAATCCAAATTTACAGTTTAAGGATATATGCCCGTATTTTGCACATACCAACAGTGCCAAATGTTGCGAGGATTATAATCAAAGAGCTCAATCGGCTGATCGGTTGTTTGAAAATTGTCGCGGATATATCCCTAGAGAAATACAAATCCTTGATCCCGATATTTTGATTACTCAGGGAGATTCCGCAAAATGGGCTGTCGAGTATGGATTTTCTCAATCTACTACGCTTATTGAGATTGATTCAGCCAGTGACCACTGTAATTATCACCTCATCCAAATGAATGGGAAAGAAGTATTGTGGTTTGCTTCCTATCACCCCAACAACCCGGGGGGGCTTTATAGAAGAAGAAGTGTACCATGTTTTGGTACATGGGCAGAAGAAGCATATCGACGTTTGGGTTAAGCCGCAACCAAACCGCATTATTTCAGTTTTTTCCTTTTAAAAGAAACAGGACATTCCTTTTTATTTGGCGTCGGAAAAACCAGATTATAAATCCAGCGATTAGAGACCCAATCGTTCCTACAACAAGGTTAATCGCTGTGTTTTCAAATGGATACACTATCGAGGCGCGACTTGGGAGTGGTTTTAGGGTTTTGGGGTCTATCTTGTCAACCTATTTGGTGCACGTATTTGCCTGACGCGTCGCCTGTTATGGCTCGTCATCAACCAAGCGGTAGGGCCCATTTTTGGACCCACTTGATTTGACTGGTTTGCTGGTGGGGAGATCCTGCCTTGCTGAGAATGTGCTATCATTGTACCATTATTAGTTGCATTAACTGTCCCCCAAAGATGGATTCTGATCTCTAAATCGAGGTAATGAGAATGTGGAGTGAACACATAAATAGGACTCTGCAGATGCAAGAGCTATTTCGTCAACAAGAGCCACTTCTTAGAGCTGTTGAAGACCTCAATAGACACCAAGAATTCGTGCGGGCCACCTTTGGTCATTTAGAAGATATGCGCCGGACTGCCTCTTTGATCCAGACATCGCAGCTCGGAGAAAAATTCACACAGATGCAGGATATACTGGCGTCAATAGAAAAGCAATTTCGCTTACCGGAAATCGCAGAATCTGCAAAAATGCTGCACGAATTCACTAATAGCATGGCGGTGCAGGCAGCACAGGCAACGAATATGGTGGAGCGATATTGGAATCGTAACTCCGAGCTTCTGCGTGTAATAGAATCTGCTATGGAGTCCATAAGTGTGCCTTGGCTTGACACAATGAACAAAGTTAGCTCCATCAATGGCCTTTTAGGGCTGCAGGGTATAGGAGAGGCACTTCGCGTAAATCCTGCCTTTGACTCACATCTGACGGGTAAGTTGCGGATTGATTTGGGCGATTGGCGCAGGCAAATTATCGAGCCTTCTCAAATTTTTACCGATCCCCTTGCACGGAACTCCTTCTATGTGGAACGCGGTCTCAATCCCAATTTGACCAGCTTTCCCAACAATGCGTTTAGACAAATAGTTACTGGTGCTGGTCTAGAGGAAATGGTTCCTGTGGACGATGCCTATGATTTCAATCCAAGGAGATTAGAAAAACCTAAAGAAGAAGCTGGCTTTGAGCGTACCAATAAGGCCCATGACTTGCTCCAACGATTCGAGACTCAAATACGGAGATTCATTGACGAACAGATGAGAGCAGCTTGCGGTATAAACTGGAACAAGCACCGAATTCCTGGTCAAATGAGAACTCGATGGTTGGAAAAGCAACAAACAGCTATAAATAACGGCGAGCAAGAATGGCCCCTGATCGCTTATGCGGATTTTATGGATTACGTGCAAATCATCACGCGTAAAGATAACTGGGAAGTGTTTAAGGATTTTTTTCATCGTAAGGATTCGGTGCAAGAATCGTTTCGGCGCCTCCATCCGATCCGCATATGCACGATGCATGCCCGGCTCATCACCCAAGATGATGAGCTATTTCTCCTCGTAGAGACGAAACGCATTCTGGCGGCTATTAGGTCATAATCTGATTTTTCTACATCCCTTTGAGAATCTTCATGACCGCCCTCACCAGAGCCGTCGTCGAAGACGCTGCTCTTGCTTGACTCAGAAGTCTCGGTTAGACGATTGCCCACGGACCGGACATCGTTCCCCGACGCTGCTGATGTTTGCCAGTGTGCTGAGCTGGTTTATTCCCCAATTCAGCTTCATGTAGGAATGCGGTTATCAAATTCTAGCCCATGCTAAGCTACGGTCAAATCCTGAGCCGTTCCAACCCGGAGACTTTGGATAGTTAATCGCAGTGAACTACTGTCGTCTAAAGGCAGACAGCTTCTCAACGCCTTGCCGCCTCTGCCGCTACGTGTCCAGCCAACTCGCTTAAGAATGTTCTCAGACGGGTCATATTGCTCATCTCGGAATATTCGCCGGTATCAATGGCTGAACGCGGCGAGACAATGATCGATGCTGCCGTGTAAAGCTGTTCTTGCATTAGCTTACGGCACAAGATGTTGTAACGATCCGCGTAGGATGCATTTTCAAATTCCTTGAACACTGAATAATGCGGCGTCGCGTCCGTAACCGGTGTACGGGATTCGGGCGCATCTTCAAGAAGTATCATCCATCCGGCAAAAGGTCGAGGCTGTTCGCCAAAAGCTCCCTCGCGGTAGGCGGTCCAAAAATCGTGCGCCGTGCCGATAGCTTCCTCTGCCCGGTTGTTGGCATTGTTCCCAAAGGACGGCCCGACTTGGCTTTTGAACTCAATAGCTGCGATTAGGCGGCCTTCATTCATTACCAACAGATCCCAGAGCTTTGTCGGGCGAAAATACCCCGGCAGCGTGAGTACGCGGCGCTCTTGATGGATCTCGGCGTTGTCAAGTCCATTGGCCCTGATGATATCTATTACCAAGGCTAAAAACCCGTCCATGTTTTTCCCGGCAGTAACGCCGGCACGCTCGCCCTGGTCCGCCTTGCCAGCGTCGGTCTGTTTCTGCCGCGCCAGTTCGCGACTCTCCCAAAATATCTCGACGGCCTCGCGCGCTTTTTGTTCGTAATTCGCCAGATCAATCGCCATCAAAGTTCTTTCTTATTCACCATTGCCACCGAGCGCAGCCCGCTCGTCCTTTGATAACCCATAGAACTCGAATACAGCCGCATTGCAGGCATCAATGTCGCGGCGATTAGCAGCTTCCCTCAGAGCATTTTTGAGCTTTTCATCCACGTCCTGCCAGTAAGGCAACCGGATACGGCGCAGATATTGCGCTTGAAATCGCAAGTAGCCACCGCGCATCCGGGTCGAATAGATCGACACAAACAGGCGGGCGATACCCGATAGCAGCACGGCTTGCAGCGCGTACAAATCCCATTCATCACTCGTGATAAAATAAAGATTGTGGTGCGGGTAAAGCTTGCCGTGTTCATGGACGATATGGGCCTGGCCCTTGATGTCAGGGATTAGCAACTTCGGCTTACTGGCAAGGGCTGGATAGATGCGATCAATCGTACGATACCAGTTAGCAGGTGCTTTCTTTGCGACATGCCGTTTTGCTATCTGCTCCTTGCGGGCTTCCAGATAGGTTTTGAGTTTGGGAAATTTTGCTAGATCAACAAGCCCCCCTTCATCGGCAAACGGATTGACGACACCAAGGCCGCGCCATTTGACGGTGCCTGTGATAATATCGCGAGTCATCGCCAGTGGTAGTTTGCGATCCGGCTCTACATCTAGCTCGTCATAGGGGCCGATAAAGGCTTGATCGGCACCGGTAGCGACACCGATGCCGATTTTACACCCTACCTCTTCGATTAGCGGAAAATCTCGTTCTAGTCGTCGGACAAGGGCAAGTTGGTCGGACGACTCCAATATCCAGGGTTCGGCTCCCGCCGCAACTCCGGTCATTTCCTTGACCCCACTCTCTGGGGTGGGTTTGTCTTTGGACAGCAGGGTCTTGCTTAAAGCCTTGAGCGTTGCTGGCTTAATCTCGGGACGGTGCGCGACACGAGTTTTGCCCGGCTTTTCATTAGCAATAATAGTAATAGCTGGATAGGCGATAACATCTGCGTGGAAGGCCGGTGTATCGACCATATCGATATACATTTTCAAGTGAAATTTATCGGCAGTCAGCTTACGTAGTGGACCTCCATAGCGGTTTTTCATCCAGCGGTCAGCGCAGATAAATCCAAGCGTACCGCTCGGCTCCAGTAGGTTAAGTGAACGTTCGATAAATGGGATATAAAGGTCGGCGCGGTCAAATATGGTTGTATAGCGGATGCGGTATTCGGAAAGAAGCGCAGCGGGAATCAACTCTTGCCGCACATAAGGTGGATTGCCAACTACGCAGTCAAACGCAAACGGGAGCGGCGTGAGAAGAAAGTCGCCCTTGATGAGCCAAGTATCGGCAAGAGTGGTAGCTGGCTTTGTCTCAATCCCTTCGGCCTTGAGCACGGCGATGACCTTCTCGCGCGTTGCCTGAAAAGTATCTTCATGCAACTCGACTGCCCGAATGGCATTGGTCAGCATTTCTTGTGGGTCGGCGTTACTCTTTCGCTCGCTCCACGCCTTGAGCAAGCGCTCGATTGCAATAAGAAGAAAATCGCCGTCGCCAAAAGAAGGCTCCAGCAGGCGAATTTTGTGTAAAGGCCGGTCTGCGGTATAGTTGACAAGGTCGAGGATGAACTCGACGACCTCGCGCTTTGTAAAGATGGCACCGCGTTCCTCAATTCCCGCTTGCGCCAGTTTGGTCAGCACATCCTCGACCGGGCACATGCCGGGAAAGGAGGCTTGAGTTACTTGTTGTAGTGCGCTCTGCACCATGGACCCGCTCGTTTTCTCAGTTCGCGTGTTTAACTATCTGTTTATGATATTCGATAAACTCGCGCAAGGAGCGTGGAATAAGATAGGAGACCGGCACGTCGCTATAATGGCCATAATGTCAAAACGATTATTGGGTACTGATATTATCGTTGATGAGTCAACCGGTTTTATAAAGGAATTATATATCTGAGTAACCAAAACGCCTCCTTTTGTGGTATAACCGCGAGGTGGAGCCATCTAGGCTTCACTCTCTTCGCGGCTTATCTCACATACAGGAGGTATTTTTATGCCCACGAAGAAGGGGCTGGGGCAGTCCTTTCGCAAAGGGCTATCCCTGCCCGAATTAGTCCGCATGTTTCCCGATGACGCCACAGCGGCGTCTTGGTTTGCAGATTGTCGCTGGCCTAATGGTCCGTTGTGTCCTCGCTGCAGTCTGAGCGTGTCCAGTCTGGCGCGTCCCATCCTACCATGCCGTATCGCTGTCGCGCTTGCCGTAAGTTCTTCAGCGTCCGCACGGGTACGGTTATGGCCGAGTCCAAGCTAGGGTATCAGACTTGGGTATTGGCCATCTATCTGCTTACCACGGGCATCAAGGGCACGTCGTCTATGAAGCTACACCGCGACTTAGGGGTAACGCAAAAGACGGCATGGCACTTGGCGCACCGCATTCGCACCATGTGGCAAGCAGGCGACTTTCTATGACTGGCCCCGTTGAAGCCGATGAGACCTACATCGGCGACAAGGAGGCCAACAAGCACGAAAGCCGTAAGCTACACGCCGGACGCGGCACCATCGGCAAGACGCCCGTAACAGGCGTTAAGGATCGCGGCACGAAAGAGGTTAGGGCACAAGTAACCCAGCCCGTCAACCGTGCCACCGTGCAAGAGTTTGTGGAAGAGCACGTCGATCCAGATGCTACGCTCTACACAGACGAAAACAGCGCCTACGATGGATGGCCGAACCGTGAAGCCGTCCGGCATAGCGTAGGCGAGTATGTCCAAGAGCAAGCCCATACTAACGGCATCGAATCCTTTTGGGCGCTATACTCAGGCGTGGCTATTACGGCACGTACCACAAGATGAGCGACAAGCACTTAGCTCGGTATATCGGCGAGTTTGCAGGAAGGCACAACGCCCGCGCCGTCGATACGATTGAGCGAATGGCGCTCATGGCAAAAGGCATGATGGGCAAGCGATTGACGTATCAGGAGTTGATGCCGAGGCATAACAAGGTGGCCAAGCCCAGTTACAAGGCTTGGCCACCTTAACTACATCTGATTCTTTTAGTTAGCTCTATTAATTAATAAATTTAGTTAATTTGTTCTTGCAGAGCTCATTAGATAAAATCATATATTCTTGACTTGGACTATAGAATTGGTATTATTGGCATAGAGAAGGCGGCGAGACCGTTTTATCCCAGTGGCTCGCCGCCTTCCAATGGAAGCCCCGTAGCTCAAATGGATAGAGCGCCAGTCTTGCGAAACTGAAGGTTCCGGGTTCGACCCCCGGCGGGGCTACCATATATCTATAAATGTATATAACGCAAGAGTTAATTCAATTTATTTCTTTTTTCTGCCTTTCAGTGTGTCCTTGACAAAATTTTCGATCTTCTTGTCTGACCTCGTATTCCGTCCGCTGGGATTGGTCAAAATGTTTCCTAGTCCCTCCCTCTTCTCAAGGTCGCCTATCCGATCCTTTTTCTTCCTCCAAAACATCGCCGCTGTCTCCTTTTAGCGTAATCGCTTCCAAAATCTCTTTTTCTTCTTGGGCCTTATCTTATCAATTCCTTCTTTGGCTTTCCCAGCCGCTTCCTCAGCTCCCCTTATGCCGACATGCGTCCCTACTGCAATCGCCACTTGCTTGCCTATTTCGACTAGTACTGGCCCTATTGGCATCCCTTAATCTCCTTGCTTACGATTGGAGGAAGAAAGATGGAGCGTTGCTGTATTGTTGTCAATAATTAATTGTCATTGATTAGCATGGTATAGTTTGCTCGCTCGCATATCAATACAAGGAGACAAAGACGATAGCAAGTGTCGATTTACATACTGCAAGTTTTCTAGCTGCCTTATCCAAGACGCTTTTGGAGGACAACCAAGGATTCTTCGACAGATTAGAAGCCCACGAACAAACTCTGACGGCTGAGGAGCTTGCTCATGCTCTGGCGATTGTACATCGCTGTCGGTATTCAGATCCTGATGATGTAGCGCGGAATGAGCGTCGGATACAACGTGAGGCTGAGGAGTTCCTTGCGAATCGGTAGTCATAATTATTTTCCTTTTTACGAGCTAATTGATTTTTTCCTACTCTCTATAAATAAGATGTTGTATTTTATTGCTTTGCGTAGTTTTGGTTGCTCAGGTATATAATTCCCTTTTATAAGTCTTATAAGCCTTTTTAGTGCGCCCCGGACGGATGGAATTGCTCTGACCCTTCGACACATCAAAGAGAAAATCAGAAGCGCCCGAAGTCTCGTCAGCATCGGGCGCTTCTTTGTACGTGCTTAGGGCGGTCTTAGAATTTCTTAGGATCGGTTCTTAGCTCGATGACCGCCGCGTCGCGCTTAGCACGTCGTAGCAAAACTGCGCCGTGCTCCAGGCGTCGTACCCGTCTGCGTTCCATATCTGGCCGGTGACTTCTGGGCAGATGTAATTGTCCCAGCCGGCGTCTTGCACGGCCTTGTAGTAAGCCTTCATGTCCAGCTTGCCGCTGCCGGGCAGGAGATAGCGCACCCGCCCCTCTTCGTCGAGATAGCCGTCCTTGATGTGATTGTGGACTGAGTACTGGAGATTCAGGTCAATCGAGTGCTGCAAGTCGATGCCTTCGACCCAGAAGTGGCTGTAGTCGAAGTTGAGGCCGAGGTTCGGGTGGTTGGTCTGCTGCATGAGCCAAGCGGCCTTTTCCGGCGTCTCAAAGTCGTCGCCAGCATGTGGCTCGATGGCGACGATGACGTCGTATTCGGCGGCCATGTCGCCCAGTTCGAGTACTAGCTCGACGATGCGCTCTTTGCCGGTCTCCCAGGCGGGTTTGCCGCCGAGAGTGGTGCTGACGATCATTGGGCGATCGTCGAGCCGGAGCGCGCGGCTCAGTTCAAAGGTCGCTCTGAACTGCGCGAGTGCGGCTGCGCGGCCCTCGCCTTCGACGCAGGGCGAGAGCAGGGCCATTAGCACTGGCGAGGGGAAGCCGAGTTGGCGGAAGAGGTCGGCGAGTCTTTTGCGTGCGGTCGCGTCCATGTTGGCTGGTTCAGTAGGCCAGCCGGGGGTGACGGCGATTTCCATGCCCTCGTAGCCCATGTCGGCGAGGCGCGGCAGGGCTTCAAAGACGTCGAGTTGCTTCATGCCATAGGTGCTGTAGTAGAGTTTCACGCGGTGACGGCCTCCTGTTGTGCGCCCATGCGCTCGCGCTCGGCGATGAGCAAGTTGATCCAGTGTTTCATGTAGTGCCCGTGGTCGTGCCAAGTGCGGCCGCTGATGAGGTTGCCATCGACGACACAGGGCGCGTCGACAAAGGTGCCGCCGCAGACTTCGAGGTCGAATTGGCACTTGGGCACGGTGGCCATGCGCCGCCCTTCGACGCAACCGGCGCGGGCGGGGATTTCAACTCCGTGGCAGACGCAGCCTACGGGCTTGTCGCGGTCGAAAAAGTAGCGGGTTATGCGAATCAGGTCCGGGTCGTCGCGGATGTATTCGGGCGCGCGCCCTCCGGAGAAAAAGATTCCCACGTATTCTTCGGGCACGACGTGGCGGAAGGCGATGTCGGCTTGGATGGTATAGCCCTCAAACTCGCGGGTGATGTCCCAACCTTCGGCTGGGACCTCGTGCAGGACCATGTTGTAGCGGCGGGCTTCCGGCCCGGCCACCACGGGCGCGAACCCCTCCTCTTGGACGCGCAGGTAGGGATAGAGCGTATCGACGGTTTCGGTGGCGTCGCCGACGATGATGAGGACTTTGGCGGTCACTGCATTCTCCCTTGGACGATATAGGCAGATGGGGTAAATTTTCGCGCCGGAGAAACTAATGTGCCATATTGGGCGCAGCAAGCTGTGAGTGCATCGCAACCGACGCAAGGAGGTCATTGTGGAATATCGCCGCTTTGGACAGACGGACATGGAGCTGAGCACCGTTGGTTTGGGTGGGCTGTTGGCCCGCCACGAGGGCATCAACGGCCATCCGCCGCCCGAGGAGAAGCGCCGGATTTACCTGCGGGCCGCCGAGTTGGGCGTCAATCTATTCGACATGGGTTACGGCGATGAGGTCCACATCCCGGACGAGCTGAAAGGCCCGAGGGACGACCGCTTCTTCTCGCTCAAGGTGGGCGCGCCGGCAGCCGCTGAGGTGGAGGGGACTATCGACAAGCACCTCGCCAATGTGCGCCGCGAGGCCATTGATATTTTGCGGGTACACCACTATGCCTATCTGCAAAACGAAGGCTTGGCCGAGCGCATCGCCGAGTGTAAGGCCAAAGGCAAAGTACGCGCCTTGTGCTTGATTCGGCACATGCTGGCCGATCAACAAGCCTACGCTGCGCGCGGCCCCGAACCCGAAGCGGATGCCGATTTGGTCATCTACAACTACGTCTGCCGCTGGCAGGCTCCGGGCATTGCGGCGTCGGTGCAGACTGGGAAGGGCGTGCTGATTATGAAGGCGTTGGGCGGCCAGTGGCTTAGCTGGGCCGACAAAACGCAGACCGACTGGTCGGCCGTGGACGAGTCAAAGGTCGAGGAGCTATCGCCGAGGGGGGAAGGCATTCGCGGAGAGTTGCCGCTGGTCTATCCGATTGTCTCAGGTCCTTGGCACGAACTAGCCGAGCCGGGCGAGTTGGTGCCGCGCACTGAACGGGCGATACAGTGGGTGCTGGCGACTGAGGGAGTGCATTGCACCTTGGTGGCTTTTGCTAGCGTCGAGGAACTGGAGGAAGGGTTGGGGGTGATGGAGGTAAGTAGCGTCATCTGATTATTAGATACTGATGTTATGCACAGGCTCCTAGGGATGAGATGCTTCGACTCCGCTGCGCTCCGCTCAGCATGACTAGATTGCTCGCGGTAGGCGTGGGATCGGATCCAATCGGGTGTGGATGGTTTCAGTAGGCCACGGAAATGATTCGGCTGACCTGATCGGTGCGCGCGTCTCCGCTGGCTTCGACGTACAAGACGTAGTTTCCCGGTGCCACTAAATCGCCAGTGTGGTCGCGTCCGTCCCATTCCAAGGCCACTCGTCCGGCCACCTGCTCCGCTTCGCTCAAAAGATGCACCTGTCGCCCGGTCAGGTCGAAAATGGCCACTCGCACGGTGCGCGGGTCCAGTACTTTGAGCAGATTGAATTCGAGTGCGAGCCGGTCGCCGATGCCGTCGCCGTTGGGAGTTAGCAACTGGGTTGATATTGTCAGGTTATCGAGCAGATCGGAGGCCGCGGGCAAGGCTACGGATACTGTCTCGCTCGCTACGGCCTCGCTGGCATCCCCCGCGTCAACCTGCTGCATCTGACCTTCCAGACTACTGTTGAAGAGCAAGGCGTCAAAACGAGTCTGGTTGAGGTAGAGCGTACTCTCGAAATCGATTTCCAAAAGACCCGAGCGCCGCACGGCGCGGTCGAGGACGAGCAGGGGCCCGTCGTCCCGCTCCTCGATTTGGACGGAGGCTTCTTCCCCGTTGATGCGCAAGGCCCTGAAGCGCACGGCGGCCGATGAACTCAGCAGGATTTGGTCGAATCCCCGGTTGGCCGAAGTCGCGGTAGAGCGGAGGAAATAGGTGAAATTTTGCGGCGCGCCCGGATCGACCTCGGCCGGGTAGATTTCCGCCTGCGTCTGTTGCACCAGCGGAGGGTGGAAGTGCAGGGTCAGCGTTTCCAATGCTGGAGCGCTGAACGGATCTTCGCTCAAAAGCTGTACCTCGATTTGGGCGAACTGCCGCGGTCCCGGCGACAAAAACCCCTGGCCAGAAACCTCGTAAACCGGACTCCAGTTGCTCCAGTCCGAGCCTATTGTGCGCACCGTGTCGATCCGTCCGCGAAAAGAGGGAATGAGCTTGTCGTATTTCCTGGCGGAGACTTCCTTGCCGTTCTTGTCGTAAAAAGAGTACTCTTCGTCGAGCAAATTGCCGGTGCGGCTGCGAATCTCCAGGCGAGTATTGGGCGGCACTAAGGCTCGCCAATCGAGTGCCGAGATCGTCTTTTCCCCGCCCAAGTCGAAAATCGGCGAGAGCGCTGTCAAGGCGGCGGGAAATCCTTCGCCAAAGACTTGGAACTCCGCGGTCGTGCCCGAGAGCGCGCCAGAGGTCATGCCAAAGAGGAGCCGGACGTAGCGCAACTTAGTCGGGGGAAAGCGCTCCTCAAAGTGGACGATGTCGCGGCGATTGCGCAGCGATTCGGGCAGTTCCCCCAGCGAGATCCAGCGCAGTGAGCCGTCCGGTGCTAGGGAGCCGTCCGACCCCGACATTTTGTACCAAAGGTAATTGATGGACCCAAAGCGAGTGCGGGCCCTCTCGCCGGTCGTCGGCAGCCCGGTGAAATCCCCCAACAACCGCACGCGGTCCACCCAAAAGAGCACGCCCAAGTCGAGGATAAAGAGCCCCACCGGCGTCACCCCGCGCCCTTCTTTGCGACCCCAGTACGAGGTGATATCCCCGTCAATTAGGTTGCGGCTGATCAAGGGGTTCTCATGGCGCTCATCCCGGCCGGAGCCGACTAGGCTATGCACGTCGATCTGACCACCGCGTTCTCGCGCACCTAGGGACAGATTGTCGCCTACGCTTTCTACAGACAACTCGCTAAGCTGGGTCCCAAGCGTCTTCTTGTCGGCTTGGATGCGAATGTGCTGCAGGGGCTTGAGGCCAAAGTCGATCTCGATGACCCGATCTTGGTTAAAGCTGTACAGGCGGCGCTTGTTGTAGCGCAGGGTGCCCTCAATGGCCACGCCGGCGCTGGTGAAGAAAGGCTCGCCGTCGGAAGTGAAAACCTTGAAGAATTCGAGCGGCTCGCTGTCCTCGGCAAAATGCAGGCGGATGGTGCGCGCCGAGACCACCCGGCCTAGATCGACCTCTATCCACCAGTCCTCCAGCGGGGCTTCTGCGGCAGGTGCCCAAGTCGTCTCCACATTTCCATCTATTAGTAGGGGCGCACGATTCAAAGCTGTGCCTGCGGCGCGGATGCCGCCGCCAAAAGTCGCGGCGTTTTGCACCGCGTCGATATTCTGGCGCACGAACGCGGGTTTGAGCACGCCGTCGGCGACACCGACCGCGTCGCCGGGCAGCGTCCAATCGCTCCAGCCGCCCGGCCCGCCAAGGCGCAGTTCCTCGGCTTTGAGGGCTTGGACAGCGAGCAGGAGCACGCCTAGCACCAACAAGTACAGGCGGATTTTTGTCGCTAAACGATCGCACATCGCATTGAATCTACCTATCCAGCCTCGCCGGTGGGAGATTCTTCGACTTCGCTGCGCGGAGTTTATCTTGAGCGAAGCCGAAAGGCTCAGAATGACAGGAACATAGCTTCACCGCCTACTTATTTCTAACGGTTATAGCAGCAGACGTTAACTCGCGTACACGGCCTCGCGCAGTCCTTTGATATAGCCGATGGCGAATAAGCGCCCGATCGACGAATAGCCCGGCTGGTCGTTTCGGTCGCCCTCCATCGTTGGCACGTGGTCGGGCCGCAGGACGCCCTCGAAGCCGATGTCGCGGTAGGCTTCCATGCAGGCGCGCATGTCGGTTTTGCCTTCGTCGTGGAAGGTCTCGACGAATTTTTCAGGCGTGCCGCGCACGTCGCGGAAGTGGACGAAGTAGATGCGGTCGCCAAAGTGGCGGATGACTTCGGGCAAGTCGTCGGTCATCAGGGTGAAGTTGCCTTGGCACAGGCAGATGCCGTTGGCCGGGCTGGGCACTAGGTCGATGAGCTTTTGGTAGTTTTCAACGCTGCGCATGATCCGTCCCATGCCTCGGAGGGGCGACAGCGGCGGATCGTCGGGGTGCATGGCGAGTTTGACGCCGGCTTCTTCGGCGACCGGCACGACCTTTTCGAGGAAGTACTTCAGGTTGTCCCAAAGCTGCTCTTCGGTGACGACGCCGGCGTCGGTCAGGGGCGCGTTTTTCATCAGCTCGTTGTCAAAGCCGGTGACCATGGCGCCGCCGCGTCCGGGTGCTGCCATTGAGGTGCGAGTCCAGTTGAGCACGGGCATCCACTCGGGGCACCAGACCGGAATGCCAACCTTGCCCATGTTGCGAATCAGCTCGCAGGCGTATTCGATCTCCTCGTCGCGGTCGGACAGGCCGAGCTTGGCCTTGTTGAGCGGCGGGCGGGCCTCGATGACGTCGAGGGAGAAACCGCCGTCGTTAAACGCGGTTTTCATCCGCACGAGGTTAGTGAAGCTCCAGGGCCGCTGCTCGGGGTGGATATCGGCAGGATCGCCCTGTGTGGAGAAGCCGCCGACCACGTGGTCAACGCCGCATTGCTTGACCATCCGCCACAGCGGCGTGGGGTGATCGGGCAGGACTTCGGCAATTTTGATCATGTCGTTCCTTTTCTTAGCGAGGTGAAGGTTGGGATGAGATTGATGTTACGCACGGGCTCCTTGGGTGTGGGATGCTTCGCTTCGCTCAGCATGACAAAGAAATATCTGCTGTCAGACGAAGTGCGGTCAACATGGTTCAGCGAATAAATGGGTACACCAGGCCGGTCAGGGCGTCCGCGATGCGGATGCGGTGCGAGAGCAAGGTCTGTGCGGGGAGGGCATCGGCGGCAAAGTAGCCGATGTCTGTGCTTTCTGAGGAAAGCTGCAATGCGCCGGCAATGGGCTCGCAGATAAAGACGTGGGTGACGTAGTGGACGATGGTGCCGTCGGGATAGCGCATGAATGGGTGGCTCTCCGGCTCGGAGTAGATCCCGATCAGCCGCTCGACGCGCACCTCCAAGCCCGTTTCTTCATAGACTTCGCGCACCACGGTCTGCTCGACGGATTCGCCGAGTTCGACTTGGCCGCCGGGCATGCCCCAAAAGCCGTTGTCCGCGCGCTGTTGCAGCAGGATTTTGCCGGTTTTGTCGCGGATAAAGCCATTGGCCGCCACGCCGAGCCGGTCGGGCATTTTTGTCAGCGGCGCGCCCGTGCTGTCGCACCATTGGGTATAGTCGAAGTCCTCTGCGTTCATGGCTATTGCGAAAGCGGCCCATAGGCGCTGAGCGCCGAGTCGTGGAAGAGCGCCCGGCGCTCGTCGTCTGAAAAGTCGGCGCTCCATTCGAGGAACTTGGCATAGAGATAGCCGATGCTAATGCCCCGCAGTTTATCGACGGGATAGTTGCTGGCAAACATGCAGCGGTCACAGCCAAAGCGTTCGATAAGCTCTCGGACCACCGAGGCGATTTTGGCCTCTTTGACCGCGTCCTCGTGGAAGGCGTCCCGTGCAAACCACGCCATGGACAGCTTCATATAGACATTGGGCAATGCGGCCAGCGCAGCCATGCCTTCGCGCCAGAGGTCCTCGTGCGCTTGGTCCTCGCCGTCGTGGAGGAAGCCGAGGTGGTTGGTGACGACGCGGAGGTTGGGGAAATCGCGGAACACTGCGACCGCATCGGCCACTTGATGGGGATTGCAGGAGAGGTCGAAGGCGAGGTTGTGGCGTTCTAGGAGCGCCAAGCCATCGCGAAAGCGGCTGTTCTGCAAGACGCCGTCTTCGATCTGCGGCCAGGTTAAGTCGGGATTGTCGGGATGGTGATTGAGGATCATGCGCACGCCGCACAGGCGGCCTCCTGAGGCCGCTAGATGTTGTTCAATGGTGCGCTCGGCCGCGGCGATGTCGCGCTCCAGATGCACGTACGCGACAATGCCAAAGGGCTGTTCGGCTGAGGTTGGTTCGAGTTGGCCGCGCACCCAGCGGGTTTCTTCTACGGTATCGACGGGGATGCCGCTAGGCACTTGGCCGACGACGGTTTCGACGTGGACGCCGCTGACCCGCTGCAACTCAGGGGGTAGTTCGCTCATGTCTTGGGCGTAGTCGGCGGCTCGGTACGCTGGCATGACATCGCCGAGGTTGGGATTGGGCCGCTCGGCTAGGTCCCAGAGGTGGAAGTGAGGGTCGCACAGGAGGATGGGAGTCTGCATGGAGAAAAGCCTTTCGATGATAAGTGGTTAAGCAAACGCCGCTTTCACGGATTCGGGCAGCGGACAATGAGCCCCTGGATGTTGCACCGCGCTGGCACCGGCGGCGCACGCTAAGTCTAGGGCTTGTTGCGGGTCGGTGCCGAGCAGAGCGCTGGCGGCCAGAACCCCGCTAAAGGCGTCGCCAGCCCCGACCGCATCGACGACGGACGCGGGCGCGGGCCGTGCGGCGAACGAGGCTCCCGGAATGTGGAGTTGGGCACCGTCGCCGCCAAAAGTAATCGCTAGGCAGTCCAACGCGTAGCGGGCGATTAAGTCGGCGGGTGCGGCGACCGCGGCAATGTCCTGCACGGCCTCCCATTCCTCGTCGTTGAGCTTGACAATGGTCGCCGCTTCGAGGCCGAAGAGCACGGTCTGCGGCGTATAGCAGTCCTTGCGCAGGTTGACGTCGAAAAGACGATGCCGAGGCTTAGCGGCCAGCAAGTGTTCTAGCCTCGGACGATTGGCTGGGCTGCGCTGCGCGGCTGTGCCGTAGTAGATCAAGTCGAGGGGCTGGTCTAACGCCGGCTTAGTTTCGATGTAGTCCCAAGCCACGCCGGCGCGGATGGTGTAGGAGGGCTGGCCATCGTCGAGCAATACATCGACCGTGCCCGTAGGCTCGGGCCGGTCGGCGACCCATTGATGATCGATGTCTGCGCGCTGGAGAAAGCCCCGCGCCTGCTGCCCCAGTTCGTCCCGCCCCACCGCGCTGACCATGGCCACGGGAAAGCCGAGCTGGCGCAGGTTCCAGGCGAAGTTCAGGGAGGCTCCCCCCAAGCAGGTGTGGTCGGGGAAACAGTCGTAGAGAATCTCGCCGAAGACGATGGAGGTGAAGTTCGCTTTATCCATAGTACTGTTATGGTGGAAAGAGCACGTAGCCCACGGCGCTGCGCTCCAACCAGACTTTGCAGAATTCCGCTAGGTCGTATGCCCGTGCGACCTCGTCGTTCGCGGCTGGATCGTTGACCAGCACGGTATCTCCCGCGCAGCCCCGGACGACTAGCAAGTGCCCAGACGTCCGCTCAATGGCCGCCTGACTCAACTCGCCCGCCTCGTAGCGCACGGAGGCAACAATGGGGAAGCCCGCGTCGAGCAATGCGCGCGCCGCCTCCCAAGAGGGAAAGTGCAATAGATAGCCCAAGACGCCCCGGCGAGCGGCCGCGTGGATATTGGCCGGCCACACGCCGTATAGCCCGCTGGGTTGGTGGCGCGCCTCAGCAATTACGTCGTAGATGTCCGCGCTATGGCCGTAGTACGCGAGGAGCATGGCGACGCTAGTCGGCGAGCAGACGTGGGAAGCTAGCTCGGGCCGCAGAACCATCTGACTTTGCGACGGCACGGCGAGGGCCGTATCTCGGCTGGCGAGAGTCGGAGCGGGCACTATGCCTTTGCGGCGCACCGAGACCGAGAGCAGGGCCGGGGTCGTGGGGGCGACGCCTTGGACGCGCAGGTGTAGGGTGGCCGCTTGCAAGGGGGTGCGGATGCGCAGGAGGTCGATTTCCGCTGCGACCGCTTCGTTTGCCGCGCCCGCCGCGGCTCCAATTCTGAAGCCGGACTGCACGGCCTCGACAAACGAGCCGATCGGATCGAGGATGGCCCGAATACTATGGCCAGCTTTGGTTTCGCATTCTATCGCGAACTGATAGCCCCAAGCACCGTCGTGGACGACCGAGAGGCACGGCAGGATTTCTATGGCTCCTTCTAGTGCTACGAGTGGCAAGTCAAACGAGAACTCGTCGCCACGCGACTCGACTGAGCTCGCCGAAGTCCATGCCAACGGCTCGATTTGCTTTGGCCGGATGGACGGGGGTACGGCGCGTTGCAGCGCGGCCTCGTCTAGCCCTTGGGCGAACAATAGAAATGCGTTGCTCATTAGGTTCGTTTGGGAAGAACTAAGTGCACGACAGTAATCCAGTGGACGTTAGACACGGGAGCGCTGAGATGCTTCGACTCCGCTTTGCTCCGCTCAGCATGACAGGTGATGACGCCCCTGTTGTGTCATGCTGAGCGAAGCGAAGCATCCCATACCGGTGTACTTAGGGGAAGAATACGTTCAATCGCCACCTGCGTCCAGCAAGGTTTGCCGACGTGCGAGTAGCCTATCCCCAGAGTTGAGGATGGGGTAGATGGAGGAGGCTGCCTTCGTAGCGCAGCCCGTGCTCCCGATCTTTTTGCAGGAGCAGGGGGCCGTCGAGATCGACGAAGCGGGCTTGTTGCGCCAGCAGGACAGCCGGTGCCATGGCCAGCGAGGTGGCGATCATGCAGCCGACCATCAAATCCAATCCGCACGCGCGCGCCTCGGCGGCCAAGCGCAGACCCTCGCTGAAGCCACCGGTCTTGTCGAGCTTGAGGTTGACGCATTCGTAGCGGGAGGCTAGTTCCGCGAGATCGGCGGCAGTGTGGCAGGATTCGTCGGCGCAGAAGGGGACCGGGTGTTCAAACTCGGCGAGCAAGGCGTCTTGGTCGGCGGGTAGGGGTTGTTCGATGAGTGCGACGCCCAAGCGAGCTAGTGCGGCTGAGTGCGGCTCGACTTGGTCGGCGGACCAGCCTTCGTTGGCATCGACAATCAGGGTCGAGTCTGGGGCATTGGCGCGGATTGCGGCGACGCGGTCGAGGTCGTCGCGACCGGCGAGTTTGATTTTTAGCAGAGGACGGTCGGCGTGCTGGGCAGCGGCTCGGCCCATGATCTCTGGGTCGTCGAGTGAGAGGGTGTAGGCCGTTGCCAGTGGGCGCGGTGCCGCTAGGCCGGCTAGCTCATAAACTGGGCGACTGCTGAGTTTGGCTTCTAGGTCCCACAGCGCACAGTCCAAGGCGT
The DNA here is from genome assembly GCA_028875345.1 of Gemmatimonadota bacterium. GTDB lineage: Bacteria > Latescibacterota > UBA2968 > UBA8231 > UBA8231. The sequence continues at coordinate 21,159 of JAPPEG010000032.1, forward strand.
TGCGGGCCGCGCCGGGCGGCAGGGCGCGTTGCAATGCCGCCCGGACTTCGGCGAGCTCAGACTTCGGCGAGCTCAGTCGAGTCGTCGAGCCGTCGAGGTCGGATTCTACCTGTGGGCGCAACGATTCTAGCGCGTCTATGGTTCCGGCCACGCTTTCGTTGTAGCGGGGGTAAGGGACGCATTCGCCGCGTCCAACGCAGCCGTCGCGGCTCAGTTCGACGACGACGACATCAGCGGTGGTTTTGGCTCCGCGCGAGATGGTGAAGGTCTGGGCGAGGGGAAAGCTCTCGCTGCGAACGGAGAAGCGGGTCACAGGGCATCGACCAAGCGCGCGGCCCCTTGGCGCAGCGGATCGACTGCGGGCAGGCCAGCTTGGCTTTCTATGGTTTTGAGTAGTTCAGAGGCGCGGTCTTCCGGCAAGTGCGAGGTGTTGACTGCAATGCCAACGGTGTGGCAGGCCGGGTTGGTGAGCCGGGCGCACTGCTCGTTGAGGCGGATGCAGTCGAGCAGATCGGGTAGTTGGTATTCGGGCAAGCCGCGCATGTGAGGGCGGTTGGGATCGTGGCAGAGGACGAGTGCGTCGGGTTGGGCACCGTGCATGAGGCCCAGCGACACGCCAGCATAGGAGGCGTGGAATAGCGAACCCTGGCCTTCGACTAGGTCCCAGTGCTCGGGGTGGTTGGCCGGAGTTAGGACCTCGACGGAGCCGGCGAGGAAGTCGGAAACTACGGCGTCAACGGCAATTCCGGTCCCGGCGATGAAGATGCCGGTTTGACCCGTGGCGCGGAAGGTGCAGGCTATGCCTCGCGCCTGCATCTCGCGCTCAATGGCCAGCGCGGTAAACATCTTGCCGACCGAGCAGTCAGTGCCGACGGTAAGCAGGCGTTTACCTGGGCGTTTGACGCCGGTTGCAATGGGAAAAGCGCGGTCGGAAAAGCGCGCATCCACGAGGCGAGTGCCCTTTGCGCGGGCGCGGTCGGCTAAGCCGGGGATGGTGCCAAGGCGCGTGTGCAGGCCACTGGCGAGGTCGTAGCCGAGGTCGGTGGCCTGCAGGAAGGTCTCGCGCCAGAGATCGGAGATGGTGCCGCCGCGATTGGCGACGCCGATGATGAGGGTGCGGGCACCAGCGGCGCGGGCTTCGGCGAGGGTTTGGTCGGGCAGTCCGAGGTCGGCGTGGCAGTCGGGAAGGCGGAGCTGACCAATGCACTGTTCGGGCCGCCACTGGGCGACACCAACGGCTGTTTTGGCGGCTAGCTGGTCGGCAGCGTCGCCGAGGAACAATAGGTATGGGCGCGCGAGCTGGATCATCAAAAATAAGATAGGGATTATGGTAAAACGTGAATAGCGCGGAGTTTTCGCAGAGTGTACCTTATTGATAAGAGGAGCAAAGAGGATTGTCTTCGTATTTGAGCGTACGGGATCTTCGCCTGATGCAGCTTTTCTGCATCGCCAAGACTCACTACATAAACGTAATTTTATAGAGATAGATCATGCTAAGCGTATCAACCGATCCCCTTGAGATACTTACTGACGCGCTTCGAGCGAAACGGCCTCTGGTGCTGTTTGCTGGCCAGAGTCTCGATTCGTCCCACGATGCCATACTTGGTGCCCTCCTTGATCGCTTTGGATGCACAGATAGCAATTCGGGATGGTGTGCCGCGCTCGAGCAGGGCATGAGTGCAGTCGACATGGATTGGCTTTCCGAGCGGTTTGAACGAAGTGTGCCCTCTGATGCCGTTGCTCTCATCTTTGATGTCGCTTGGAGTGCGGTGTTCACCTCGTCCATAGATCCTCAGTTTGCGCGGCGTTTCGAGACCAGAGGGCGGCAGCCCGAGCCTGTGCTTTACAGAGACGCCTACGCGGGAGTGCCGCGCAGCCGATCAAGGCCGCCGATCCACTATCTTCTTGGAAAGTCCAACGAAACCGTCGAGGAGGCACGAGCACCTAGAAAGCAAAGCGATCTGCAGCGCCGCCTTAGCAGGCACGCGACGGAATTGCTAAACCGCATCGCGGAAACCGCAACAGTGCGTGGCTTGGTGGTCATAGCAGGCTACGATTCAAGCAAGGATTGGATGCCGATAGACTCGCTATTGGCACCTCTATCCGGCCAATTCGGCCCCAAGGTTTTATGGTTTGGTGCCTCGGGAAAGCCAGATTCAATCTTCGCCGACGAGATGATTGAGCAAGGCGTACTCATTGAGACCACAACGACCCTTGCAAGCGCGATAAGCCAACTTGAACTCCGCGGTGTGCTTGATGTTTCAGGGTCCGCTGCCCCGGACGAGCCGGGCATGGTGTCGATCTCCGGGGAAACAGCACTGGACATTACGCCGGCTCTACGTCTACGAGTGGAAGCGTCGGCAGCCATTGTCGATGACGGATGGACGGAAGAGCCCGAACCATTGGGCGAATCCGAATTGGACGACGCGTTCCGCCGCTTCCACAGCACACTTGGTAATTTCAGATTGCTAGTGGAGGGTGTATCGCGAGGGTTTTCAGTGGAACGAGAGTTTGAGCAAACCCTTTGGAATACAGTAAACAGCAAACTAAAGCGACTTGGGCAACCCGACTCCGACGATGTGGTCGTCCTGCATGGGCAGTCGGGGACCGGAAAGAGCATCGCGCTTGCACGGCTGGCCCGAAAGATACGTTGCGGACTACGCCTACCTGTTGTGATTGCGACGAACCGGATTCCGAATCATGCGGACATTGAAGCGTTTTGCTTGGAGGCCGAACACCTAGGAGCGACGGCGACAGTCTTGATCTGCGACGCCAGCCAAGCCCCGCAACGCTACGACGATTTGGCCTCCGCGTTGCGAAGTCGTGGCCGACGGTTGCTCATAATAGGCACATGCTATCGGATGGAGCCCCATGCCAGCGGCAAGTTGGATCGACTTGTCGAGGCTCCCTCCCGCGTTTCGCCTGACGAATTGTCCGCGTTCAAAGAACTACTAAGCAAACTCGGCCATGATGTCTTGCCAAGGTACAATCCTTCCACCACTGATTCGATCTTCGCCATGCTGTACCGCAGGTTACCGGCCGCACGTGAGCGCCTTGCCACAGGGGTATCATCGGAAGCGAGATCTACTGAAAGTGTGGTGCGTGAGCGGGCACGGCAGGTACCACGGCCATCTACCGAGCTTCCTGCCATAGCGGAGCAGTTGATTGAGTTGGGCATTGCTAGCCGCACTTCGCAGGTGTTCGAGGAGGATGAAAAGCTCGAGGCTTTGGGTTTGGATCAGGCGGGACGACTGATTGACTACGTCATGGTGGCTGGTCGGCTGAATTGTCCGGTACCCGTTAATATTGTTTTTCGGGCACTTGGTCAGATTGATGGGCTGCATCAGGATCAAATCATCTATCTCCTTGCCGATCTCGATCTGTTCCGCTGGGACGAGGACGGGGAGGGGTCGGACTTCCTGATTTCGCCACGCATACAGCTTGAGGCAGAGCTTATATGCAGACGAAGGCTTTCCCCAGATCAGGAAATCGAGCGACTGATTGATCTGATCGGCAGCGTCAGATTTGGAGTGGATAAAAGAGCCGAGCACACGTTCCTGCTCGACCTGCTGTTCATGATTGATCGGAACGGACCGCGCAAAGAGGCGTACCGCTCTGGGTACCTGCGATTTGCCGACGCGCTCAAGCAGCTGCGGGAGCACAATAGAGTATCCGACCCGGACCTCGTTTTGCGCGAGTGCGTCTTCCGGCGACGGGCAGTTTTCCGGTCACAAAGTGATTATGATGACAATAGAACCGAAGACGAACGATTTGCCATCTTGGATGAGGCTCGCGATACGGTCGAAAAAACGCTACGTCAAATCGAAGACGAGAAAATTCCGGTGTCTAGGAAGACAAAACAAAGCCTTGTTGCAGAACGTTCGGCAATATACGGATACCTTGCCGTTCAGCGGGCGCAGTCCGACGCGGGAGAGGACTTCTGGTCAGACTATCTCGCCGCTAGGACGGCAAGCGAGAAAGCTATTGGGCTTGGCAGGAACTCCCACCCAATTGATATCGCCCTCTGGACGGCGAGCGATGTACTCGAACTGAAAAAGGGCGAACTCTCGGATGTACAATGCGCGGAAATGTTGGCCGACTTGTATACAACCATTGACGTTGCGGACGATGTCTTCAGGGTGAATGAACAGAGTGCTAGGATGCCTAACACTTTACACAAAGACAGTGACCTAGACGAAGGGTTGGTCGCCTTGGATCAAAAGGCGAGGTATCTAGAGCGTCGCAGCCGTGTTGCATCCGTTATGGAGGATGCGAAGCTAAGCGATGAGACGCTTGCCGAGTTGGAAAGCGTCGCTCCTGCGGCATCAACCTTCCTTATCGCTAAGCGTCGGGCCGAGCATGTCTATATGAGCAAGCCGCCTTTCGACGAGAAAACTCGCAAAAGCGCAGCGAAAGCAGCAGACTATATATCCAGTCGAGTCAATGCAGGAATTGAGCTAGACGACCGCTGCCAACGGCTCTTGCTCAGATTGCGGTGGGCGCAGGCAACGGGTGAGCGCCTGATGTTCAATCAGCGTGGCCGCACACCTGCGGACCCAGGCCAGATTTTTGATCTTCGCGAGATCGTGAGTGCCCTCAACGAACAAGCCGGTACCGACGCACGCAACCGAGAGCGGTTTCTCGAAGCGGTGTTATGCTGGCTCCTCAAAGACACGAATCACGCCATCGAGATATGGCGGTATCTATCGCACGATACCGAATATGAGGATCGATCAAGGGTGGTGCGGTGGCTTGTGGCGACAGAAGAGAGCGGTTCTCCGCGTCAGTTCCGGGGGCGCGTCGAAGCAAGGGGTGAAAACGACTGGTGGGTTCGAGTAGAGGGTATTGACAAGCCAATCAGGGTGCCAGCGCGAGAGTTCTCAAACGACGATCTCGCCCATGGTCGCGAACTGCGAAACTTTGGCATTGCCTTTAACTATATTGGCCCTATTGCCGATCCGCTCTCGCGCCCAGGGCGGAGACGATGACTCCGATTGAACTCAGCAACCTGTACCAAACACTCCGCACTCGCGTCTCCATCCACTCGCCGAACGGTTGCGCCGAAATCTCGCTGCCGCTGCCATCCGATTTTAGCGATGAACTGGCATTCTACCGCTTGGTCATCTGGGGATATGCGCTTGTCAACGAAGCGGCAAAGATCCCGCTCGCGTTTCTCACGAATTTGCCACCGCTAAAGGCCGATAGTTCACTTCGCAACGAAATGTCCACTTTGCGAACCTACGTGGCTCACAACTTAGACATTAGCAAGAAACGGGATCAGAAAACGTATGCCTTCGTCCATCGTTGGTTCAAGGAGGCATGCGGGCGCGGCTCCCCAGACAGTGCCGCTCACTACGGCGATTGCTGCATCTATCTTGCCAGCAGGCTTCAAGAGGCACTCACTGGCGCAATTGACGCGTGCGACCTGCTCGACGACCCGGAGGATGGCCCAAGGCTCGTGGCCGACCTCAGAGGGCGTATTGATCTCTCTTGGGAAGCGCATCGGTTCGATCCGATAGTTGCGGAGTGTGCCGCTCGGTTGGGTAATCTAGGGCTCGACTTGCTGGCAATCCGCTCGAAGCATCTCGATAAGTGGCGCAGAGTGCTGGCCGAAGCCGACGAAAACGAACGCGAGCGCGTCCTCAAACAGCGCATCGAAGCCGACCTACTGGAAGCCATCGGCGACATCCTACCTCGAACTGTCCGGGAGGACTTACAACGAGTTGCGGCGAGTGCCGATGCGACCGTCGCCGCGTTGCTCTTGTTGCGCGAGGCCCGACGCATTGGCTCGATGACACTGCCACAGATTATCGAGTTTGTCAGTTCGCAAGTCTTGGAGCGGGGCAGTTCCGAAGGCGGCGTGGAGCCTGTTGATGCTCGCTGATGCCTCCTAGCAAAGGCTCACGAGGTGACTGGCATGTCGAGGCGGCGACGGCGCTGCTGCCAGTGCCACTTGTCGCTGCCGGCAATGAGCGGCTTGAGGGGTTCGGGCGTTTGGGCGATGAATTCAGCGCTCGGCTCTTGGCCGTTCCAAGCTTGGAACATCGGCGGGGTATAGCCGCCGATGACGATGATGCGCTCGCGGTCGGAGCGGATCTGGCCGGTGGCGTGGATCAGGGCCTCGCCAAAGAGCAGGGTTGATCCGGCGGGCGCGACCACTTGGTGGATCAGCGTGGGGTCTTCGTACGCCGCCGCGATGATGGTCTCGCGGTCGCATTTGACCTTGTGACTGCCGGCGATGACCACGGTGCCGCCGTCGTCTGGGCCTAGCTCCGTGAGGTTGGTCAGGGTTTTGACAAAGGTGCAGTGGAAGAGGCCGTTTTCGACGTACGTGCCCACGTCTGGGGTGGTGCCGGTGTGGAAGCCGTAGCGCGGCGCGGCAGTGAGGTCAATCTCTGGGTCGCGCTCGTTGACGACGGCCTCGGATTCTTCGAGGCGCACGCTGCCGCCGACTAGTTCCTCGGCCATGCCGACCAAACGCGGATGAGCCAAGTATTCGAAAATCGCGGGATCGGTTTCGAGGATGTGGGCAAAGTGCAGGTAGTGAGGCCGGTAGGAGGAGAGACGGCAGTTGCGGACGCGAGCCTTGGCCGGGTCTGGGGCGGACAGGAGATCGCGTTTGAGCCGCAGCATGGCCTCTAGCAGGCGATCCGTCAGGTCTTGCTCAATCGCGTTTTCAATCACCACATAGCCATAGACTTCGAGGTGATAGCGCTGGGCGGGGGTGAGCGCGGGAAAGGGCCGGATGAATTCGCCGTCGGACATGATCGGAAATATAAGAGCGGGAAAAGGGAATGCCAACGGGGAAGCAAATGAGCTGTTATTGTGGCCAAAAAAGCGACCCGGATCCCCACTTAATTCAATTACATCGCAGCCCGCATCTCGTCGCGTCTGATTGAAAATTTAGCGTTGCATTAAAGTACTCTTTTTCGCACCTTTAGATGTACATACAAATGTGGGCCTTTTTGGGTATTCGCATAAATAGCTAATTATTAATAAGTTATCTTTTGGAAAATTCCACGCGCTCGCGGATTCGCGGAAATATGCTCCAATTGTGGATTTTTCAGATCGTCGCTAAGAGTACTCAAGTTAGTACCATATACAGTACAAAAGAGGAAGTATGCTCCAATCTATGCCCATCGCCGAAGCCCGCAAAGTCCTGAATCAATTGCCCGATCGCTTCGCCGCTGAACCCGAGGTGAGTGCCCTCGCCGTGACGCGCCGCGGTCAGCCGGTGCTCGCGCTGATGCCGTGGTCGCTTTACCAAGGCATTGTCGAAACCTTGGAGGTGCTCGGTGACGAGGCCGAGTGCGCCGCGCTGCGCGAAGGTATCCGCCAGATTGAGGCGGGCGAGCGCGCTGTTTGGGAGGCGAAATGACGTTGCGCGTCGTCTTAGCGCAGCGTGCCTTAGAGTCGCGGCAAGGTCTGCTCAACCGGCGGATTGCCGAGCAAGTGGACCAATACATCACAGGGCTGGCAATCGATCCCGAGGAACAGGGGTGGCCCTTGGTCGGCGAGTTAAAGGGCTACCGCTGCCTGCGTCCGCCGGGCGGCTGGTTCCGCATCGTCTATCGGGTGGGGCTTGGACAGGTCGAGGTGGTGTTGGTGTCGGTGGGGCAGATCCATTTGGCCGGTGAGCGGGACTTGCGCTCTCTGGCGCGGACGCTGTTTAGCGAGCGGCTGCTGCGCTAGGCGATGGGCGCTGCATTACCTAGATGCAATCGCCCTGCTTGATTGAGATGCCTGTTTAAGTTATCTGTATCTATATCCTCTTTACGTCGGAGAAACGCCGTGCGTCTTGCAATCTATTCCGCATTTCTTTTCAGCGTAGTTGCATCCAGCGCTAGTTACGCTAAAAAAGAGATCGTCTGGGGTGGCCAGATTCGGCCGCGCTACGAGTTCCGCGATCCATTCGCAAACAACTACGACTCCTTCACCTCCATGCGGGTGCGAACCCAAGTGGTGGCCTCGCTTGAGAGCGATGTCGATCTGATGATCCAGCTTCAGGATGTGCGCTTGTGGGGCGAAGAAAAGAATACTCTGACGGATTACAGCGCCGATAAGTTTGACCTGCATCAGGGCTATGTCCACCTGAAGAAACTCGGCGACGGCGACCACTCGCTCAAAATTGGCCGTCAGATGGTAGCTCTTGGCGGCCAGCGGCTGATCGGTGCAGTCGAGTGGACCCAGCAAGGCCGAGTTTTCGACGGTCTGCAACTGCTGCTGGCACCCTCATGGGGCCAGGTGAACCTGACGGCGATTCAGGTGGCTGAGTCGGACTCGACCTCGGCGCAGTTTGCAGACGATGCCTATTTGACGGGCGCGTACGCGACCTTGGACCAACTGCCGTCCGGCAGCTTGGACCTCTACGCGCTCTACAACAAGGACGGAGCCAAAGACACGGATCAGGTCACTATGGGGGCGCGCTTGGTGGGGAAGAAGACTGCGTACTCGTATCGTTTCGAAGGTTCGTTTCAGACGGGTCAGCGCAGCGCCCAAGACGTATCGGCCTTCATGTTCGGTGGACGCATTGGCGGGTCTTTAGGCGGGCTAGACCTCACCCTGTGGTACGACTACCTGTCTGGCGACGACGATTTGGCCG
>JAPPEG010000205.1 GCA_028875345.1 Gemmatimonadota bacterium
TCAACGCCGACGCCCGCTGGGGCGAAATCTACGCCGAGATCCAAGACGCCGAGACTGGCAGGCCCCTCCCCGGCTTTTGGGTGCCCGGAGAGCAGCCGCCGCCCTTCACCGGCGATAGCCTACGGGGTAAATACGAGTGGAAGCACTCGCACGATCTGGTATTTGAAAAACCAGTGCGTCTGAAGTTCTACCTGCACCAAGCGCGGCTATACGCCTACTGGCTCGAAGACCGCAACGATGCACGACGTGCTCAATAGGAATCTGCACCGCGTCGAGACCTACCGCCACGGCTGCACACGCACAGACAGCGCGATTTCCTCGCTGCCGCTACGTGCCTTGACCTGCTTTTGAAGTACTAGAAATTCGTAGGAGTGGTTTTGTGGAAGTACGGTAACACTTGCTTCTATACGGTAACAGTTTTGGCTAGCCCGAAAAGACCTTAACGGTCACCGTCACGAGCAAGCCCATCATCGTCGCCCACATGCCAATCATCGTGCCAATCAGCCAGCGAAAGTCCCGTCGATGGCTGCTCTCTAAACTGCTCATGCGGCTCTCTAGCTTGCTCTCTAAGCTGCTCATGCGAGCCTCTAAATCGCTCCTCAAGCTGCTCATGCGGCTCTCTAAATCGCTCCTCAAGCTGCTCATCTGGGCCTCTAAGCTGCTCATGCGACGCTCCAAACTGCCTAAGCGGTCGTTGATCTGCTCAATGATGCCTTCGAGGCGGCCAAGACGGTCGCCGTAGTCGAGGGGAGAACGTTCTGCCATGCCTGCCATCTCCTTCTTGATAAGTCAATGTACTCACCATCGGGCACCCATTCAATAGAGCACCCTGCTGTTCGGCAAAAGCAAAACATGGACCAGAACCGCTAGCTTCAACGCACTAACGTCATCTTCCCGGTCCGCACTCCACCCACAGCAACTAAGCGATACAGGTACACGCCGCTGGCCACCGCCCGCCCCACGTCGTCGCGCCCATCCCAACGCGCTAGGTCCCACCCTGAGTCCGCCATGCCCTGTACAAGAGTCCGCACCCGCTGGCCGTTCAGCGCATAGACCGCCAGATGTACCGGCCCGGCGGCCGGCAGTGCGTAGCGGACCGCGGTCGTCGCATTGAACGGGTTGGGATAATTCGCGGCCAACGCCAGCATGGTTGGCTGCGACGCCGCCTCGTCGAGCACGGCCGTCAGCGCCGGTCCCACAATCCTCAGTTCGTCGAACCAGAACTGAATCCCGTCTAAAGCGTGGTGCTCGGCCACAATGTCGAACCGATCAACGGCCTGCCAATCGAACGCGCCGATCGGATTAAACCACTCATTCTCCCAAGCCCCGTGCTCGGCGAAGTCGCGCAAGGGAATGTGTACCTTGTGCCATGTACCATCCCAAGCAGCCACCTGCTCATCTATCGTATAGCGCATGCGCCAAGGATGGTCGTCCGGGTCTTCGGTATCCGTATCGACCAAGCGAATGTCAAACGACGCCCCCGGCGTATCTCCCCTCACCCAGAACTCGACCTCATAGCCCCCTGCGGCCAACGCAGACAGATCCTTGAAAGGCTTAAAGTCGAAGCCAATGAACCCATAGAGCGGCACCCCGGTCCAGCGCATGCAGTAGCGGCCCACCGCTGGCTCCGCCTCGTCATAGTAATCGACCGTGCCCGCACTGAGGTGGTTAGACTCGGCCATGTGTGGGCCAAGGGAGTCCTCGTAGAGCACAAACCCCTGTTGGTCTGGCTCGGCGACAAAATCCCGCTGCGGCGGCACGTTCAGCCCCAATACCTCCAGCAGCGGCACGTTCAGGTCAAACTCGAACAACTCGTCTGACCCACGCTCAAACAGCCCAAAACCACCGCGATAATCCCAAATGGTCCACGCTATACCCCGCTCCTCCATGTGCTGCCGCACCACCTCGTACCACAAGACGCGGTCGCTGTTGTCGCTGTTGGGACTGTACACCCCAAATTCCCCGCAAAACAGCGGCACGCCGCGATCCTTCTGAAAGGCCGCGGCCTCGTCGAGCAGGATACGCACCTGAGTGATGGTGCCCTCTTGGCTGTAATTGCCCAGCGCAGTACCGACCCACGTGCCCTGCAAGGACGAGGGCAACGCCGGCATGCGTGCCCGCTCGTAGGGAAAGGGCACGCCGCGCAGCGGGACTAGCGAGGGACTGGTCCAGCTAGCGCCTTGGTGGGTAAAGACAAACGGCTCGTAGAAGTGAAAGGTGTACACGAGATTGTCGTCGGCAAAGACCGGCATCCGCTGCAAATTGCGGAAGCTGTTCCAGTTGGCCGGGCCAACGACGATTGCGTGCTGCTGATCCACCTGCCGAATCGCATCGATCACCTCCTGCTGAATCGCGTTCCAAGTCGCGTCGCTAATGCCGTGCGGCTCGTTGAGAATCTCGTAGTAGAGCTGGGCCGGATGCTCAGCAAAGTGTGCGGCAAGCTGGGTCCACACCGGCACCAGCACATCGCCGATATCCGGCGAGGTACTCACCGCCGGATCAAACGTGTGGTTGTCCAAAATCAGATGCATCCCCAACTCGTCGGCCCAATCTGCAATTTGATCGAGAAAGGAGTAGAGCAAGGGATCGATGCGGTAATCCGGCGGACCGCTGGTCATGGCGTGCAGATTGATCGGCAGGCGCACCACGTCGCAGCCGAGCTGCTGGATCTGCGCGAAGTCAGCCCGGCCAAACTTGGCAAAGTGCACGTTCTGCGCACTGGACGCTTGCAGCCAATTGGTCAGATTGACGCCCCGGCTAAACGGAGCCTCGACACCCCACGCGGCGACAGCCCCGACCAGCAGGAACCAGAGACTAGTTGCTTTTGATTTTAACATGACAGGAAAGTAGACGCACCATCGCTCCCAAGCAACGCGCGCGGCATAGAGGAAAATTGCAGGCTTTCATTCCCCACCAGAATTGCCTATATCTCTGGCCACAAAATCGCGTCCCAAGCCCCACAGGAGCCACGCCGTGAAAATCACCGACATTGAAATCATTCCCCTGCGTGTTCCCTACGAAGATCGCATCCGTAAGGCGTTCTACCACTTCGGCATGAACGAAGAGGTAACCGTGTACAAATTCCACACCG
>JAPPEG010000074.1 GCA_028875345.1 Gemmatimonadota bacterium
GCTCAATGTGCGGCTGCCCTCTACGGGCTTGAGCTCTCGAATGGCCGTCTGTTCGTCACAGGTTGCGAAGCTATGGTTGAGCAAATCTCTCAGCGTTCGTCCCATCGCAAGCCTCTTTCTGATGAGTTATATCGTTGTCGTTTGCGGCGCACAAAAAGGACCGTTTAGCATTGCACCAGCGGCCCGGCGACCGCATCTTCCCTTTATGAATTTTCGCTGCAACCGCGCCTTTATCTTGCTACTCTTGCTCTATCCGGTCGCCTCCTCGGCTCAGCCCTCGGTGGCCATGTTCGGCTACTCGCTCAGCATGGGCAGCGTCACTGTCGATCAAGAGCAGCTATATCGCCTCAGCCTCCGGCCCGACTTCCCCCTAGGCCGCTTGGGCATTGGCCTCGACTTAGAGCTGTTTGTCGAGCGCAACGGCGACCTCGGGTCGCGCGGCTGGAAGGCCGGCTCGTCAACTCAAACTTTCGACTCGATCTTGCGCAAGATCTACTACGTTCGCTATGGCCGTCCCAATGACGCGGTGTACGTCAAAATCGGCGCACTCGACGACGTGACGTTGGGATACGGCCTCATCATGGACAACTACCGCAACACCCTGCACTATCCCGGCATCAAGAAAACCGGACTCCAGTTCCGCATCGCCAATCTCGCCGGCACTAATATCGGACTCGAAGGAGTGATCAACAACCTCCAAGACTTCCAAGAGGGCGGTGCCCTCATCGGACTGCGGACCTTTGGCTACGCTGCCGACCTCGAGGTGGGCGTAACCTTTGTCGCCGATCTCGACCAGTATAGCGGCCTGCGCGACAGCGATTCCGACGGCGTGCCCGACCCCATTGACGCCTTCCCAGAAGACGGCGATTTTGCCCTCGACAACGACGCCGACGGCGTACCCGACCACATCGACAGCGACGACGACAACGACGGCATCATCGACGCCGACGCCGGCAGCGGCCTCTCCGCCGACATTGCCTCCGCCTTGTTGGGACTCAACGCCAATTACGGCAACGCTTTCCCAATAGACCAAGACGTGGACCGCCACAAACCCTTCAACAAAAATCGCGTTGGCCAAGACTTCTTTTCGATCTTGGGCGTGGACTTAGCCTACCCGCTCATCCGCGACCTAGGCTTGGAGCTCAAGCTCTACGGCCAATTCGCCCTGCTGATCGACGACGACGACGCCCTCTCCAGCTTTGAGGCGCAACAGCAGGGCGTCTCCCCTGGCAATCGCCAAGCGACCGGATTCGGGATCGCCGCCCCGGGCCTGTGGCTATCTTTAGGCCCGCTCAACGGCCAATTGGACTTCCGCCACTTCCGCCGCGATTTCGACTCGCGCTACTTCGACGAGCTGTACGAACTCGACCGCGCTCACCTCGACCTCACCACCGGACAGGCCCAGTCCAAGGATGCGCGGCTCGGCTACAGCAACGATCTCTCCGGCTTCTTCGGTCACTTGGGCACGGAACTCGGCTCGTACGCGTACGCCTCGGTCTCCTATCAGTATTTGACGGGCACTGGCGACCCAAAACAGCAGCTCATCGCCAGCGCATCCCTGTCGCGCAAACTGCTCAAATACTTCCCTCGTCTCAAGCGCGCGTACGCTTATTTCCACAAGAACCACATCGGCCGCAGCCTCAAGGAAGACGGCACTGGTCGGGACGATTTCTTCGAGCCGACCGAGGACACTTTCTACGGCTTTGACGTCGGACTGAACATGAAAGAAGGCACCTCCGTGCGCTGGGATACTCGCTTCGTCTTCGAACGCACCGCCAATCGGCGCTTGCAGCGCCACAAAATCATGACCCTCGAAACCGTATTCGACTTTTAATTATGAAAATCACTCGCGTATCAGCCCATTATTTGCGCCTGCCCGACGTCACCACTCGCTGCGACGGCACGCAGGACACCTGTCTGATCCAAATAGAAACCGACGCCGGCATCACCGGCTGGGGCGAAGTTGACTCGGCTCCCACCGTGGTCAAGGCCGTCGTCGAGGCCCCGCTCTCCCACCAGATTAGCAACGGCCTCGCCAACGCGCTAGAGGGCCTGGACCCACTGGCCATCGACGTATGCGGAGATCGCATGCTCGAAGCAGCCAACTACTACGGCCGCGTCGGTGTGGGCACGCACGCCATGGCCGGCGTCAACCTCGCGCTGTGGGACATTGCGGGCAAAGTGCGCAATTGCCCGGCCTACGAGCTACTCGGCGGCCCCTATCAAACCAAATTCCGTGCGTATTGCTCCATCCTCTTCGGCGACACGCCGCAAGAGACCGGCGAATTGGCCCGCCACTTTGCCGGTGAGGGGTTCACAGCCATCAAGTTCGGCTGGGGGCCCATGGGGCAGAACGAGGCAAACGACATCGCCTTGGTGCGCGAAGCGAGGAAGGGAGCCGGACCGGATGTAGACATCTTGGTAGATGCTGGGCAGGTGTGGGACTGGAAGACCGGCTTCAAGCGCGCCGAGCAGTTTGCCGAGTACGGCATATTCTGGCTCGAAGAACCCTTGCACCCCGAGGATGTCGCAGGCTATGCGCACCTCTGCGAGCGCAGCCCAGTGCCCATCGCCACGGGCGAGGCCGAGTCGCGCTATCAGGACTTTGAGCGACTGCTCGTCAATGGCCGCATCGACTGGGTTCAACCGGACCCAGGTCGCTGCGGACTTTCGACCATGGTCGAGGTCGGTCGCCTCGCCCACCGCCTGCACCGCAAAGTCGTCAACCACTCATTCAAAAGCGGCATCACCATCGCCGCCTCCCTGCACGGACTTGCGGCAGTTCCCCACGGCGAGGTCTTCGAATACTGCATGGCCGACTCACCCTTGCGCCACGACCTGACGCATGAAAAATTCACAGTCGTCGATGGCTACGTTCACGTGCCGGAGGGACCGGGGTTGGGCGTGACCATCAACGAAGAGATAGTGGAACGATACCTAGTTCCGTAAGGAGCCACTCCATGAAAGCTTCCCGTCGGTTTGCATCATTTTCGACCTCTTTCGACCTCGATGCTTTGTTGCGTCCCCAGCGTCGGAGTTTGTGGTACAGTGTGGCTTTGTCAGCGGTCTTGC
>JAPPEG010000056.1 GCA_028875345.1 Gemmatimonadota bacterium
AGTTTCACCACTCGAAATTGAACTTCAAGTGGTCCGAAGGCGGCGAGGAGGTCAAATGGCATCAGGATATCACGTATTGGCCGCACACCAATTACAGTCCTTTGACCATCGGCACGTACCTCTACGACGTCGATGACGACCAAGGGCCTTTGGCCGGGGTAGCCGGCAGCCACAACGGGCCTTTGTTCGATCAGTACAACGCCTCGGGACAATGGGTCGGCTGTATCGCCGAGCAGGATCTGCCCCAAGTTGATCTCAGTCGCGTTGAGTATATGTCGGGACCGGCCGGATCCATCACCATCCACAATTGCCGCACCGTGCATGGGTCTAAGAAGAATTTATCGCCCAAGGGGCGGCCCTTGTTACTCAACATCTATTCAGCGGCCGACGCTTTTCCCTATACGGCTAATCCTTTGAACAGCCCTCAGTACTCGGGGTTTATTGTGCGGGGCAAAGAGGCGCGCTGGGCCTATCACGATCCGCGGCCCTGTCTCATTCCGCCGGATTGGTCGGGGGGATATACGTCCTTGTACGCGCTGCAACAGGAGGAGTGGGAGGTATAGCTTCAATCCGATTTCCTTGCCGCTTTACCTCGCCTTTAGGTGAGAAAACGAGGGGAGACCTTGGAAGGTCCCTCTTTGACTACTAAACGACAGTAAATCATTTTAATACCAACAGTAGTTTGGACACAGAAAAGGAGCTGCTATGCTCAATACTGCTTTGGCCATTGTGAAAAACGGCAAAATCGAAACTTTAGAGCACATTGAGTTACCCGAGGGAAAAAAGGTACTGATAACTATGTTGCCCGACGATGATACTTTCTGGCAGGAAGCTAGCGAGGAAACTCTGAAACAGATTTGGGACAATAAAGAGGACGATGTGTATGCCCGATTACTCGACGAATGATGTTGTGCTTGTGCGTTATCCCTTCTCTGATTTGAGTGCATTCAAAGTACGTCCGGCTATTATTGTAAGTGCGCCGCATATTTCTCAAGATGTTTTTATTGTTCCTCTCACCAGTAAAATAACGAACCTGCTGCCAAGTGAGTTTGTGCTTGAGAATTGGGAACAATCAGGGCTCAATGTCGCGTCGGCTGTTAAACGAGGGATATATACTATCCATCAGAACTTGATCCTCAAGAAAGTGGGGCACCTCACACAGAAAGATCAACCAACACTGATTTTATCTTTGCGAAATTGGCTAAACCTCACTTAGATTCTCGATCCCACGAATAGGAAACCCGCGTTTCAATCCGCTCCTCTCACTGAAGCAAGGGGAGACCCGAATTTAGCGTAAGCGTCCGTCCGAGAAGACCGGTTTCAATCCGCTCTCCTTGCCGCTTTACCTCTCCTTTAGGCGAGAAAACGAGGAGAGACCGGTTGTCAACAGTAGGCCGCGGTGGGCCAGTTTTAATCCACGCCCCCGCACGGGGAGCGACATGTTGACAAGGTTCTGGACGATGGGCACGAACTGTTTCAATCCACGCCCCCGCACGGGGAGCGACATGCGTCTGCGACCTCGGGGATCTGTCCGTCCGTGTTTCAATCCACGCCCCCGCACGGAAGGCGACTCGGTCTCAAAGGCGAATCCAGAAGAACAAGGATTGTTTCAATCCACGCCCCCGTAAGGAGCGACCCTACCATTTTCAATTCTCTATCCCGAATTCTCATAACCCCTCCCGCCGCTTCCATCGCCTCTCTACTATCCACAGGCCTTCAACAAAACAGCCGGCAACCGCTTCAGTTCCTCGTTGCGCGGATCAACCTCGAATCCGCCGGACTCCAATGCCGTAACGCCGATCAAAGGCTCCGCGCCCTCGTTTCCGTACACGATGGTCCCGCCAACGACTTCTCCCTCAAACTCAATCTCGGCGATGGTTATGTCCAAGGAGACGAGTTTTCCGTCTGCAAGCACGTACTCCCTGCGGCCCCTCGGTTTGAGTCCGATCTCTTGGAGGTGTGCCCTCGGCACGAGCGAATCGAACGCGCCGGTATCGACGAGGAATCTGCCGGTCCAACTCCGCTGTGGCTCCGCAGGATTGCGGATGGTTACGTCAACATAGGCCGCGCCCATTGTAGTTCTCCTTCTAAGTCAATTTCATCACCACCATACTTAAAATTAGTGAAACTTTGTTCACCATACAAGGCATTGCAATACCTACGTGCGATTTTTTATCTGATCAAGATTCTCACCTTTCGTACACCGCCTCCACCGCACCGCTTCCGTCCTCATTGCGGACAGCGGTTGAACGTCTCGCTATCTTGTGCTATATCTTCTCATCCGATAGGTTGAACTTCACTTCCGAATAGAACGCACTCCTAACCCGAATAACAGGAAGAACATGGCCCCATACAAAGTAGCTATCGTCGGCACTGGCATGGTCGCCAACGTCGGTCACATCCCCGCTTGGCTGGAGTTGGCCCCAGACGTAGAAGTGGTCGGCGTGTTCAATCACACCTTGGTCAAGGCCCAACAAACCGCCGACCGCCACGGCATCCCCCATGCGTACGACGTCTGTGGACGCATGATGGACGAGTTGCGTCCCGATATCGTCTCCGTCTGCACCCCCAATGTCTCGCACCGCACCTACACCGAAGCCGCCCTCCAAGCCGGTGCCCACGTCTTTTGCGAAAAACCCGTCGCCGCCAGCTACGCCGATGCAGTAGTCATGTACGCAGTGGCCGAGGCCGCCGACCGCCACCTATTTGTCACCCAGACGAGCCGTTTCTCCGGTGCCAATACTGCTGCCAAGCAACTGGCCGACAGCGGGCACTTGGGCGAGATGTACTACGCTGAAACCTCGGCCTTCCGCCGCCGCGGCGTGCCCACTTGGGGCCGCTTCCACATGAAAGAAGCCTCGGGCGGCGGTCCCCTCTACGACATTGGCGTCCACGTGCTCGATGCCCTGCTGTGGATCATGGGCAGTCCCAAAGTGGTAGCCGCCTCGGGCGCGACGTACACCAAGCTGGCCGACCAGCGCGAAGACGTGGTTACATCGCTGGCCGACAGCGGCGCGCCAGAGGGCGTGTTCGCGCCCCGGGACTACGACATCGGCGAGTACGATGTCGAGGATATGGCCGCTGGCTTTTTGCGCTTGGAAAACGGTGCCACCATCAGCATTCGAGCCAGTTGGGCCGCCAATCTGCCCGATGGCACTGG
This sequence comes from Gemmatimonadota bacterium, assembly GCA_028875345.1. GTDB lineage: Bacteria > Latescibacterota > UBA2968 > UBA8231 > UBA8231. The sequence continues at coordinate 3,161 of JAPPEG010000056.1, forward strand.
CGGCACCCTCATCATGGGCACCAAGGGCGGCCTCACGTTTAATCCCCTCACTTTTATCGGGACTTTGGGACGCTATCAGGCCGACACTCAGCTCAACGTGCCGCCCGATCCCTCGGTGCCCTTCTCGGGCCACTGGAAGGCTGCGGCCCACTTCGTCGAGGTGCTTGAGGGCCGGGCGGAGTTGATGGTGAAAAAAGAAGAAGTGCTCAACGTCATGGCCGCCCTCGACGGCCTGTATCGCTCGGCCACCGAGGGCGAGGAAGTGAGGGTAGGATGATGCCCCCACTAAGCGATGCGGCCCTACAGGATTTTATCATTCAGGGATACCGCGTGGTGCAACCGACCGCGACTGCGGAACTGCACGGCGAACTGCACCGCCAAGTCGAACGCGTGCTCGCCCCGGGCAATCCGGGCAACGGCCTGATAGATCGCATTCCCCTATTGCACCAGTTGTTCGCCGATCCGGCAATAGATGCGACCTTGACCGGCATTCTGGGGCCTGGGTACGCCCTCTGCCGCCATTGCCACTGCCACGATCTCGCGCCAGGCAATCAAGCTCAGAATTGGCACAAAGATTATCCCTTCGGCGGCAATGTGCGCTACCACCGCCCGCGCTACGTCCTGCTGCTGTACTACCCGCACGAGGTAACGCCGGATATGGGGCCTACGGCGCTGGTACCCGGGACGCAGTACTATATGGATGACCCCGACGCTGAGGTCGAAGGGTTGCCCCTGACCTGCGCGACGGGCACCGTGGTCATCACCCACTACGAAATATGGCATCGGGCCACGGCCAATCGCTCGACCCGGACGCGCTACATGCTGAAGTTTCTCTTTACCCGCACCCAAGAGAGCACGCCAGAACAGCGCAGCCGTTGGCTGCCCACAGGACGCCACGCAGCTTTGTACCGCACGCTGTGGCGCTGGTACGGTGGACAGGCCCCTGCCTTGAAGCCGCACCGATCAGTGGCCGCCTTGCAGGCCGCTTTGCAGGATCCCGATGAACGGGTGCGGCTGGACGCCTATTACGACTTGGGGGCGCTGGGGACCGAAGGGGTGCCGGTCTTGATGGCGGCGCTCAAAGACGAGTCTGCTCGGCGTTGGCAAGCCAATATCAATCGCGGCGATTTTACCAATCCCAGCCAGTTGGAAAGTCCCTACGGGCTGGCCGCGGCCGGTGCCGTCGCGGTGCCCGCGCTCGTCGAGGCGTTGCAGGATCGGGACTGGTGGCTGCGAGCCGGGGCAGCTAGCGCCCTAGGTTGTATGGGTATCGAGGCTCAGGAAGCGGCCTCGGCCCTTGCCGCAGCATTGCAGAACGACAGCGAATGGGTCTGCCGCAATGCCGCCGATGCCTTGAGCAACATGGGCCAAGTGCCGGCGGCGGTACCAGCTTTGACACAGGCCCTAGACGATAGCCGCGCGATGACGCCTTGGTCTCTGTCCGATGCGCCGCTGTGCGAAAATGCGGCTATGGCCTTGGCCAAATGGCGCGCGCCGACAGCAGCGGTATCAGCCTTGCAACGGGCGCGCCAGCAGGGCAACGAATACGTGCGATCTTGGGCCGAATGGGCGTTGGACCGACGCTTTTAGGAGGAGGAGAGGGCATGGAAGCCGAAAAACACTTGCTCAGCGACGCCGAGATGCAGCAGTTCATCGCCCAGGGCTATGTTCAGGTACAGGCGGATTTTTCGGGCGACTTTCACGCTGAAGTGTGTCGCCAGATCGACGCGGTGTTGGAAGCCGAAGGCAACCCCGGCAACAATATTGCGCCGCGCGTCCCCGCCATCGCCCAAGTCTTTGCACATCCTGCGGTGCGCGGTACCCTGACCAGTATTCTAGGTGCGGACTATTTGATGCACCCGCACCGCTACTGCCACCTCAATTCCCCCGGCAGCGACGGCCAGACTTGGCACAAGGACGACTATATCTTCGACCAGAATATCCGCTATCACCGCTGCCGTTGGGTCATGGCCTTTTACTACCCACAGGACGTCACCCCAGATATGGGTCCCACCGGCGTGATGCCGGGGCGGCAGTGGTACAATGGGATCTCCAGTACTGATCCGGAACAGGCGACAGAGACCGAACTGGGCTTGTGCGGCCCGGCCGGCACGGTGTCTATCGTCAATTTCGATAGCTGGCACCGGGCCACGGCCAATCGCTCGAACAAAAGGCGCTACATGCTCAAATACCAGTTCACTCGCATGGCAGAGCCAGAGGCACCGACGTGGAATAACGAGGTGCCTCACTGGCAGCCGCTCGACGGCGATCCACACCCGGAATTGTCGCAGCACGTGTGGGATTGGTTGTGTGGTCGGTCGGCAGCGAGCAACGGCAGCGCGAGTTGGGAGGATTTGAGTGCCGACTCGGAAACGGCCCGCCTACAAGCGACTTACAGCTTGGGAGGAGACCAAGTAGAAGGGCTGATCGAGGACATGCGAAGCCAAGCCCAGAACCAAGTTGAGACCAATCTGGCCCATTCGCCGACCAATCCCCAGGGCGGCAATCCGGGCGAAGTCGGGCCGGTACACGCCTTGGCCGCCTTGGGTGCGGACGCTTTGGATGGACTATTGGACGCGGCCCAGCAGGGGCCTTGGTCTGGTCGGGCGGCGGCAATGGGTGCCTTGGCCACTATGGGCAAGGAAGCGGCTGCGGCCGTGCCGGTATTGCAGGGGGCTTTGAGCGACGACACTATGTGGGTGCGGCGCAATGCTGCCGAGGCTTTGGGGACCATTGGTCCGGCGGCTGTGTCGACGGCTCCGGCCCTCGCCCATGCTATAGGCGACGAGGTGGAGTTGGTGCGGCGCAACGCCGTTTTTTCCCTGAGCAAGATGGCACCCCCCGACGACGAGTTGGTACCGCTGGTGGCCCGCGCGCTGGCCGATCCAAATCGCTATACGCGCTACTACGCCAGCACTGCTTTGCGCAAGATCGGGACCGCGCAAGCTCGCCGCGCTTTGGTTGAAGCGTTGGAGCCGGCCCGTTGGTGCGCTGTTACTTCGTCGTCCACGAATTATTGAGGAGCTATAATGAACTCGGTTTTTTCCTTTAGCGAAGTAGCCCGGCTGCCCATGGCCGGGGACAATGTGGCCATTGCTACTCGGCGTCTAGAAGCGGGCACGGGCATCGACTACGAGGGACGGTCGTTCACTTTGTCCCACACGGTGATGGAGGGACATCGTTTTGCCGTCGAGCCTATTGAACCCGGTCAGTTCCTGTTGTCGTGGCAACTGCCCTTTGGCGTGGCCAAGCGCGCGCTGAAGCCGGGCGACTACGCCTGCAATCAGAGTATGCTCGACGCATTGGGCATTCGGCAGTTGGACTTCGACCTGCCCGAGCAGGCCAATTTCGTCGATCGCATTGAGCCGTATCAACTGGACCCGGCGAATTTTCAGCCTGGAGTTGCGCTCGACCCGCATGAAGAGCGGCGGACCTTCTTAGGCTATGGCCGCGCTGGGGGACGGGGCGTGGGCACGCGCAATTACATCGTCGTCTTGGGCACGTCCTCGCGCACGGCTAGTTATGCCCGGCTGTTGGCCGAGCGCTGGAGCGGCCGACCGGCTGGCGATGGCGTGGTACCGATTGCCCACACCGAGGGCGGCGGTGGAGCCGATCCCAATAACCGCGAACTCTTATTGCGCACGCTGGCCGGTTTTGTCGTCCATCCCAACGTCGGTGCCGTGCTGGCGGTGGACTACGGCAGCGAAGCTGTGACCAACAAGATGCTGCGGGAGTACATGGTGGCGCACGGCTATGCCCTCGACCACGTCCGGCACTGCTTTATGAGCTTGGACGGTTCCTTTGCGGCGCGTTTGGCAGAGGGCGAGCGGCAAGTGGCTGCTTGGGCCGAGGAAATGGCGGGCGAGGAGCGGGGCGAGCACGACCTAAGCCATCTCAAGATCGCCTTGCAGTGCGGCGGCTCGGATGCCTTTTCGGGTATTTCGGGGAATCCGCTAGCCGCTTGGGTGGCGCGCGAGTTGATTCGCTACGGCGGCGCGGCCAATCTCGCCGAGACCGATGAGTTGATCGGTGCCGAACCGTACGTGCTGCAAAACGTCAAGGATGTGGAGACTGCGCGCACCTTTTTGCACATGGTCGAGCGCTTCAAGGAGCGGGTGTCGTGGCACGGTGCCTCAGCCGAGGGCAATCCCTCGGGGGGCAACAAATTTCGCGGTCTGTACAATATCGCGCTCAAGTCCATTGGCGCGGCGCGCAAGCTCGATCCAGACGTGCGCTTGGACTACGCCATTGAGTACGGCGAGCCGCTCAAAGGGACTGGTTTCTACTTTATGGACAGTCCGGGCAATGACTTGGAAAGCATTGCCGGTCAGGTGGCCAGCGGTTGCAATGCCATCTTCTTTGTCACTGGTAATGGTTCCATTACCAATTTCCCCTTTGTGCCGACGATCAAAATCGTCACTACCTCGGAGCGCTACCAGTTGCTGGCTGCTGATCTCGACGTCAATGCCGGGGCTTACTTGGATGGCACGCCGATGGACGAGTTGGGCCAGGAGCTGTTCGAGCGCACCTTGCGGGTGGCTTCGGGCGAGCGCTCGCTGGGCGAGCGGGCCGGCCACGCCCAAGTGTCCATCTGGCGCAACTGGCAACAGACCGATATCAGTCGGCTGGAGGAACTGTTGGCCGCTCCCGTACCCGAGGGTCGGCCCGCGCCGGTGCGGCCCGAAGTCGGCCCGGCCGTGTCGTTCCCCATGCTAGACGGGGCTATCGAGCAGGTAGGGCTGGTTTTGCCCACCAGCCTGTGCGCTGGCCAGATCGCCCGCATGTGCGCCGAGCGGCTCAATGCCCGGCAAGTGGGCCGCGAGCAGGGTCTGTCGCGCTTTGTCGCCTTGGTCCACACCGAGGGCTGTGGGCTGTCGTCGAGCGGTGCCACCGAGCAAATGCACTTGCGCACCATGATGGGGTACGCAGCGCATCCGCTGGCGCGGCGCGTTTTGCTGCTGGAGCACGGCTGCGAAAAGACGCATAACGATTACATGCGCAACGGCCTTGAGGAATGGGATTTGGACCCGGCTGTTTTTGGCTGGGCTTCGGTGCAGTTAGACGGCGGCATTGTCAAGGCCATGGACAGGGTCGAGGCGTGGTTCCACCAAGCGCTGGCCGAGACGGAAGCACCCCTCGCTGTGAAAGGTGGCTTGGGTGCCTTGCGCTTGGGGATGCAGGCAACCGGTGCGCTAGGGAAGGACGCGGCTCAGTCTTTTGCCCAATTGACGCGCTGGGTAGTGACTGCGGGCGGCACTGTGGTCGTGCCACACAACGCGGCTTTGCTACAGGAACCGGCGTATTTGGAATCTGTGTTAGTCGAGCCGTCGGATGCGGCGACGTTGCCCTATGGACAGGCGGCCGTGGAGCCGGGTTTTTACATCATGGAGACGCCGACTGACCACTGGGTGGAGACGGCTACCGGATTGGGTGCTACGGGCGTGGATCTGATCTTGGCTCATACCGGCGAGCATCCTCTACAGGGACACCCCTTGATGCCGGTGGTGCAGGTGAGTGCGGATCCGACGGTGGCGGCGCTCTACGGCGATGATATTGATTTGGCCCTGACGGGTGCGGCTGACGGCTGGGCCGAGCAATTGACCGCTTTGTTGGCCGAGGTGGTGCGAGGCGACCACGTCCCCGGTGCCTTGCAGCAGCGCAACGTCGATTTTCAATTGACGCGCGGTTTGCTGGGGGTTTCGACCTGAGTGGGAGAGTGAATGCCTTTGGCGTCCGGTTCCCAAGCCGAATGCCATCGCAAGCTGCCGTTTTGGCGTGAAGGTTAGCGGCTCGGTACTATCCCGTCCGCAGAGACGGTGATGTGAGCCACCTCCTCTACTTTAGGTCGGATCACAATATCAACATCCCGATCTAGTGCATTTAGGAAGGTCAAGAGCTTTTCAACGGAAAACTTATCGAACTGCCCTCTTTTCAGATCGGAAACCCGTCCTTGGGCAATGCCGAGCAGGGCACCGGCGTCTTTCTGGGTTAGGCCGTTCTCATCAATGATACCTAAAATTTTTGTGGCGATACTTGCTTTTAATGCCCACTCCTCTGGATTCGCATATCCTAAGTCAGCGTAGACGTTCGTTGATCCCTCATAGTACTCAGAATCGCCTACTTTTCTCTTCTTCATAACGTTTTCTCTTCTGCCAAGCGGCTGCTAGGAACCCGCTTCCAAGCAGAGGGTGGCCCAGTTTTGGAAGAAGGTGCGCCCGTTGGCGTGGAGGGCGGGCAAGTGCTGGGCCGCGTCGGCCTTGATTTGCTCGCCGTCTAGCCCCTCTTCGCGCACCTCGTCGGCAAAAGCCCGGACCATATCGGCGATAATTTGCGTGGTAACTTCCATGTGGAAGAGGACACCATACGCCGCCCGGCCATAAGAAAATGCTTGGTAGGTAGTGCGAGCAGAAGAGACCAGCGCAGTAGCGCCCTTGGGCAGATCGAAGATGTCGCCGTGCCAGTGAAAGCCCATAAAAGATGGTTGTAGTCCGCCCATCAGCGGGTCTTCACTGGCAGCGGGCTTCAGCTCAATAGGATACCAGCCGATTTCTTTCTGCGGTCCGCGGGCGACCCGAGCACCAAGAGCCGTGGCCAAAAGCTGGCTGCCTAGGCAGATGCCGAGCACGGGCTTGTCTTCTTTTAGGGATTGGTCGATAAGGCGCATGGCCGCGTCTATAAACGGGTAGCGGTCGTGTTCGTACACACCCATCGGACCGCCCAGGACCACTAGGCCGGCGGCCCCGTCCATGTAGCGGGGGACCTCTTCACCGGCGAAGGTATGCACGTAGGCGGGTTCGAGACCGCAGCCTTGGAATACCTGACCGGCGATCCCCAAGTTTTCTGGCTGTATGTTTTGCAGCACCCATATTTTGTTCATTGATCGGTTTCCTCCGCTATTTCGTCCTACAAATCACCGCTTCCGCGCCAGCGTCAATCCGTCGCCAATCGACAGCAGGGACGCGGTCACGCGCTCGTCGGCGTGAATTTTGGCATTGAGCGCTCGGATCGCTACGGTGCTCTCGGCCTGCTCGTTGGCATCGGCGGGCCGCCCGCCCCACAGCACGTTGTCGATTAGGATCAATCCGCCCGGGCGCAAAAGCTGCAGACAGCGCTCGTAATAGGCGTCGTAATTTTCCTTGTCCGCGTCGATAAAGGCCATGTCGAAGCAACCGGCTTCCCCGGCTGCGAGCATTTCGTCGAGAGTTGCTACTCCTGGTCCCAACCGCAGTTCGATCTTGTCGGCCACGCCGGATTCCCGCCAATAGCGCTGGGCGATGCGGGTAAACTCGTCGCTGACGTCGCAGGCGATTAGACGCCCGTCCGCTGGTAGGGCCAGCGCCATGGCGATGCTGCTGTAGCCAGTAAAAGTCCCCACCTCGACGATCCGCTTGGCGTCGATTAGTTCGACGAGCAGCCCCATGAACTGCCCCTGATCGGGCGAGATCTGCATTCCGCCCATGGGCATGGCCCGGGTCTCCTGCCGCAACCGCTTGAGCTCGTCTCGGTCGCGCAGCGAGTTGGCGAGGATGTAGTCGTAAATATGCGTTTCGATAAAACCGTTGCGGGAACTCATGGACCGACCTTTCGCAAGAAGAGGATGCAGGAAGTTGCGCCAAGGTAAGCGGATGATGCGCGCAGCACAACTTGCCGGCTGTTTGCCAAATCAAGATTGGAGTTTGGGATTTTCCGCGTGACGCCTGCGGTCGCGTTGGGTCTTCTTGGCCAGCGCGCGCTGGAAGGATTCCTCTAAGTCGACTCCGGTCTGATTGGCGAGGCATATGAGGACGAAGAGCACGTCGGCCATCTCCATGCCGAGGTCGGCTTCCTCGCCCTCCTTAAAGCTCTGCTCGCCAAAGGTGCGGGCCATGATCCGCGCCAGCTCGCCGACTTCCTCCATCAGCACGGCCGTATTGGTCAGCTCGGAGAAGTAGCGCACGCCGACGTCGGCGATCCATTCGTCCACCGCTCGTTGGCAGGCGCGGAGGGTGTGCTCAGGCGCGGGCTGGCTCATAGGTAACGGGTGTCAGACCTTCCTGCTGGCGTTGGGCATTGACATCGTCCAAGTGCCAGGGCACTGCTGATCCATCGGTGCGAAAGCGCTTGTAGTAGCCGTCTTTGCAGCGGGAGATGGGCATCAGCGGCGCGGCGGGCCGTAGCTCGGCTAGGGCTGCGCCAGTGAGCACCGCGCCGCTTGCGAGATCGACGACTTCGATTTCCCCAGGGTCAATGGTCCCCAGGCCGCGGGCGTGGGCGAATTGCAGATAGGGGGTGGCCTGCGGGTCGAGGCCCATTAGGTGGGTGGCTACTGCATCTACGTGTACTTCGTTGACGCCGGCCACAGCCCAGCCGAGAGGGTAGTTGGCTCCTTCGTTGAATGCCGTGCCGTCGCGGCCGACAAGGCCATCTACAACTGAAAGCCGCGGCATCCCCAGACCGCGCAGCGCGACCAATAGATCGCAGAGTTTGTGATAGAAGCGGTCTTCAAAGAAGCTGAGGCCGCTCTCGGTCAGACGCCATAGTTCATCGGCGAATGGCTCGTCCACGGCTTGGATCGCGCACAGGTGCCGCTCGGGCTTGGCTATGATGCCCATTAGGTTTTTTATCGACAAGGTCGTGCAGCCCAAGTTGTGGCACTTGGCGAGGGGGACGTTGAAAAAGAAGGCGCAGTCGGTTACTTCCCGGTACAGGGGATAGCGCTCGTACACTACGCCGTCGGCGACCTCGACGACGCGGGAATCCTCGTCGGTATTCATTTCTGCGAGCCGCACGCCCCGCGCCTCGGTCATGGCGCGATAGCCGCATAGTTCCCAAGTGTGCCCGGCCGTGGGGTTTTCCCCGGACTGGCCGTCGGCGACCACCATGCGCTCGGCGGGTACGCCGCGGTCGCGCAAGGCGTCGAGCAAGCCGCCGACAAATCCGGGATGGGTGATGACGCGCTTTTCCGGTGGATAGAGCACGGTGGCGTTGGGCTTGAGCAAGATGGTGCCTGCGTCAGGTAGCGGCACCTCAAGGGCGGCGAGGGTGCGATGGGCCAACTCCTGGTAGGTCGCAAAGGGCGCGTCGGCGCGGTCGATGGGCGAGTGCGCTAGATATACTGCGTCGGGGTGTGCAAGCATGGTGCTCTCCTATGTAGTGATAGACAAACAAAAAAAAGCGGCCGAGAGCCGCAAGCTCCCAACCGCTTATTAGCGTTGAACGCAACGCGCCCGCCGTTAGTGTCTTTCGATGTCGGCCCCCAAGGCCTGCAGGCGGTGCTCGAGGTGGGCGTGTCCTCGGTCGAGTTGGTAGAGATTGCCAATCTCGGTGGAGCCCTCGGCCGCTAGACCGGCGAGCACGCAGGCGGCCCCGGCGCGAATGTCCATGGCCTTGACCTTGGCCCCTTTGAGCTGAGCTGGCCCGTGCACCAACACCAAGTGGTCCTTTTCCGGCGCAAGGCGAGCGCCGAAGGAGCGCAAGGCCTTGACGTGGCCGAGGCGATCTTCGAATACGGTCTCGCGGATGTAGCTGTCGCCTTTGGCCATGCACGCCAAGGCCGTCATCCCAGGCTGCAGGTCTGTTGGGAAGCCGGGGTAAAAGGTGGTCACTACATTGATCGGCGACAAGGTTTCCGGCCCGCGCACCCGCATCCACGCCCCTTCCTCTGCCATCTCGACGCCCATTTGCTGTAGTTTGGCTTCAAAGACGTACAGGTGATCGCGCACCACGCCCTTGAGGACGATGTCGCCGCCGGTAATCGCGCCCGCCATCATCAGGAGGCCGGCGTCGAGGCGATCGTACATGATCGTGTGCTCGGCACCTATTAACTCGTCAACTCCCTTGATATGCACCTGCCGCGTACCGACCCCTTCGACTTGAGCACCCATCTTTTGCAGGAGCAACGTGAAATCGACGATCTCCGGGTCGGAAGCCGCGTTTTCGATTGCGGACTCACCCTCTGCTAGGCAGGACGCCATAACGAGGTTTTCCACTCCGGTATGACTGGGCAAATCGCAGTACATAAAGGCACCGGATAGCTGCTTGGCCACCACGTCGATGCCGCCGCCGTTGACGCCTTGGACCTCGGCCCCGAGCCGGGCAAAGCCGCGATAGTGATAGTCGGTCGGCCGCGAGCCAATCGTGCAGCCGCCGACCTCTTGGATCCAGGCGCGGCCAAAGCGAGCCAACAGCGGACCGACGAAAAGCAGCGAGGCGCGGAAGCGATTGGTCAAATCCGCGGGAAGCTGGGTTTCTTTGACATCGCGGGTGTCTAGGACGGCCACTTCCTCGGTTGCGTCGTAATCGACGCGCGCGCCGAGCCGACGCAACACTTCTAGGGCCACCAATATGTCGTTGACCGGGGGGACCCGGTGCAGAACGGTTTGCCCTTCGGTGGCCAACAGCGATGCGGCCAACATGGGCAAAGCGGCGTTTTTGGAGCCTTGGACCTCAACCTCACCTTGGAGAGGACGTCCGCCGCGTACGAGAAGAACTTCGGTAGAACTCATTACTACTCCTGAAGTTAAGAGAACGGGCAAACACACCAAGGGGAGGGGGATATTCCAAATGTAACATTGGGTATGTGGTTAGTCAATTACCTAATGCCTTGCTTGACAGAGAGGGGCGCATCTCTATATTCCACCAAACGCAAAATCGTTTCTATCACATGAGAAAGGAATTTCAATCATGGCTGAAGCCCCTCACATCGTCGCCTATCTGAAGCCGGTTTGCGGCTGGAGCAATAGCGTGCGCATGACCTTCGCTAAATACAGCTTGGCATACGAAGACAAAGACATTATCAACAATCCAGATATTTACGCTGAGATGGTGCAGAAAAGCGGCCAGCCCCTCTCGCCCTGCGTCGAGATCAACGGCCAGATGTTGGCCGACGTAGATGGCGATGAGGTTGAGGTTTGGATGCTTGAAAACGGAGTCGTCGAGCCGGTCTCGGCCTAATCGCGCATCCGGCTCAACACGCGCCGCATACCCTCGCACAGGTTGGGTTGCTCGTGGTTGAGCGGCCCGCTCGCCGCGCGGCGAATCAGCGTCAACGCGCCCCATAGCGGGCCGTCGCCAGCCTGCAGAGGCAACACGTAGCTAAAGCCGATAGACCCGCCTTCAGCCCCCTCTAGTAGGAAGCGTACTACTCCTGCTGGCAGGGGGCTTTCTTCGTCGGCGCTGGCTTGTCCCACTAGCAACAACGCGGAGTGACCGACCCCGTCCTGATCGGCGAAGGGGCGCACGCCGTCTTGTTCCAGCACCCGCTGCAGGACTTCAGCTCCTGCGCCGGCCGTGTGGACTACTCCTTGGCCGACTCGCTCATATACGATGGTGTCCGCCGCTTCGATGCCCAGCAGCAAATCCATGCCTTGGATCACGGCCTCGTCTGAAGACATGGCTTCGAGCGATGTGACGATGTGGGGAGGAATTTTAGCGGGTTCGGGCATGTTGAACGGGATGATCGAGACGGGCATGGCGCATCCTTGACAATGCAAATGAGGGGGCTTTAATTTTAATCTTTCTTTTGGTGGCGCTTTAGCTCAGTAGGTAGAGCAGGAGACTGAAAATCTCTGTGTCCGCGGTTCGATTCCGCGAGGCGCCACCACTATTATAAACAATAAACAGCCCCTCAGCTTGCACAAGCTAAGGGGCTGTTTGCATTTGTGCGGGTTATCGCGCAGCGCCTTCCTCTACCATGAGCTTGATTTGTCCCCAGCTTGCGGACTGTACTGCCGTGGCGGGGAGTTCGCGCGCAGCGCAGCGAAATCCGACGATGATGTAGGTCACTGAAGGCGGCAGTCCGCCGCGGTCGGTGGTGCGCAGGCGATACGGGTCGCTGCTCATCGACCCGCCCCGCAGCACTCGACTGATTCCTGCATCCGGCCCCTGCGGATCGCGCTCAGTGCTATGTGCGTAGTAATCCTCGCCGTACCAATCCATCACCCACTCCCAGACATTGCCCGCCATGTCGTAGGCTCCATACGGAGAGATCCCGCGCTGGTAAGAGCCTACCGGGGCCGAGTCGAAAAAGCCGTCGCTGTCGTCGCCGCGACAGCAGCCCTCCTTGCCGTAGTTGGCCCGGCTGCGGTCAATGGAATCGCCCCAGGGATAGATGCGGCCGTCGGTGCCGCGAGCGGCCTTTTCCCACATGGCCTCGGTCGGCAACTGCATGCCGGCCCAAGTGCAATAGGCGCGGGCACCGTACCACGAGACTTCGGCGATCGGCCGCTGCTCGGTGCCGGGAATCGGTGCGTATCCCGCGTCGTTGTAGCGAATCTGCGCGTCGGGGTCGCGCAGATCGAACAGCAAGTGCCCTTCTCCATCCGCGTTGCCGTCGATGTCGTTCAAAAAGGCGGCGTACTGATCGTTATTTACTTCGAAACGGTCGATGTAGAAGTCGTCGAGATGGACTTGGTGGACCGGCTGCTCGTCCGCCCGTCCCTCAGCCGATCCCATTGTAAAATAACCGGCGGGGACGCGGGCCAACTCGTGCATTGTGCCGGCTGGCGTCTGCACCTGGACTATCTCTTGGGCTAGAACACCCGATGCCCATACCAAAAGGCACCAGAATGCACTGCTGCGCGCCATACCTTCTCCGCTACGTAGCCTTTTTCGCCGCGAACTGTTGGTTTACCTTTCCTACATACATAATTGCCATCCCCCGTTCCAGCAAAAAAGAAATTGGTCTCCACTCATCGCGAGGCGCTGTCGCTTTTTAACCGCGACGTGCGCTTGGTGCTCTTCAGCCAAGCTCTGATCGGCTTTACGATTTTCGGCGGCGTCTATACTGTCCTGCTCAATCTCTATCTCTTGCGCCTAGGCTATGGCCCCCAAATGATCGGCCAAGTCAACGCCGTTGGCGCGTTGTCGTTTGCCCTCTTGAGCATGCCCGCGGGGCTGTTGGCCAACCGCTGGGGGGCGCGTCGGAGCATGATCGTCGGCATGGTGATCGCCGCCTTTGGTTTTGGCTTGTTGCCCCTTGGCGAGTTTGCTCCCCCCTCCTTGCAGCTAACTTGGATCATGGGAGCGTATGCTCTCGGCGTCCTTGGCAATACGCTTTTCCTCGTCTGCTCGATTCCCTTCCTGACGCTGATCTGCCCGCCGCGTCTGCGCAACCACGTGTTCTCGACTCAGGTGGCGCTGTGGCCGCTGGCGGGTTTTGCCGGTAGTCTGTGCGGCGGCCTGCTGCCCGGCCTGTTCTCCGCGCTCCTCGGTCTGACCGAAGACCACCCAGCTCCTTACCGCTATCCGTTGCTATTAGCTGCTGGCGTGCTATTTATCAGTGCCGGTGCTATCGCCGCAACACGCTCCCGTCCGCAGAAACCGCCTGCTAGGGAACGCGGCGAAGCGACGCCTTTCCCCTTGGCCATCATCCTCGCCTTGAGCTTGGTTACCTTCTTGCAGATGGCTGCGGAAAACAGTCTCCGCGTCTTCTTCAATGTCTATATGGACGACGGCCTCGGGACCTCCACGGCGCTGATCGGCAGTTTGACTGCCGCCGGCCAGCTCCTAGCCGCCTGTACTGCGCTGGCCGCTCCTGCGCTCAGTCGGCGTTTCGGCCGGGTGCCGGTGATTACCGGAGGGGCTGGGGCGATGGTGCTGTGCCTCATACCGATGGCCTTGGTCGCCCATTGGGCAGTGGCCGGAGCCGCCTGTATGGCCTTGGTCGCCCTCAGCTCGATCCGTCGCTCGGTCTATATCGTCTTTCAGCAGGAACTGGTCCCCGAGCACTGGCGGGTGACTATGAGTTCGGCGCTGACTATGGCCTACGGCATCAGCATTGCCGGCGTTTCGCTCGGCGGCGGCTGGATGATCGACGTGCTGGGGTATCGGGCGCTGTTTTTGAGCAGTGCCGTGATTACGGCCGCGGGCGTACTTTGCTTTCAGGGGTATTTCCGCATCCCGCGCGGCGAGTACGCCAAACGTCTGACAGATGAGCGCGCATAGGTACTAAGCGCATTCAACGCGCATTGCGTCGCATCGTCGTCTCAGCCGTGCGAGTTGAGCTGAGAACTTGGGATCTGCTGCGAGATTGCAGGATTCGTGCGGGTCTGCGAGCAGGTCGTACAGCTCCTCATAGACGGGCTGTTGCTCGTAGTAGCGAATGTATTTCCAGCGTTGCGTGCGCAGGCCTTCGCTCTTGGGGATGTCGGCGCGGTCGAACCGGTGCTCGCAGAAGAACGCCTTGCGCCATTCGACTTCTTTGCCGCGCAGCAGGGGGACGAGGGATTTTCCCTGCATTCCGTCCGCAGCGTCCAAACCAGCTAGTTCGAGGATGGTTGGCGAGACATCGATGTTGAGCGCCATTTCTTCGCGGACGACGCCTCGATTGCTCTCGTCAGCCCGTGGGTCGAAGACGATCAGGGGAATGCGGATCGACTGTTCGTTCAACTGCCAGCAGTCGCTAAGCCCGCGATCGCCGTAGTACATCCCGTGATCCGAGGCGAAGAGCACGACTGTATTGGCAGCCAACGATAGTTGATCTAACGCCGCGAGAATTCTGCCGATGTTGCGATCGACGCCGCTGACCATTCTGTACAGTCCGCGCATGTTCCGCTGGTAGTCTTCAGGCGTTGCATAGCGGGCCTGCCACCGCACGCGGCTTTCCGTCTCGCGCAGGAATTTTGGTAGCCGCCTGAAGAAGTCGGGATGGGCGTTGAGTGGCTCTGGCATTTTCGCATCCGCGTAGAGTGGATCTTCAGCGGCCGGCCAGATGTAGTGGCGCGGGTCGTTGTCTTGGGCATGCGGCGCGTTGAAACTGACGGAGAGGCAAAACGGCTGGCTAAGATGGGTGCGTAGGAAGTCGATTGTTTTGTCGCCGGTGATGTCGGTCAGGTGGCGCACACGGCCGTCCGGCTGTCTGATTTCATACCCGTCTTCAGTCCAGTGTTCGTAGTTGTCGAACGCGTCAAACATCTTGCCGAGCGCGCCCTCGTCTGCGAGGGAAGGGTCGATTCCTTTTGCGGCAATGCCGAACTTGCCGATCAGCCCCGTGCGGTATCCGGCCCTTTTGAGAGCTGCCGGGTAGGAACTGTCGGTGAATGCTCGTTGGAGGGGTGGTGTGAGGAAGGTAAAGCGGTGGCGGCTTTCATAGACGCCAGTGAGATAGCTCGCTCGGCTGGCGGCGCAGATCGGGCTGGTGCAGAATGCGTTTGCAAAGCGGACGCCGCTTGCGGCAAGCCGGTCGAGGTTCGGGGTTTGGATGATTGGATTGCCGGCGCAGCCGAGCAGGTCGTTGCGCTGGTTGTCGGTCAGGAGGAAGAGGATGTTGGGGACAGAGGCCATGATGGTTGCATAAATAAGGGCGTCCCACTCGCATACGCGACCCTCTAATAAAGGCCCGTGCGAATGGGACGCCCGCGATGACGTCGGGTATGAAGGCTTACGTTGGGCGTTTGCGAAGCGGGCGCAACATCAACACCTCGTAGGAGATCGACTCGGATACGCGCTCCATTTCCACTCCAAAGTACTCGCGCAAATAATCGAGGGCCACATCCCAGCCGTCGGAGAAGTCGATGTCGATATCTACCTGACGATCAAAGGGATTGTCTGCTGCGCCGTCCCATTGCATCTCAATTTCGTCGAGGTCTTCGTTATAGCCTTCGACTAGGTCGTTGAGCGCGGCGTTTTCGAGCATCCCTTGGATCGCAAACCCGAGCGGACGCCCCGTAGCGTGGTAGCTTTTGCCAGTGGTCCAAGAATACCCCTTCTGCGGGTTAGTTGGAAACTCGGAGCCGTCTTGGGTGAAAATCCAGCGCGTCCTAGTGCTCTGCCGCTTTTCCGCCTCAGCGACAAAACCAAAGTGGTCGCCGAGGCGCTGGACGCGCTCGGTGGGGGTTAGGCGATGGCTATAAGCAATCCGCACGGAGTAGCGCTGATTAGCCAGTTTCTGCTCTGGGGTCTCCACCAGCATTTTCCCAAGAATCCGCATGATCTCCGATTTTATGCTCGGGGTCGTCTGTACAATGCGAGGTTCCACCGGCATTTTCCCAATGACCCGCACGATCTCGGCCAGCGGGGTGCGATGAAATTCGTAGCGCGTGATCCCGCCTGCTGTGGACGAAGCATGACCTTCGATGCCCTTGCTCGGGTCATCCGAAGGAGGATGAACGATGATATCCATGCCGTCCAGTGGCATATAGAACGGCCTGTTCCAAGGCACAAAGGGGTCTGAGATTTGCGCGAATGGTAGGGCGGCCCGCACCGAGTCGGTGAAAGACTGAATCGCATCGTCGGCGACCATGAAAAGCTCGTCTCTCAACGGGGCATCGTAATCCAGATAATTCAATTCACTGACCAGTTCCCAATCTTCACGGCCCACATCGAGATAAACGCGGGATTTGCTCGGCAACCGCGTCTGGGCATCTACTTCGACTTCAAACCGGATATCCGACGGGGTCTTAATGCCCAGCGAGGAGCGCTGCCAGATCGAAAAAAGTACCGTTGGCCCCCGATCCTCGCGCTCAATCTGATAACTCCAAGACTTTAGTTGCTCGCGCTCAGGCAGAGCTAGTTGCTCGGCAACCTTATCTATGGACCACGCGCTTTCCGCGCCCCGTTCTTCCCCATACCAGACACCGTCCATGTAAACCCGCATTTTGGCATCGTTCACCACGGCCTCGCGCCGCGCCGCGCCGGTGCCGACTGCAGAGCGGAAAAAGTGCGGTGCTCTGATCCACTGCTGCACTGGCACCTGCTCTCCCTTTTCCCCACGGAACCAGCCCTCCACGCGCACGGAGTGCAGCTTACGCACCTCGGCGACCACCTCGGCCCACGCCGAAGTGCTCCCTTGCCAGAGTACTCCCACCACCACCCCGGCCAGCACGGCGGCTAGTCCCGACAGGTATATCGGCCGCTGCAGCCGCTGCCATAATCCCGTGCGCTGACGCTTGTCCGCTGCTTGGATCGCTTTTAATGCGTTGGTACGAGCTGCCGCAAAAAGCGCGTCCGGCGGCTCGTCAGTGCCGATGTCAGCACTCAGCTCTAGCACGGTACGCACCGCCTCTAAGTCGTCAGCCGCTTCTGGATGCTCGGTCAGATAGGTCTCGATCTGTTGCGCTTCCGCAGCCGATAGCTCGCCGCGCACGTAGTCGCTCAGTTTGCTTTCAAATTCGGCTCTGTCCATGGCGCTTAGTCCTTGCAGCCAGCACCCAAATGGGCGCGGATCTTTTTAAGTGCTTTGTACTCGCTGGCTCTGGCCGATTCCTCGCTGCATCCCAGTCGCGCGGCGATTTCGGCAAACGGCCAGCCTTCAAAGTTGCGCAGGGCGAAGACCATGCGCTGGCGCTCGGGCAATTCAGCGGCCAAGTCGCGCACTCGGTCCATGAGCAAGTGGTGCTCGGCGTCTTTGTCGGCATCGGCTTCTACTGCGATGTCTTCATCTTCGTAGAGCAGCGCCCGATGTTGATAGCGCCGGATTTTGAAGGCCGAGCTGGTCGCCACCCGGCAAAGCCATGCCTTGGGGTGGGCGATGAGCTCGCCGCGCACACAGGCGGCGTGGAAGCGCAGGAAGGTTTCTTGGAAGACCTCCTGCGCTTCGTCGGCATTGGCGACGATAGTATAGGCCACCTTGAGCACTAAACGTCCGTAGTGCTCTACGGCTTCGGCGCTTATGTCGGCTGGTCGGCGCAAAATTAGTTGGCGGCTAAGAGGGCTTCGATCTGCTCTGCACTCGGTACACTGCCCAAAAGACCGGTCTCGGCGAGTCGGCCATCGCGGCCGATCAGCACGTATTGGGGAATGCCTTCGACGCCGAAGCGACGATACGTCTCGCCCGTATCCAGCACAATCGGCATGGTGTAGCCGTGTTCGGCGACGAAATCGTCCATGTCTTGGGATTGGTGCGCCGAGTGAAGCGCAACGACTATAAACCCTTGCTCGGCGTACTGATCGTATAGAGCCTGCACGGTGGGCATCTCGGCTACGCAGGGCGTACACCACGTCGCCCAGAAGTCGATGAGAATCACTGGAGCTTGCGACATATTTTTCAACTGCTCAACAGGCATCGGATTGACCCAGCGTTCCGCATCTAATTCGGGGGGTATGGAGCCTTGTTCGAGCTTGCTGCGGTTGAGCGCTCTTTCAGCCTCCTCCATGCCGACGTAGCGCGCCTGGAGAAATTCCCCGTCGTCACTTAGCTCTGCCTTGCCGTAGGAGTAGTCGATCATGCCTGCTCCCGAGGTGCTAAATCGCGCGTGCTTTCCATCCTGTAGTGTGGGAGTCATGCGCAACACGGCGTTGGGGGCGATCTCAAGTTGCATCTCTTCCCCCTCCCCGACACTATGCGCCGGCCCCAACAACACCCACTGGTAGTCATCCAGATTCTCGACGGCAATGCCCAGATCACTTCCCGTGCCCCAGCCGCTACTCCGTGCGTCGGCCAAGAAGTCCGTGTTGATTCCGGCAAACTCGCCCTCCGCCAGCTTCTGGCGGACGCAATTGAGTCGCTGGTTGGCGATGTCGCGCACGAAATAGCGGCCATTGGGATGGCGCACTTCGGCAGTTGAGCCGTCCTCTATGGTGGGCACTGCTCCCTTTTCCACTTGGCCCAGCACCACGTGCCATACCAGATCGTCGGTGCTGTCCACTCGCCGGGCGTGCAGCCAACCGTCTTCAATCCACGCTTCGATGCGCCCGTGGTCAAGGTCGCGTTTCTCGCTCCAAGAAATCTCGGCGGCGCTCGCTCGCAGGCCGAGCAGTAGGGCCACTGCTGTTGTGGCAATAATCGTTCGATTCAACATGATCCACGCTCCTGTTTAGCATGTAGGCCGTGTGCGTCTGTGCCCGACCGGTAGCGCATTTGTCCTATATGACCCACGAAGCGCGATTACGTGAACCGCAAAAATAAAAAAACCGCCTAGTTGCCTAGGCGGTCGCGCGAATAATTTTTGCGGCATGTAACATTTTGCCAATAGTCGAAGCTCACAGCACCTTGACCGGCGTCAGCCAATTGCCGCGCGCAGCCGACGCCGAGGCAATCGCATCTGCCGACCCCAGCACCGCGACCCGGCCCGCTGCGCCAACTTGATCCAGCACGGCGGCAAAATCGGCAAAATGCTCGGCCTTGGTGCCCAAGACTTGGTCGCGCATTTGCTGGCGATAATCGTCGTCGATGCCAGTCAGGTAGCGCACCAGCGAGGCGTAGCCCTTGGCGTCGGGGAGCTGGTAGGCGTCGAAGTCGCCGATGGTGCCGATGATGGCCTTGGTCAACTCGTCGCTGCTGATCGGATAGTCGCGCAAGAAGGAGCCGCTCTGGTCGTACACTTGTAGCGTCTCCAGCAAATTGGGGTCGCGGTACGACGCGTACGCGAATACGCCGGTAAACGGGTCGAGGGAGCAAAAGGCCCCGTAGGCCCCGCCTTGGACTCGCACCCGATCCCACAGCCAAGTGGTGGCCAAGTAGCGAGTGATGACGGCCGACGACCCGTCCAATTCGTAGCCAAGCGCGAAGAGGTTCGCCGCCTTGCCCACGTAGTTGACTTGAGCGGGGACGGTCAGGCCCTCGTCGATCGCCGTCAGGCTCGGCGTCCAAGTCGCGGGCGAGTGCGCTTCTTGCGGCAATTCGCGTAGCAGGTCTGCTAGGCTCTGGTCGCACGCAGCGCGGTCGCCGCCGGCCACGGTTGCGTTGCACAGCATGCCCGGCCGGTTGACTAGCAGGGCGCGAATCTGCTCCAGCCGCGCCTGCACTGCTGGCCAGTCGCCGCGAATGTCTTCGATGAGCTGCCGCAAGAAGAACAGATAGCTCAAGCCGCGCATTTGCTCTGCGAGCCAGCCGGTCTCGTCGAATTGCGCGCGCAGCCGCGTTAATACCACTCGGTGCCCGCCCGGCACTAGCCCGGCCTCCGCGCTGGCTCGCTCTTCTAAGGCCATCTGCAAGAAGCGTTCGCGATCGTCGAGGCGGCCCTCTAGCAGCACGTCGCGCACAATCGCCGTTAGGTCGGCGACCCGTTCGGCCATGGCCTTGCCGCGCAAAAAGAGGTACGCCGCGGCCGGCCCGCCGTCGGGGCGCGGCCCCACCAGTGAATGGGCACTCAGGCCGCCGGTCTGGCTGCCGATCCGCTGTTGCAACTCGACGAAGCTCATGCGCTTGGTGCCCATCTCCAGCAAGGCGCGCCCAAAGAGCGGGATATAGGGCAAAAGCTCTTGGGGCAACACCCGCAGGTCGCAGCCTACGTCGAGATAGGCGATGCCATTGGTGAAGAGGTCGTGGTGGAGCACCGGCACTCCGGCGATTTGGTCCTCTTGCCGAGGCACGGTCTTAATCGCTTTGTCGAGGTCGCTCAATTGCAGGCGGGGCAGCTTGGCCAGATCCTCGGGCGCGTCGGGTTGTTCTTGCAGTCGCTTGAGCTTTTCGGTAGATGCGACCAGTTCCTCTAAATCCGCTTGGCTCAGGTGCGACCGGGCCTCTGCTAGGCGTGCGGTCTCTTCCTCCTCCTGTCGCGTCCCCAACTCGGCATCGGGCTGCAGGACCACGGTCGTGCGGTGCGCGTTGTCTAAGAGGTGGCGTTGGATCAGCCCCTCTAAATAGCGGTCGTCCGCTGCCAGCTTGGCCTTGAGCGCGGCGAAGGAGTCGGCAAAACGCAAAGGCGTGAAGGGGTCGCGGTCGTAGAGCCAGTCGGTCAACAGCCGCAGCATCAGCCCCAAGCCGCGCGGAAAGGACCCGGTGTTGTTTTCCCGGAAGCGAAACTCCGCAGTGTGCAGCGCGGCCGCGACCATCCCTTGGTCGATCCCGCCGTCCACCAAGTCGCCGAGGTGTTGCAAGATCAGAGCCTCTACCGCATCGACATCAGCCTGTTGCACGCCCTTGAGGCCCACGCTGAAAAACATCTGCGCCAACTCGACCTCTAGCCCGCTGCCGGTCAAATCCTCGCCCAGCCCGGAGTCGATCAGGGCCTTGCGCAGCGGGGATCCCGGAGTGCCAAGCAGCGCGTGTTCGAGCACTTGGAGGGCACGGCGCTCGTCGGCGTCAATCGAGTCTTGCAACAGCCAAGTGAGCGCGACAAAGTACTTTGGCTCCTCGACCGCGTCTGGATTGACTACATAGGGAAATTGCTGCCGCTTGGGCGCGGCAAAACGCGGCTGGGTGCCGATGGTAGAGTCAACGGAGTGTGTCTCGTAGGAGCTTAGATAGTCGTGCAACAGCGCGAGGCGTTGCTGGGGGTCGTCGTCGCCGTAGAAGTAGATGCGGGCATTGGACGGGTGGTAAAAGTCGTCGTGGAAGCGCTTGAACTGGTCAAAGGTGAGGTCCGGGATGTGGCGCGGGTCGCCGCCGGAATCCACGCCGTAGGTCGTGTCGGGAAAGATGGATTGCTGGATGCGCTCGCCTAGGATACTCTCGGGATCGGAATACGCACCTTTCATTTCGTTAAATACCACGCCTTTGTAGCGGAGCGGGTCGCTAGGATCTTCTAACTCGTAGTGCCAGCCTTCCTGTTGCAGGACTTCCGGCGTCAGCCGTGGATAGAACACGGCGTCGAGGTACACGTCGATCAGGTTGTAGAAATCCTGCACGTTGGTGCTGGCGACCGGGTAGCAGGTTTTGTCTGGATAGGTGAAGGCGTTGAGGAAGGTGTTGAGCGAGCCTTTGATCAGCTCGACAAACGGCTCCTTGACCGGGTACTTGCGCGAGCCGCACAGCACGGAGTGTTCGAGGATGTGGGCAATGCCGGTCGAGTCGGCCGGCGGGGTGCGGAAATTGATGCCAAAGACCTTGTTTTCGTCGTCGTTGATCAGCGAGACGATCTCGCAGCCGGTGCGGTGCCGATAGAGCAAGGCGCGGGTATTGAGTTCGGGAATTTCTTCGTCGCGCAGCAGTTCAAAATCGCGGCGATCCATGGGGTCTCCTTTGTGGTGTATAGCGAAAAAGCTAGCGGGCAAACATATTGGCGACGCGGGTTTTTATCAAGGAAAATGGAGTTGCGTTCACGGCAGGGCGATTTTGCCGAGGACGACCGGGCGCTGTGCGCGGGTGACGGCAGGGATATTGCCGGTGCGGCCCATCAGCGTCTCGTTGGCGAGCACTGCGAAGGAGAGAGCCTCGCGCGCGTCTGGATCGACGCCTAGGTCGGCTAGCGACTTCACTGCTATATCTGGCAGTGCGTGTTGCAACCCGGCCATAATGCGCGGATTGTGGACGCCGCCGCCGCCGACCCAGAGCTTGGCAAACTCCCCGGGGCAGAAGCGGCGAATGCCCTCGGCAATGGATTGCACGGTAAAGGCGGTCAGCGTGGCGATCAGGTCGTCATCGCTCCACGTGCCGCGCCGGAGAATATCCGCGAGGAAAGGCTCGCCAAATTCCTCGCGCCCCGTGGATTTGGGCGGCTCGCGCTGCAAGAAGCTGTGGCGCATCAGCTCGGCCAACAAGGTTTCATCGACGCGCCCCCGCGCCGCTCGCTTGCCTCCTCGGTCGAAGTGCTCGCGACCGTCGGTGCAGTGCGCCACCGCCGCGTCGATGAGCATGTTGCCCGGTCCTAGGTCAAAGGCCCGTACTGTGCTGACATCGGCGTCGGCCGGCAAGGCCGTGATGTTGGCGATCCCGCCGATATTGAGCAGCAGACGCCCTTCGTGCCCGGCAAAGAGCAGGTGATCCACTAGCGGCACCAGCGGTGCGCCCTCGCCGCCGACGGCCATGTCGGCCACGCGAAAGTCCGCAATGGTCACCGCACCCGTGCGCGCGGCAATGACGGCTGGCTCGCCAATCTGCAAGGTGGCCCCGCTGGCTGGCAGGTGGCGCACGGTCTGCCCGTGCGAGCCGATCAGGTCGATGGATTCGGGACTGAGCTTGGCCTGCTCGACTGCGGCTAGGGCCGCTGTTGCAAACGCCTCGCCTAGGGCGAAGTTGACCCGGCACAGCGCGTCGAGCGACGCATCCTCGGCGAAGAGGGCGAACACCTCGCGCCGCAAGTCGCTGGGCAGTGGCGTGGTGTTAAAGGCCAAGACTTCGTAGCGCGTGGATTCGCCACAGCCCCACAGATCGACCAGCACGGCGTCAATCCCATCGGCCGAGGTGCCGGACATTAGACCCACGACCCGCCGCCGCTCTTTGGCGGCTAGCTCTGCCAGCCGGTGCATGTTAGGCGCGGTCGCGGGCCGAGTGCAGATAGTAGTCGGCGACCTGTCCGCAGCCGTCGATGACGTGTGCGCCCGGATAGCGAATCGTCGTCGGACACACGTGCCAAGGCACGGCGAGGAGGTAGGCACCGACTTCGGGCTGGGGACCGGACCAGGAGAAGACGCCGTGTTCCTCGTTCTGTCTGGTTAGTTCAGCCTTTGGGTTCTGCAAGAGCTTGGCCCGGGTCGCCAAGGGGCCATCGTCGCTGATGGCCTTGGTGCCCAAGTCCGTGGTAAGCGTCTGGTGCTCGGGATAGCGATCGATCACTTGCGTCAGGACCAGGGCCGCCCATTTGAAGGGCAGCTCGGCCATTTTGCTGCCGTACCCAGCATCCCAGTACACGCAGGTGCCTGGAGAGCCGTACATTCCCTCGGTGCGGGCGTAGTATAAGGAGGAAAAGGAGCCGCCGCCGCCGACCCAAGGCACGGCCAAGCCCTCGCCTTCGAGGGCTGCTTTTAGGCGTTGGATATCGCGGATGTGCCGCGCGGCCGCTGCTTGGCGCGCCTGAGGCTCGGAGAGGTTATCGTGCCCGTCGTACAAGTGGAGGCCGCCCGGCGACAGGTGGGGGTGTTGCGCGACTTGGCGGTAGAGGTCAATGGCCCCGTCCAAGGGGACGCCGGTGCGGAACATGCCTACGTTGAGGTCGATCATCACCCGCAGCGTTTGCTGCCGCTCTTGCGCCACATCGCCCAAGACCTGCACGTGCGCGGGGGCGCTGGCAATCGCACTGACGATCGCCTCTCTTTGAGCTAATTCGGCAAAGCGCTGCACTTTGCTTTTTTGCACCAGCGGATAGGACAAAATGGCTTCCTGTGCGCCGGCGTCGAGGGTCATTTCTAGTTCCTTGAGCGTGGCGCATTTGAACCCGGCGACGCCGGACGCGAGTTGTTTGCGCGTTACGTCAATGGACTTGTGGGTTTTGACGTGGACGAACAGATGCTCGCTGCCGCCGGCTAGTTCGCCGACTGTTCTTATATTGTGGTCGAGTTGGTCGGTAAAGACCAGCATGGCTGGCGTCTCAATGTCGTCCGGCTCGGCGACTTTGTATTCTCCTACTTTGATCACAGCTTTGTTTCCCGTTTGAGGTGAAGCGCGGAAGATAGCACAAGCCCCGGCTGCGGACAAATTGGCCACCGCGTTTTGGTGCGTTAAATTCCTGTCCAAATGGCAAAAAGAAAGCAGACGACAAGAACGCCCAAAGAAAAGCTCTCGCGGCGGGAGCGGAGGCAGGCGCAGCGGGATGCCTCCAAGCACCGGGAGGCGTCCGTCCCACCATCGGCGCGCAGGTTCACGCGACAGGACATCTTGCCAATTCTCGCACTCGGTGTGCTGGTAATCGTTAGCTACCTGCCGGCCATGCTGTGGGGCGGCTTCGTCTGGGACGACAACACATGCATCAAGGTCGAGCCGGTCCGAGAAGTATCGGGTTTGTGGCAAATCTGGTTCTCCCCCAGCGACATTGAAAGAGAGAAGCACTACTGGCCGCTGGTCTATACGACCTTCTGGCTGGAGCACAAACTGTGGGGCTTCACGCCGACGGGCTATCACATCATCAACGTGCTGCTGCACCTAGCGAATACGCTTTTGGTGTGGCATCTGGTGCGTCGGTTAGCGGTGCCCGGTGCGTGGGTGGTGGCTGCGGTGTTTGCGGTGCATCCTTTGCACGTGGAGTCGGTCGCTTGGGTCATCGAGCGCAAAGATGTGCTTTCGGGTCTGTTTTACCTTGCGGCGGTGCTGACGTGGATGCGCTTTGTGGAGCAGCCGCGTCCGCGGTACTACGTAGAGTCGCTGGTGTTGTACGCGGCGGGTCTTTTGAGCAAGTCCATCGTGATTACGCTGCCGGTGGCGCTTTTGATCTGGCATTGGTGGCAACAAGGCCGGGTGACTTCGACCGATCTGTTGCGGCTCGTGCCATTCTTCGCGGTTGGGCTGGTCATCACGGTCGGCGACTTGTCGTTTTACTGGTCTGAGACAACTACGTCTTTTGACTACTCATTAACCGAACGGACGCTCATCGCTGCTCGCGTCTTGTGGTTTTATGTAGGTAAGCTGCTATGGCCGTCTGAGTTGGCTGTCATCTACCCGCTTTGGGACATTCGCGTTGCTGACCCGCTGGCTTGGGGATATTTGGTCGCCGCTGTAGCGCTGGCGGTGGTCCTGTGGCACTTCCGTCAGCAGCTTGGGCGCGGACCGCTGGCTGGGGCGTTGTTTTTTATGGTGACGCTGTCGCCAGTGTTGGGCTTTGTCGATTACGGCTATATGCAGTATGCTTTCGTCGCCGACCGCTTTCAGTATCTGGCTGGCATCGGGGTCATAGCGGTCGTCATCAGCGCGGTCACGTATGGCGTGCGTCATCTGTCAGGCTTGTGGCAAAAGGGCGTGCTGGGTGTTGTGGCCGTGGCCTTAGTTGTGCTGGGAATGCTGACTTGGCGGCAGGCAAACATCTGGAGGGATGATGAAACCCTCAATCGCCACATCATCGCGCTCAACCCGCAGGCACGGAGCGCTCACCTCAACCTGGGCAGCTTTCTGGGCAGGCAAGGACGGTACGAGGAAGCCCTTAAGGCAGCCCGCGTCGCGGTAGCACAACGCCCAGATTACTTTAAGGCCCATGTTCTCCTCGGCGGGATTCTCGGTGAGCTGGGACACTTTGAGGAGGCAGAAACTCACCTGCGCCGCGCCATCGCGCTCAATTCGCAGGGATCGGATGCCCGTCTCAACTTAGGCAGCACTCTGTACGATCAGGGACGGTACGAGGAAGCCCTTGAGGTAACTCGCATCGCGGTAGTACAACGCCCAGATTTTTTTGAGGCTCATGTTCTCCTCGGCAAGATTCTCAATGTGCTGGGACACTTTGAGGAGGCAGAAACTCACCTGCGCCGCGCCATCGCGCTCAATTCGCAAGACGTGAACTCTCCGCAATATGTGAACCTTTTCCAGGAGTTGGCCGAGGTTCTCATACCACAGGGACGATACGAAGAAGCAATTGACCTCATAGCTCAGGCAGCGGGGTTGAATCCGGCCTCGTCGCAGGTAGCCAAGTTGCATTTTCCTAAGTACACGACAGTGATCTAAGTTGAGGTACAGCCCTGATTTAGGTTTATTTG
>JAPPEG010000341.1 GCA_028875345.1 Gemmatimonadota bacterium
CGATGGCCACGTGGCGGCACCCCCACATCTGGTGCTCCTCGACGACGGCTTGCGGCTCGTCGCAGATGCGCTGGTAGCTGGTATGCGTAGCCGCGATCTGTACCCCTTCGGCCTCGCTTATCGCGGCCAGTTCGGCCGGCGAGATCGCCCCGAAGGCCGAGGCTTGCACGGCCTCGTAGCCGAGTGCCCGCACCTTGGCGAAGGTCTGGCGAATGTCATCCGGGGTTTTGGTAAAATCGCGCACTGTGAACAGTTGTGCGCCAATTGCTGAAGTAGGCATGTGGTCTCCTGTGTTTGCTGAACCCCGCGCAATATAGCCGCCGTCCTTCCTAGCGTCAATTCAGTAGTAGCTAAAGTCTATGGTCAGTTTGTCGTGACTACTCTCCACCCTACAGATGTTGGGCTTCTTGCCGGTACTCTAACTGAGATTGTATTCTAAAGGCCATTTAAGAGGATTGACAAAGTGTCGAAACGGAAACAGGAGGTGGTAGTAAACTTATTTTTGTCAGTGTACGCGCCGGCCCTGATCCTGTCGGTCTGCCGGGGCCTGCTATTGCCCGTCCTGCCTTTATTCGCCCGCTCTTTCGAGGTATCGTACAGTCTGGTCGGCGTGGTTCTGGCCGCGGACGGGATCGGCACTTTGCTGGGCGATGTGCCCGCGGGAGTGGTGGTGCGGCGGGTGGGCGAAAAGCGCGCCATGCTGTTGGGGGTGGGCTGCGTCCTAGCGGGGATTTTCGGCCTGCTGGTGGCCACTGATCTGTGGCAAGTGAGTGCCTGCCGCCTGGTGTCGGGAATCGGTACGGCCCTGTGGAATATTTCGCGCCATACGTACCTGGCCGGGGCCATTCGGCCAGCACTCCGGGGACGGGCCATTGCCGTGTTCGGGGGCATAGGACGCATCGGCTACTTTGCCGGACCGCTGCTCGGCGGCCTAGCGGCCGGGGCGTACGGCTTTCGGGCTGCCTTCCTGTTGTACGGGATATTGGCGGTGGTGGCTTTGCTGGCGGTCTTGCTCTGGGTGGAGGACCTCGGGGCTTCCCCAGGAGCAAGCCACCGGTCCAGAGGAAAGGTCGGCGATGTTGTGCGCGGCCACTACCGCATCCTGCTCACTGCCGGCTCGGCCCAGTTGTGCGCCCAAATGGTGCGCACGGCCCGCTTGGTCATCGCGCCGCTCTACGCTGCCGATGTCTTGGGTTTGGGGGTCGAGGAAGTGGGGGTGGTCATATCCATTGCCGCAGCCGTGGACATGCTCATGTTCTATCCGGCGGGCATGATCATGGACCACTGGGGGCGCAAGTACGCCTCGGTGCCCAGTTTTTTCGTCCAGAGTATGGGCATGGCCGCCATTCCTCTGGCGCAGGATTTTTCGGGCCTGCTCCTGGCCCTAGTGGTAGTGGGCCTGGGCAACGGCATAGGGTCGGGGACCATGATGACTCTGGGCGCGGATCTGGCCCCGGACGATGGGCGGGGGGTGTTTTTGGGGCTGTGGCGCTTTGTCGGCGATCTGGGCGGGGCGGGCAGCCCCTTGGCCATGGGCCATATCGCCGATTGGGTCGGCCTGACCGAAACTCCATTGGCAGCCGCAGGCATTGGCCTAGCCGCGGCCCTCTCTTTGTGGTTGGGGGTGCCCGAGACCCTGAAAAGGGAAGACCGTCTGTGAGCTACTCGTTTTCGCGGAGCGGTCACGTCCGGAGGATGGTGCCGGCCGATCTCATCTGTCTTACCCTCCTCAGATGCCGCCGCACGAACTGCAACTACTGCAACTACTACACGAGCTGCAGGACGCTCCACTGTCGCCACTGTCGCTGCTGTCGCCGCCAAAATCCAGCCACGACGAACTTTCGCCGGACTCAGCGCTCGCCTCCTGGACCGAGGCAGTCTGCTCAAGGCCGTCCTTATAGCTGTGGTCCGCATAGTACTCGACGTCGCTGGCGGGCGGGGACTCGAAATCGGCCTCTGGATTGAGGGTATTGCTCTCTCCAGCGTGGAAACCCGTGGCCCCGACATCGAATACGGTCTGGCCCTATTCATCTACCACGGATACGTCGTGGTAGTGGATATTGTGGTGGAATGACATGGACGACCACATCCAGGCGTAGAGGAAGAACGCGTCAAAGCCGTGATAGCCGTGGAAGAGGGGAGGTGTATCAGCCCCGGTGTGCCGCTCCTGCAATTGCTCGGGCCGGTCCACTGGCTCTTGGGGACGAATGACGCGGGTGTCGAGGGTCTGGCGCACATCGTCGCATTTAATATAAGTGGCCACGGCCTGGTTGAGGCGACTGATAAAGTGGCTGAAATGGGCTTCTTTCTGGCGCTGGAATTGTTCGTACGCGTCCTGAGCTCGAAAGACGGGCTCCATGCGCTGGCGCAAACTGTCAGTGCTTTCCCCGGGCTGTTGAGCAAAGTCGTTGGCCGTGCCGTTGACGGTGATGGTAATGGGGTACACGTCCGGAGGGTGGAGCCGGTCGATTTCAATTTCAATGAGGTAGGTCATTTCCTGGTCGGCGTGCTCGACGACCAGATAGAGGGCCTCGAACAATTCCGATTCGTAGTAGTCGGTCTCCATGTGAAACTGTTCCATGGCGTCCTTGAGATCGTCCTCCAGGCCCTGCTCGTCAAAGTAGAAGTCGTACTGGTCCTTAGTCAGGCGGACGATATTGGTCACTCCCATAGAACGCAGGGCCATGTTGAGCTCTTGCAAGATGGCCACCGCGGTGAAGGTCTCTTGTTCTTCTCGGTCGGACAGACCACCCGCAGTCAGGTAGTAGAGCATGCGACCGAAGGCCTTGGTGGGTCTGACCTTTTCGACCAGAGTCTCCTGGGAGGGGTCAATGGCGAGTTGGCCGTTAAAGTACATGGGAATCCTCCTCGGTGGGCGGGCTAGGGATTGGCGCTGCGGCAGGCCCCGCAGTCGGCTCCGGGCAGCCAATAGGCCGCAGGAGGCGGGCCAAAGTAGCGCTGATACAGAGCCAAAGTTTGGTCGAATTGACTGTTGTTTTCGTCCTCCATGCCCCCGGGTTGGTGGTGGATCATGCGGCCAAAATACCGGCGACAGAAGGCACCATAGGTGCGCGTGCAGAGGATAAATTCGTGCCAAGCTAGATCGACGGGATGGGACGGGGTCAGAACCTGGTCGCCAGCGGCGACCAAGTGGAGGAAACGCAGAACTTCGGTCAGCAGACGGGGGACTTCCCGGCCTTGCACGTGGGTCCCCGAGGAGATTTTGTCCCACAGAACGGGTTGTTTTTGCAAAAGTTCTAGGGCCAAGGCCGCGTGATCCAAGGCGTCGGGGACGGGAGCAGGCCCGCGATTTTTGTCACTGCCCATCTGTGAAGTAATCCTTAGTGCCCTTGGCTTGAACTGCGTCGCCGATCCGGTTCAAGGCGTGGACGTACGCCGCGGTGCGTGGCGCTATGCCCTGCTCCTGGGCAATGGCCCAAATGCGCTCGGTCTCCTCGACCATCATCTGCTTGAGCCGCTGGTTGACCTGTTCTAAGGTCCAGTATAGGCCCTGGCGGTTCTGCACCCACTCGAAATAGCTCACCGTCACGCCGCCGGCATTGACCAAGATGTCGGGAAATACTATCACATCCCGTTCGCGCAGGATCTCGTCGGCTCCCGGCGTGGTGGGGCCGTTGGCCAGTTCGTACACCGCCTTGGCCTTAATGTCGCGGGCATTGGCCTCCGTGATCTGGTTTTCCAAGGCCGCTGGAGCTAGGATATCGACGTCGAGCGCGAGCAATTCCTCGTTGGTGATGGTGTCGTGCTCGACGCCATTGCATACACTGCCCTCGCAGTACACCGCCTTGAGGGTGCGGGTCGAATCCTTGAACTGGCGCACGCTGGGGATGTCGAGTCCTTCGCGCCGGTAAATCCCCCCCTTAGAGTCGCTTACAGCCACGACCTTGTAACCAGCATTGAAGAGCAATTCGGCGATGATGGCCCCGGCATTGCCAAAGCCCTGCACGGCCACAGTCGTGTCGGCCGACGAGCCATTTAAGCCGAACTGGGGCCAAGTCGCCTCAATGGTGAAAAAGGCCCCCATCGCGGTCGCCGTATCGCGCCCCAGACTGCCCCCCATAGTCAAGGGCTTGCCGGTGATGACTGCGGGCGTGATCTGGCGCTTGATAATGCTGTATTCATCCACCATCCAGCCCATAATCATCTGATTGGTATAGACATCCGGTGCCGGAATGTCGATGTCCGGGCCGATGAAGTCGGCCACGGCGTCTATATAGCCCCGGCTGAGTCGTTCCAGTTCAAAAGGAGACAGTTCCTTGGGATTGACCGTGATACCGCCTTTGCCGCCGCCAAAGGGCAAATTGGCCACCGCGCACTTGAAGGTCATCCAAAAGGCTAGGGATTGGACTTCGTCAATGGACACGTCTTGGTGGTAGCGAATGCCGCCTTTGGTGGGACCGCGGGTGTCGTCGTAGCGCACCCGGTAACCGGGAAAAATGCGCAACTCACCGCTGTCCATACGCACTGGGATGGAGATTTTTAAACTCGACTTGGGCAACTTGAGCCGCTCGATGGCGTCATCGGAAATGGACGCGTACGCGAGCGCTTCGTCCAGCCGTTGGCTGGCGTCGCTGAACAAAGACTGGGACATGGAATCTGCTCCTTTAATTAGGTCGGATCAACGCACCTGCAAGGTAGATACGCTAGACGAACCGTGCAATTGGGAATCCGTCCACTCATCTTTTACCTAGAAACCCTCGCACCAAGACCGCCGTTCCCACAGTCCCTATCCCCGCCAGCAATGCCATGACGCCCGCCGCACCTTGCGCTCCCCAAGCCTCGGCCAACGCTCCACTCTGCAAGCGGCCAAAAGGACCGACGCCAATGGCCACGACCAAGGTGCTCATCGCTCGGCTCCGCATCTCGTCCGAGGATTCGACCAAGATGATGCTGCTCTGCATAATGCTGAAGCCCGCCTGCCCCAACCCAGAGCAAAACAGCATCAGCAAGGCGAGGCCAAAAGTCCCGCTAAAGGCAAAGGCGATAATGCCCGTACACGCCAACAACGAGCCGGCGACAAAGAGCCATTCGTTGCTCACCTTACTGCGGCTTAGCTGGACCGCGGCCAAGCCCACAATCGCCCCACCCCCACTAGCCGCGCCCAACCACCCCATAGCCTCCGGGCCGCGGCCGAATACGTCGCGTGCGAAAACCGGTAGCAGATTCATGTAGGGAAACGCCCAGACGTTCATAAAGATCGTAATGAGAAAAACGCCAAATATCGGCGCAGAAGCCCGCATACTGGCCCATCCCTGCCGCCCGGCCCACCCCGCCGCCCACGTGCCTGCACTAGGCGCTCTGGAGTCTGTCTTGAGGCCCGACAACAAAACCAGCGCCAAGGCACCTAGCCCGACCAACACCAACAGAGCACCCAAGCTGCCATAGGCCGCGGTGACATAGCCAGCCGCCAAGGGGCCAGCAATGCGCGTAAACCCCTGAATGACGTTCTCCAGCACCATGGCATCGACCGTGCGGGCCTTGCCAACTAGATCGGGCACCATGCTGCGCCGCGTCGGCCAATCCAGCGCCCAAGAGGCCCCCAAGGCCAGCGACACCACCGACAAATGCCATAACTCGAGCCGCCCCCAAAAGAGCAAGAGCGCCAACAGCCCCGTCCCCAGCACATTGACCAACTGCAGGGTCCAAACGATGTAGCGCCGCTTAAAGCGATCGGTAATCACCGAGCCGAACAAACCCATAATCAGCAGGGGGATGGCGCGGTAAAAGCCAATGACCTGCACCCACCACGGAGAATTAGTCAGCTCTAAAGCCAGCCACCCCAGCGCCAGCATCTCCATCCACATGGCCTGCCACCAAAGGCCGTTGGCCAACCACAGGCGCACGAAATCGCCGTTGGCCAAGGGTTCAAGGACGCTCCCTCTGGCGAATCTCATACTGCGCATTGCTCTCTTGCCGGAGTCATTGGGCGTCCTATATTACTCGCGCCAACTAGCCCGAAGCCATGGGAGATTTAACATGTCTGTGGAAGAAAAACTAAGAGACCTCAACCTACAACTTCCCCCTCCGCCCCAACCGGCCGGCTCCTATACCCGTGCCGTGCAAAGCGGCCCTTTGATCTTCGTCTCAGGCCAGTTGCCCCTACTAGCCGGCCAGATCCAATACGCGGGAATCGTAGGCGAGGACTTGGATGTCGAAGCAGGATATGAGGCTGCCAAATTGTGCGCTCTCAACGCCCTGAGCGTTCTCAAAGCCGAAACCGGCGACCTCGACTCGGTCTCCATTGTCCGCTTGGGAGGATACGTAGCCTCGGCACTCGGTTTTTCGGCCCACGCCAATGTGATCAATGGCGCTTCCGATCTGCTGGCCTCAGTTCTTGGAGATAAGGGGATACACGCGCGCTTGGCCGTCGGCGTCGCCAGCTTGCCGCTGGGAGCAGCCGTCGAGTTGGAAGTCATCGCCGCCGTGGGCTAGGGAGCCTCGCGCTCTTCCGACTGCGGAGCATTGCCATTGGCCTGCGGCTCAGCGGTGGGGCTGTCGGACGGTGCTTCTTGCTTGGGCCTAGGTGGTAGTTCTATTCCATGCTCTGCGAGCAAGTTGCGCAGTTGGTCACCGTCCATCACCTCGTTCTCAAAGAGTATCTCGACGACATCCTCCATCGCCTGCCGATGCTGGGTGAGCAGGGACTTGGCCCGCACGTACCCTGCTCCGATGATGCCCTTGATTTCCTCGTCGATGAGCTTGGCCGTCTCGTCGCTGTACGCGCGGTCGGCCGGGGTCATGCCCAGCAACTGTTGCGAGCGGTCCGTTCGATGGGCGACCAAGCCAATCCGCTGGCTCATGCCGAACTCTTTGACCATCCGCTCGGCCATTTGCGTGGCCTGCTGCAAGTCGTTAGCCGCGCCGGTGGATATTTCGCCAAAGACGATCTCCTCGGCCGCCCGACCACCCAAGATCGCCGCTAGGGAATCCTCCAGTTCCTCCTTGGTCATTAGATAGCGGTCCTCCAGCGGCATATTCAGAGTGTAGCCCAAGGCGGCGATACCCCGCGATACAATGGAGATCTTCTGCACCGGATTGGCCTCGGGCAAAATCTCGCCGACGATGGCGTGACCGGCCTCGTGGTAAGCGACGATCCGGCGCTCCTTCTCGTTGAGCACCCGGCTTTTGCGCTCTAGCCCGGCCACCGAGCGCTCAATCGCCTCTTCCAACTCGGACATGGTGATGGAATTTTTATCTCTTCGCGCCGCCAAGAGAGCCGCTTCATTGACGACATTGGCCAAGTCCGCGCCAGCAAAACCCGGTGTACGCACGGCCAGTTTGTGCAGATCTACGTCTGGAGCCAGCTTGACCTCCTTGGCGTGGATCCGGAGGATGGCGGCGCGCCCCTTGACATCGGGCCGGTCCACGGCCACGGTGCGGTCGAAGCGACCGGGACGCAGCAAGGCCGGGTCGAGGATTTCCGGCCGGTTGGTCGCGGCCATGAGGATTACGCCGGCGTTGGTGTCAAAGCCGTCTAGCTCGGTGAGAAGCTGATTGAGCGTCTGCTCGCGCTCGTCGTGGCCGCCAAAAGAGCCGGCACCCCGGGCCTTGCCCAAGGCGTCGAGCTCGTCGATAAAGATAATGGCCGGGGCATGTTTTTTGGCCTGTTCAAAAAGGTCGCGCACGCGCGCAGCCCCTACCCCGACGAACATCTCGACAAAATCCGAACCGCTGAGCGAGAAAAAAGGCACGCTCGCCTCGCCAGCCACGGCCTTGGCCAACAGCGTCTTACCCGTGCCCGGAGACCCCACGAGTAAGACCCCGCGCGGAATCCGGCCGCCGAGGGCCTGAAATCGCTCGGGGGTGCGCAAAAATTCGACGATCTCCTGCAACTCTTCCTTGGCCTCGTCAATGCCCGCCACGTCGTCGAAGGTAATGCCCGTTCCCTTCTCCATGTACACCTTGGCCTTGCTCTTGCCGATGGACATCAGACCACCGCCCCCCCCGCTCATGCGACGGATGATAAACAGCCAGATCCCCACGAAGATCAGCGCAGGCAAAATCCACGACAAAAGTTGTGTGAACCAATTGTTACTAGGCTGGCGGGTAAACTCGACTTGGTTTTCTTCGAGCAGGCCGATAATCTCGGGATCATCTATGACCGCGGTGCGGAAGTTAATCTCTCGGCCATCGACACTGGCGCGGCCGTGGATGAACTCGCCGCTAAAGGTACACTCAATAACCTGCCCGCTTTTGATCCACTCTCGGAACTGGCTGTACGGGAGGGTTTCGACTTGGTTGGTGAAGTAGTTTTGCAGACTCAGGAGCAGAAGCAGCGTAAGGACGGCGTACGCAATGGAAAGCTGGGTCTTTTTTTCGAATTTCATGCGTTGTTTTCCGATGCCA
Source organism: Gemmatimonadota bacterium (assembly GCA_028875345.1). Classification (GTDB taxonomy): domain Bacteria; phylum Latescibacterota; class UBA2968; order UBA8231; family UBA8231. The sequence continues at coordinate 8,368 of JAPPEG010000341.1, forward strand.
GGACGCGCTCTTCCACCCACAGTACGCAAGGGCAAAAGTGCCAATTTGGCGCGGTTTTGAAGATAACCGGCGGCCTGGATAGGGTCAAGGTGAGGGCCTGCTAGCCGAGCAGGCCGGGCGTTTCTAATACCTCCTTGAGCCGCGCGAGGAACCGGGCGGCCAGCGCGCCATCGACGACGCGGTGGTCCGCAGCCAAAGTCAGGGTTAGCTGCGGGCGCACGGCAAATGCGTCTGTCCCGGAGGCTACTACCCTGTTCTCTATGGCCCCAACGGCTAGGATTGCCACTTGTGGAGGGTTGATGATCGCAGTAAAGCGGGAGACGCCGAACATGCCCAAATTCGAGATGGTAAAGGTGCCGCCCAACATGTCGTCGGGGCCTAGCTCGCCTCGACGAGCCGCGTCGATCAGCCGCGTTCCCTCTAAGGCAATTTCCTCGACCGTCTTTTCGGCTGCGTCGCGAATGACTGGAACCACCAAACCCTGCTCGGCCGCTACGGCAACGCCGACGTTGATTTGGGAGGCATAGCGGAAATGACCGCCCTCTGCCAAGCTGTTGACGCGAGGGAATTCCCTGAGGGTGCGGGCCGTGGCTTTGACGATCAAATCGTTGAAGGAGATTTTCTTGCCTTCGAGCTGGTAACCGGTGCGGAATTGCTGCAACCACACGGCCGACACGTCCATGCTGATGTGAATGTGTGGGATCTGTTGGTAGCTAGCCGTCAGCCGCTCGGCGGCCACTTGCTCGGCTCGGCTCAGTTCAATCAGCCCTTCGGCGACCGGGGCTGCTGGGGTCGGAGCCGGGACTAGCCGGGCTTGTTCGACCAAGGCCAGCACGTCGGCGCTGACGATCCGACCTCCGGGGCCACTGCCATTGACGCCGGCCAGATCGAGGCCGTGCTCGGCGGCTATTTTGCGCGCTTTGGGCGAGGTCTTATGCGGCCGACGCCCATCGGCATCTGCGGAAGGAGTTGGAGCCTGCGGGGCTGGAATTGGCGCGGCCGGAGTTGGTGGAGCAGCAGGAGTTGGAGTTGCCGGTGGAGTCGGGTCGCTCGGAGCAGCGGTAGGAACTGGGTCACTCGGAGCAACAGCGACGTACGAGTCGATGTCTTCGTCCGCGGCCGCAATGACGCCGATTGTCGTCGATACCGGTACTTCCTGGCCGACCGGCACCAGAATTTTGCGCAATATCCCGTCGGCCTGCGCTTCGACTTCCATCGTCACCTTGTCGGTGGCGATTTCCAACAGGGCCTGTCCCTTTTGCACTTCCTGGCCTTCTTCTACCAACCAAGCGCTTATTGCGCCGCTTTCCATGGTCAGCCCCAATTTGGGCATGACGATCTCAGTAGCCATATCTCTCTCAGTCTGAAGGGATGCAAAGTCAGCCTTGTAAAATAATTGGCGAGAAAAGCTGGTCAATGCAGCGCGCGTCTGTCGCGGGCTTTCGTTCCACCAAGTGACCGGCTATATTGACCTCCGGCGCACTGCAAACGCCTTGTTTTTTCCTCCATCAAACGTGCGACGAGCGGACACCTTGGCGGCAATCACCCGCGACTTTACAGCGACGACCTTTGTCGTCCACGAGGGAGCCACCCTCTTGCTGTGGCACAAGAAAATGCAGGCTTGGCTGCCCCCGGGCGGGCACATCGACCTAGGTGAACTGCCCGAAGAAGCCGCCCTCCGCGAAGTCCGTGAAGAAACCGGGCTGACCGTCGAGTTGTTGGGCCAACAAGAGCAATGGGGACGGGTCGCCGTTCTGTACCGCCCCGCGTGTATCCTCCTAGAGGACATCGAACCGGGCCATCAGCACATAGACCTGATTTATTTTAGCCGCGTGGTAAGCGGGCACGCCCGCGTCAATCCTCGCGAATCCACGCAATTGCGCTGGTGCGACCGCGCCGCCTTGGGCGATGCGGCCATCGCCGAGGACATCCGCATCCTCGGACGCCGCGCCATTGCATCCATCGACGCAGGAGAAGTGGTAAGCTGTGGCTAGAACGGCCTTGATCTACCACCCCGACGCCTTGTTGCACGACACGGGTGAAGGTCATCCAGAGCGCCGCGCGCGCTTGGAATCCATTATCCAACACTTAAAAGACCGCTCGCTGTGGGACGAAGTGCTGCACCTTCAGCCGCAGTTAGCACCGCGCAGCGCTCTGCTCAGAGCCCACTCGCCAGTCCACTTGGAGCGAGTAGCGGCTCTCGCACAGGTCAAGCACTCCGTTTATGTGAGCCAAGACACCGCATTCTCTCCAGACACGTACCGTGCCGCTCTCTTAGCGGCTGGAGCCCCCTTAACCGCCATCGACGCCCTACTCGCCGGCCGCGCCGACCATGCTTTCTGCTGTATGAGGCCTCCGGGCCATCACGCCGAAGTCGAGGAAATCATGGGCTTTTGCTTCTTCAACAATGTGGCGGTCGCCGCTCACTACTTACGGGACGAATGCGGCTGCGACAAAGTGGCGATCATCGACTGGGACGTCCATCACGGCAATGGCACGCAGCACATCTTTGAAGCCGACGGCTCGGTGTTTTTTGCTAGCATCCACCAATCTCCCCTCTACCCGTTCACCGGTGCAGCCGACGAGTGCGGGATAGGATCGGGCCGCGGCCAAACCCTGAATATCCCGGTTCCGGCTGGCAGCACCGATGCCGATTATCTCCGTCACTTCGCCGACACCATCATTCCAGCCATAGACCAGTTCCAACCCGACTTCATCCTCCTGTCTGCCGGTTTTGACGCCCATCGCAGCGACCCCCTCGGGCAAATCCTGCTCAGTGCAGAGGGCTACGGCCAGCTAACCGAATTGGTGCTCCAACTCGCCGCCCACCACTGCGAGGGCCGCCTCGTCTCCCTGCTAGAGGGCGGCTACGACTTAGAGGGAACCGCCGCTTCCGTGGCTGCTCACCTAAGCGCCCTGCTGGCGGCTTGAAACCCGCCATAGTAAATGCGTCATGGCCCGTCTCGTCGCCTGTTTCACCCTCATCGCTCTTTCCGGTCTCTCCTGCTCGAAAGAGCCACCCTTCTCCTCGCTTCAGCCTAGCCCCACTGCGCCTGCGCCCAAAGCCGTGACCGCTGCTGAAGACCGCGCTACGCTGGTCGCGTTCTACCATGCGACAGGCGGAGACAACTGGCGTAGAAAGGACAACTGGCTTTCCGATGAACCCCTTGGCAAATGGTATGGCGTCCAGACGAATGATCAAGGACGAGTCATTACTCTGCGCCTATCGTACAATCGGTTGAGCGGATCAATATCACCTCAGTTAGCTAACCTTTCTAACCTTGAACACCTGTCCTTATCGTACAATCAGTTGAGCGGGTCAATACCACCTCAGTTGGCCAGCCTCAAATATCTAGAGGCCCTGTCGCTCTGGGGGAATTGGTTGAGCGGCTGCATACCCGATAGCCTGCGGGAGATATGGCTCAATGACCTAGACCGACTGGGACTATCCTTCTGCCAAGAAAACGACTCGTTCAACATTGAACTCGTCTTCTTGGACGAGCAAGACTTCACAGCCTCTCAAAAAGCACTGTTCCAGCAGGCGGCCCGGCGCTGGGAGTCGGTCATTACAGCCGGCCTCAAGGATATAAACTACAGTGACAACCCGTATATCCACTGGAATGCGAAGTTAGGGGCTTGGATCCGCATCAACGACACCGTGGACGACCTACGGATCTTCGTGAAGGCTCAATACTTCAACGACAACTACTCTGCGGTGGGGGGGCCGCTTTTGGTACGATGGGAAAACGGCCTGCCGATCGCAGGATTGATCGGGATTAATAGGGCTAGCCTTCAGTCTCTGGAAGATGAAGGCTATCTGCTGACGCTCATTCTCCACGAGTTAGGACACGTCCTAGGGTTCTTACCATGGTTTTGGGACACATTTTACTTCGACGTACTCCAAAATCCGTCCTATGACAACCCTTCCGCTGACACGCACTTTTTCGGCTGGCAAGCGATTCAGGCATTCAACAACGCAGGCGGTGGACCATACCAAGGAGCGAAGGTCCCTTTAGAAAATGGAGGCGACGATTCACACTGGAGACAGTCGGTGTTTGGCGACGAACTGATGACTCGAGATTGGATATGGCCCTATGCAAAACCACTCAGTGCGATCACGATTCAAGCCTTTGCCGACATAGGCTACCAAGTTGATGTAAGTCAAGCAGACGCGTATCAATTGCCCCTTCTAGGCAGCGCAAAGCTCGCGGCCGACCCAAGCCGCCCAAGAGGGAACTGCCAAATACACAATGGGCCGATCTATGTCACCGATGAGCAAGGCCGATTGGTCCAAACCATCCAGCCGTGAGCGCGTAGTTGAACGGCCTACTTCCAAAGCGCCCTGCTGGCAGCTTGAGGCTTGGTAAATACGTAGATAGAGATTCGGTGCTCGACTGAATTCCACGTCTCAACCCGCGTTTCTCGCCGCTGACTATAGCCTTGGGCGACGAGCCGGGAGACGAAGTCATCGGCGTCCTTGCGCTGCGGGTCTCCAAGGTAAAATCGGCCGCCGGGCAACAGCAGTTTGCGCAGGATGCGCTCGAGATAGCGGTGATTCTTCTTTTCGTAAACAATGTCCGACCCGACCAAGCACTCGTACGGCCCTCCCACGGGATTGCGCCAATCCAAGTAGGCCACCCGATGGTTGTGCCGAACCCCGTTGAGCCGGGCATTGTGGGCGGCGAAAATCAGCGCGTCCTCGACGAAATCAGTTGCTTCGACGCGCCAACCTAACTTGGCTAAGGCAATGCCTACCAGTCCCAAACCACAGCCTAGTTCGCAGACCCAACCTTTGGGGATCGGCTCCTCGGCGCGGCAAAACCACTGGGCCATGGCCAACGCCGTCGGCCACAGTTCGGCCCAATAGGGAAAGCGCTCCACTCGCTGGAGCCGCCCTTCGCGCTCGATCATGCGGTCCACCAAGGCATCTACATTGCCGACTGCCGTCATCTGCAACTCGCAGCCGGTTGCCAAGGTGCAGCTCACCTGTCGAGTGTTGTATTTGCTCAGGGTGCGGCGAATCTGCCGGTCGCCATAGTGCCTCACGGCTGCCGGGTTATCCTCTGCTTAACCTCGGTGATGCGATCTTCGTTCATGGCGACGGTGTGATTGTCCTCTGCGGAGAAGCTGCCCTGCGGATAGTATGGCTGTCCGTACATGGGGTACGCCTCGCTGCGCAGGTGGGCCAAGGTGTGGTGGCCGGCGCGCCGCTTGCGGATGTGCCGCAAGGCCCCAATATCGACTTCGGAGACGACGATTTTTTCTCCTGGTCCCGGATCGGCTTGCGCGAGGATGCGGCCGTCAAAATCGACGACCATCGAGCCGCCCGGCCAAGAAAAGGGAGGATAGTGACTCAACTCGGCCCCTTGATTGGCAGCGAGCACATACGCCGTATTTTCTAGGGCACGACAGCGGTTGACCGTCGTCCACCAATCCATCGGCGGCGTCGCCCCCCAGGGGTCCATATAGGCCGAGACGCGGACGAGAATTTCAGCACCGTGGGCCGTGAGTTGGCGCAGCGGTTCGGGGAAGAGCCAGTCGTAGCAAATCGCCGCGCCAATGCAGCCGATGGGCGTCTGGGCCACTGGGAACAGTTCGTCCTCGTAGTCGGCCAAGTCGTGAGGGCTGGTGTGAACTTCCCAAGGGATCCAAGGATTGACCTTGCGGTACTTGTACCACAGCCCTTCCGGCCCGAGCAGGCAGGTCGTGTTGAACACCTTGCCCGGCCATTGGGGATCCTCTTCGAGAAAAGTGGCCGTTTGGATGTACACGCCCAATTCGCGGGCCTTGTCCTCCAAGCGGGCCGTGTGCTCGTTGGGAATGGGAACGGCCAATTTGGCCAGCAAGCTCTTGGCGGTGGGATAGATCGGGGCGGCGTGGCCAAATTCGGGAAAGGCCAGCAGCTTGACATCCATAAACGGCCCGTAGCCATCAACGGCCATATCGACCATTTCGACCATGCGAGCGGTGTTGCGGGCCATTTCAGCGCGGTCGGTGGGATTGGGTTGGTCAACCTGACAGGCGGCCACCCCGTAGCGCAGTTCATCCCCCATGAGTTTTTCTCTTTGTCTTCCACACTTTGGGCGTTCCGCGCCGCTGCTCGATCAACTCGGCGACGACGCTGACCGCGATCTCGGCCGGGGTATCCGCGCCGATGTTGAATCCAATTGGCGCAAAGACTGCGTCCAAGCGCTGCGAGTCCCCGCCGCGCTCGGCGATCCGCCGCCACAAAATGAGCTTCTTGCGCTCGCTGCCCAACATTCCGATGTAGCGCGCTGGCGTCTTGATCGCCGCTTCAACGACAATTTCGTCGTGCTGATGGCCGCGAGTGGCCGCGATGATGTAGGACTGGTCGTCGATGGGCAAATCGGCGAATACCTCCTCCATGCCGACGACTAAGCACTCATCGGCCTGTGGATGCCGCTCGGGATTGGCAAATGTCGGACGGTCGTCAATGAGGACGACGCGGAAACCCACGTTTTTGGCCAGCGCGCAAATCTGCCCGCCTACGTGGCCTCCGCCAAAGACGTAAAGCACCGGCTCGGGCAAGAACGGCTCGATAAATACCTCCGCGGTCTCTCCCAGCTTGGCGTTCGGGTCCAGCGCGCAGACTAGGCCGCGCTCGCGCTCGAGCACTTCGGGCAAGTGCTCCTCCACCTGTAGGTCGGCTTCGGACGTGCCCAGCGAGCCGTAGGTGCTGCCGTCGGCCCCTAGCCACAGCCTCCCCTCCCCGGTGGCGTCAAAACGGCTTTTGAGCAGGGTCGCCAGCGCGCAACCGCTACGCGCCTGACGCGCCGACAGTACTCGACTATAGAGATCGGCTCCCTCGTCCGGTTCGATAACTTCGGTGTAAATCCGCACGCTACCGCCGCAATTTAAGCCGCTTTCCCCAGCCTGTTTTTCCGTCATGGTGTAGCGCATGAGCTGGTTTTCTCCGGTCTCCAGCGCGATGCGGCCGGCGCTCAAGACCTCGGCTTCGAGGCATCCACCGCCGATGGTGCCGACGACGTCGCCTTCCTCGGCGACGATCATTTTGGCCCGCTCGCTCATAGGAATCGAGCCGGTACTCCACACGAGCGAAGCCAAGGCCATTCGTTCACCCTGCTCCTTGCGTCGAACAATTTCAGTGATAATGTCGTCCATAACTTACTCTGGCCACTGCTCCAACTCGCGCTGGTAGTCGGCAGGCGTGTCCATGTCGGTTAAAATGGCGTCCTCAGCCACAGGCAACTCGTACGTATCCTCCGGATGCCCCCGCGTCACCGCGTTCAATCCCACATCCAGCGGCAAGCCTAAAATTTCCGCTCGGTAGGCATTGCGGATCAATACGGGATGCCCCCTTTTCCCGTTGGCAGTAGGTATGATGATACCCGCGCCCACCTGTTTTCTCGCCTGCAAAACCTGCTCCACTACGGCTCCGCTCAGCCGGGGTTGGTCGCCTAGGCAAATCAAGTAATCGGCTTCTGTATCCACCGCTCGCACAGCGCATTGCACGGAAGAGAGCATACCTGTTTGATAATCGGCATTGACAACCCAACGGACCGGATAAGCGGCCAATACCGGGGCAATCTCCTCGGCGCGGTGGCCGAGTACAACCACGACTTCATCCTCATCCAACCGCTGCCCCACGACCTCGGCGATCCATTCAATGGCCGCCCGCCCCCCCAAGGGCAATAGCTGTTTGAGCTGTCCCATGCGGGTGGACATGCCCGCCGCCAAAATGATGCCGACTACCCGGCCTGTCCCATCTGCTCGCATCTATTTCAATCTACGGCTACAGACAAATCGCGCCAGTACTCACGACCCCAACCGGCGACCGGCGAGAACGCCGCTGGCCCAAGCCCATTGGAAGTTAAATCCCCCCAAGTCGGCGTGGATGTCAACCATCTCGCCGGCAAAGTACAGGCTGGGGACCAAAAAGGATTCGAGCGTATCGGGATTGATGTCCTCGGTGCGCACGCCCCCGATGGTCACTTCGGCGTAGTCAAAGGGCCTCGGCCCGCTGACCGCAATCGGCCAGTTCGTCAGACTTTGAGCAAGCTGCCAGCGCGCGCCCTTGCTGAGCTGATTGACCCGCTGCGCCGCGTCAAACCCCAAATGATCCAAGAGGGGCCGCACCAATTTGCTGGAAAGCAGGCCGGCGAAGCTCAGTTCGAGCGAGCGATGGGGATGGCGCTGCCAGCGCTCTTTGAGCAATTGGCTGATTGCCTCCGGGCTGCGGCCGGGAAAGAAATTGACCCGGAGCACGGCGCGTTTCGTCCCTAACTCGGGCACCAAGCGAGCGCTGAGGTTTAATATGGCAAACCCGGAAACCCCGTATTTCGCAAAGAGCAAGTCGTCTGTGTCAACAGCCTCGCGCCCTCCTTTGAGCGCAACGCGCACCTCGACCCGGACCTTAAGCCCTTGCATGCGGGCGACGTATTTTTCCGGGCTTATTAGGGGCACTAACCCGGGCTTGAGGTCGGTGAGTCGATGCCCCAAGCCCACGGCCAAATCCATGCCCGATCGGTCGGCTCCCAAGCGGGCGAGGCTGATGCCGCCGCTAGCCAATATCACGCGCGCCCCGGTGTAGCACTGCCCCTCAGCGTCGTGCAACTCAAAGTGAGACGAGGCGAAGGCGCGCCTCATATCCACCACCTTGGCATTGGTTTCGACGCGGACGCCTAGGTAGCGCATGCGGTCCGCGAGCAAATCGACAACCGACTGCGCTTGATCCGACACCGGAAAGAGGCGTTGCCGTTTCTCTTCGCGGAACTCGACCCCTAGATCGGTAAAAAATGCCAAGGTTTCGTCTAGGCGGAATTGCTCTAGCGCACTGCGGACAAAACGCGGATGCGTGCCGTGGTAATGCCTGAGATCGTCCGCTGCCTTATTCGTCAGGTTGCAGCGCCCATTGCCCGAAATCAATATTTTTCGCCCCAATTTTCCACTGCCTTCGAGCAGAGTCACCCGCTCGCCCGCCTCAGCGGCGACAATGGCCGCTATCATCCCGGCGGCCCCACCGCCAACCACTATGCAATCCCTTGATTTCAAGCCGGTTTACACACCACTAAAGTTATTATAAAAACAATAAGATAGATCGGCTTCGCCCTCCGGTCAAACCAAAGGGCCGTCAGTTTGACATACTCTCGTTTATTATCTAAGTTATTTGACTTTGGAAAAATTAAAAACGCGCTGAGTCAGGACATTTCATGGCAGACCTCACAGGAGCGGCGACGGCTCTGGGCGAGCAACAACCCGCATCCGCTAGCCAAAGCCAACCCTCGATCTTTCCCACACTCCAAGAAGAAGTCGAAACCTCGATCCGCAAAGAAGGTATTTCCTTTGTCTTTGAGAGCCGCTCCGTCTCTGCCGTGGTCCAATTTATCTACACGCCAATTGATGGAACCTTCGCCGATATCGAGTTGGAAGTCAACAATGGCGACCCAATCACCCCAGCCGAAGACGGCGGGATTGCCGTGGAAATGGGCGGCTCGGTTTGGTCTGCCAATAGCGAAGAAGTAGAGCGACACTTCATTTCCTGCGAGCAAGTCGGCGATTGCGTCGAGGCCCGCTGGCAGTGGAAACTAGGGGAGGAACAAGCCAACTTCCTCTACCGGCTCCGCATCCGCGGCAAGTCGCTCGTCGTGGAAATCGAGGGCGGGCAGGGCAAAGGCACCGGCCTCGCGCTCGGCCGAGTCACCGGGGCTTTGCACCCACGCCTGATCACCATTCCCTATTTCAACTTCGGCGATAACTACCCGCGCATCCTCTGCACTGCGGGCTATTTTGTGTCTAGCTTCGTGGATTGGCACTATTCGCATGCTTCCTCTCTGTACGCCCCGTCCGAAGCAGAATCTCAGCGTTTGGTCCAACTCAACGGCGGCTGTAGCTACGCCAGCCAAAGCGACGGCAAGCGCAGCGATCTTCAAGAGCGCTGGCTCATAACGGTCTCCACCCAATACGAAGAAGTCCTCCCAATCTTTTCCACGGCCGCGGCCGAGTCAGGCGAAGCGCTAGCCGATTGGGTCTGGTACAACATTCCCTATATCGACGCATCCCAAGAAAGCTACGTCGAGTTATACGAAAACATGCGCCAACTCAAGCTGATGGGCATCGATCACTTGCTGATCAACCACCCCAGCGAAACTTGGCACGACGGCGACAGCGACGCCACACTCGTGGCGGAAGGAGCCGAGGCCAAAGGCGGTGAAGACGCCCTCGACGAATACCTCGATGCCCTGTCCGACTTGGGTTACAAAACCAGTCTCCAAGTCAATTATCGCCACATCGCCCCTACTAGTTCCTGCTGGCAGCCCGAATTGGCGGCCCAACTCGCCGACGGCAGCCCCACCCCGACTGGACCTGGGCTCTATTTGCTCAAGCCGTCCGAAGCACTAGCGCGCGCACCCGAACACGCGCGCACCATAATCGACAAATACCCCTGTGACGCCCTGTACGTAAGCGAACACGCCGAAGTCCCACCTTGGGAATTCAACGACTTCAGCGACAGCTCGGCAGCAATCAGCCACTTGGCGAGCAGCTATTCCCTGCAACAAAGCATCCTCCGCTCCCAAGCCCAAGCTGGCTTGGCCATCGGGAATGGCGGCAATCACTGGACCTACGCCGGCGTCCTGGCTGGTTACCTCGCTCGCATGGTCGGAAACGATCCCAGCCGCATTCCGCCATTGGTGGACTTCGACCTGCAAAATCTCCATCCCATTGAAACCGATGCGGGGCTGGGGACCATCGATCAGTACTTTGCTGGGCACATCCCTCAAGGCGAAAAACACAGTCGCAGCACCTATCTCGATCGCTATCTCGCCGCTACTGCGGCCTTTGGCCACGCCTGTCTGCTCCCCGACCAATTGGAGTGGGGCATCGCCTCTACGGTCAAATCCTATTACATGCTGCGCGAACTGCAAAAGCATTACCTCCGCGTCCCCGTGCGCGCCATCGCCTACTGCCACAACGACCAGTTTTTGGAGACTAACGATGCGCTGCTTTCCGGCGCGTTTGCCCACGGACAGGTGCGGGTGACGTACGACAATGGTCTCGAAGTCTATGCCAACCTCGGTTGGGAGCAGTCCTGGACCGTCCACCAGAGCGATGTGGCCTACCACCTTACCCCAGGCTCTTTTTGCGCTTGGCAGGACTCATCGCTGCTGGTCTATTCGGCCGACGCCGGTTCGGGGCACATAGACTACGCCTCTTGCGCGGACTATTTGTTCGTCGATACCCGAGGGCAACGGGGGCGATTTGGCCCTGTAGAACTCGACGGCGCTGTCGCCATTAAAGAGCGCAAATGGGAAATTGACGTCGTGCCCTTTGGGTGCCAAGCCGATATAGTAATCGACGTAGGCCAGTACTGGCCAGATCGCAAACTACCCCCGTTGCGCCTGTTGGCCTTCAAGTCCGATGACGAGGATCCCGACGTCTATCGGGCCGATATGGAAGGAGACTGCGTCCGATTCAAACCGCTGGAGGACGTGGTCACCTATCGCATCGCCTTGCCCGAGTGGATGGTCGAACCGGGTCGCTAGCACTTTGTCCGATTCAGCCGCCCCCTTTCTCCAAGCCTGTCGGGGCCAAGCGCCGGCAACGCCTCCCATCTGGATCATGCGTCAAGCTGGCCGTATCCTCAAGCCGTATCGAGAGCTGCGCCAGCGGCATGGCTCCTTGCTCAAACTTTTCCAAACCCCCGAACTCGCCGCCGAAATTACCCTCATGCCGGTCGATATGCTCGGGGTCGATGCGGCTATTCTCTTTACTGACTTAGTGACGCCCTTAGAGGCGCTCGGCTGCGAACTAACCTACGCACCCGGTCCTGTCTTCGCCCGCCCGATTCGCTCGATCTCCGACATCGACGGCCTCCGCAACCCCGTCGTCCCCGAAGACGACCTCGCCTACGTCTTAGAAGCTGCGCGCCTGGTACGCAACGCCCTGCCGCCCGCAGTCCCGCTCATCGGATATGCCGGCGGGCCTTTCACCTTGGCCACTTGGCTGGTGGAAGGGAGCCATGCCAAGGACTTTCCCGCTTTTCGCCGCATGATCCACAGCGACCCCGCCCTCGCCCATCGGCTGCTCGACCTGCTCACCGACCTCGCCAGCCGCTTCTTGCGCGCCCAGATCGCAGCCGGTGCCCACGCTGTCCAGATTTTCGACACTTCTATCGGTTTGTTATCTCCGGCACAGTTTAACGAATTCGCCCTACCCTATGTGCGGCGAGTTTGCCGCAGCCTCGCCGCGCTGGATGCTCCGGTCATTTACTTCCCGCTTGCCGGGGCGCAAAATCTGTCCAGCTTTGGCCGCGTCGGTGCCCAAGTCCTAAGCCTCGATTGGCGAATCGATCTCGATGCAGCTTACGGATTGTTCGGAGATACCATGCCTTTACAGGGCAATCTAGATCCCTGCGCCCTCTACGGCTCAGAGGCGAGCATTGCCAAGGCCACTCAGCACATTCTAAAGCAGGGTCGGGGCCGCCCCCACATCTTCAACTTGGGGCACGGCGTCTATCCAGATACGCCCTATGAAAAGGTCAAATTGCTAGTGGATGTGGTCCACCAGTTCGCGCAAACTTGAAAGGGTACGGCGGATGGAACGCATGGAAGACAGAGAAAAAGGCACGACGCGCCGGCACACTTTTTTCTGTATCAACAAAGAGCGGCACACCGCTTCGTCCAAGGTCATCGACGCCCAGCGCAAGGAGATTAATGTCTTCGGTCGGCGGGTGCGCGGCTGGATCGTGACCACTGAAGAGCCGGTCATCGACAAGGACATCTCCCTCGACGAATCAACGCACAGAGCAATGCCCCACCGCGATCCGGAATAAAGGCACTAGCCCTTAGCGACCCCAAGAGAATTTGTTTTCCAACCAAGTGCCGATTTCTCGCGGCGGGTCGTTCCACTCCTCACCTGGACCGAGAAATTGCCCGCGAAAATCTTGGCGGGGGTCGAAGTTAGACCACAAATTTGGGAATTCGTCGCGGATCAATGTTTCTACTTGGTCACTTATGCCCTGCGCGTGGTAGGAAATAACCTCGTCGGCTTCGCTCTTGTCCAGTTCTTCAGTCAGATGCTTGGCCATCCCACTACTGGCGACAAAGGTAAATTCAATCGCCGAGTCTTCGGTCAGCTTTAGGTCGATGCGGTAGGCTGGATAGCTCAGTTTTAACCCCAATACGGATAGCTGTAACTGCAACCACTCGGCTTCGGTGACTTCGCGCGTGCTGTTCAGGGTAGCCCAGTTCAGTTCAGCCCTAACCCCTAGGGGACTCAACAGGGCCAACGCGAGGATTGAACATATCGCCTTGTGGCTCAACGACATAGCACAACCGCCTTTCAAGAAAGCTAAAGTCAGCCTAGCGGCCAACTCGCTCAAGCTGCAGAGGAAAAATTCTCTTCGATAAAACGGACGATGTAACGAAACGAGACCAAGCCAACCGGGCGGTCGTCATCGTCCAACAGCGGCACGTGGCGAAAGCCGTGGAGACTCATCAAATGCAGGGCGTGCTGCACGGCCGCATCGGCTTTGAGCGCGGTGGGTCGCGGCGTCATCAGGCTCTCAACCGCGATTTGTTCCAGATTGCTGATCAAGCCCGCCACCCGGTAGAGGATGTCGCGCTCGGTAAATATGCCGATTAACTGCCCACCCTCGCCGGTTACTAACACGCAACCGACGTGCCGCTCCTTGAGCAGTGAGATGACCTTGGCCAACGAAGTAGTCGGCGACACGCAGACCATCTCCTGCGGATTGAGCGCGGAAAGCGGCTCGGTGAAAATTTCCTTGAACTCCTCGCTTCCCCAATCTTGGTACGCTTCACTCAGGCTCTGGCCGCATTCCTCGCAGAGGTCAACTCCAGGGATATTGTCGTGGGAACACGAAGGGCAAATCAATGGGTCTTTCTCCTATTCGACGACCCAAGTATCGCCCGCGCTAAACAGGGCCGCGAGGTCTCCTTCGCCCCGCTGTTGGGTCATCGCGTCGATTTGGTCGAACAGCAACTCGGTGTACGTCGGCCTGTCTAGGGCACGCAGTACGCCAAAGGGCAGCGGCATCGACGGGTACTCCATCCGGCTGAGCATATAGGCATAGCTGGCGTTTTCGCGCCCTTCGCGATGCACGACCAGCTCATCTGGGGCCACGTCGCTGAGCGCGACGACCTCGGGTTCGGTGCCGTTCATGCGGATGCCCCGATCCCGGTCCTTCCCAAAGATGAGGGGTTCCCCCTCCTCTAAGAACACGATATTGTCGTCGCGCACGTCCGAATCCGTGGTGTGCTCCCAAGCCGTGGGATTGAGCACGACGCAGTTTTGGTAGATCTCGACAAAAGCAGCCCCCTTGTGTTCGGCCGCGCGCTTGAGCACATAGCTTAGATGCTTGGTATTGGTGTCCTGCGTACGGGCGACAAAGGTTGCTTCGGCGCTTAGCGCCACGGATATGGGGTTGAGCGGATAGTCGATTGACCCCATGGGGGTAGACGTGGTGCGGTGCCCTAGCAGCGAGGTCGGCGAGTACTGGCCCTTGGTAAGCCCATAGATGCGGTTGTTGAACAGAATAATCTTCAGATCGACATTGCGCCGGAGGCTGTGCAAGAGGTGATTGCCACCGATGGAAAGACCGTCTCCATCGCCGGTGATAACCCAGACGCTCAAATCCGGATTGGCCGTCTTGATTCCCGTGGCGATCGTGGGCGCACGCCCGTGGATTGAGTGAATGCCGTACGTATTCATGTAGTAGGGAAAGCGGCTAGAGCAGCCGATCCCAGAGACGAATACGAGGTCTTCCCGCGCGATCCCCGCTTCGGGCAGCATCTTTTGCATTTGGGCCAAAATCGCGTAGTCGCCGCACCCGGGGCACCAGCGAACCTCTTGGTCGGAAACGAAATCCTTGCGACTCAACCCGGTCTCTACAACTGCTTCGGCCATCTCGATCTCCCTGCCTTAGCTTAGCACTTGGCAAATTTTGTCGGCCACTTCCCGAATTTGGAAGGGGGCCCCCTGGACCTTGTTCAGCTTGACGACGCGCACGGGAAAGTGCGCTTGGAGCAATAAGGCCAATTGGCCGAGATTCAACTCAGGTACCAATACTTGCTTGTAGCGGCCGAGCACGTTGCCGAGGTTGCGGGGAAACGGATTCAAGTAGCGCAGGTGCGCGTAGGCTACGTCGAGGCCCTCGTCCCGCACTTGCTCAACGGCTGCGCGAATGGCCCCATAGGTTCCCCCCCAACCCAAGACCAGCAGATCCCCTTGCTCCGGACCGGTCACTTCTAATTCAGGAATGAAATCGGCAATGCCGCGGATTTTGTCGGCTCGGACGTGGACGATGCGTTCGTGGTCTTCGGGCGCGTAAGAGACATTGCCCGTCACATCCTGCTTGCCCAAACCGCCGATCCGGTGCTCCAACTCCGGCGTCCCCGGCAAGACCCAAGGCCTAGCCAAAGTCTGCGGGTCGCGCATGTAGGGTTGGTAGCCGTCGGGATCGGTGTACGGATCGGCATCAATGGCCGCGATTAAATCTGGGTCTGGTATTTTCCACGGCTCGGAGTTGTTGGCCACGTACCCGTCGGATAGGACGAAGACCGGCGTCATATAGCGAACGGCAATGCGGAAAGCCTCGATGATCATGTCGAAGCATTCGCTCGGAGTTGCCGGAGCAATGACCGGGATCGGGCTTTCGCCGTTGCGTCCGTAGAGCACCTCCAGCAAATCGGCCTGCTCTGTCTTAGTGGGCAAGCCCGTGCTAGGACCGCCGCGCTGGACGTCAACGACCACTAGCGGCAACTCCATAACTACGGCCAAGTTGATCCCCTCGCTCTTGAGCGCGATGCCCGGGCCGCTGCTAGCGGTAGCCGCGAGGCTGCCGGCAAAGGCCGCGCCAATCACCGACCCCATAGCCGCGATCTCGTCCTCGGCCTGGAACGTCCGCACATCAAAGTTCTTCAGCGCCGCCAACCCCTCTAGAATAGTGCTGGCCGGCGTGATGGGATACGAGCCGTAAAAGAGCGGTTTTCCCGCCTTTTGCGCGGCTGTAACTAACCCCAAGACAATCGCGTCGTTACCGGTAATCCGCTTGTACACTCCCGGTTCGACAATCTGCCGCTTCGGCACTGAAATCTGCGTCTGAAAAGTCTCGGCCGTTTCGCCGTAGTAGTAGCCCGCTTTCAAGGCTCTCGTATTGGCCTCAACAACCTCGGGCCGACCGGCGAACTTGGTCTGGTAGAACTTGAGCGTGTAGTCGATCGGCCGGTCGAACATCCAGAACACCAAGCCTAAAACAAAGGCATTCTTGCACATGTCCTTTGCTTGGTTGCTCATGCCCTCGATGTCGGCGAGGGCATTACGAGTCAGCGTGGTCAAGGGGACCGGATGCACGTCGTAACTGCTGAGGCTGTCGTCTTCGAGCGGGTTTGTCTCGTACCCAGCCTTGCGCAGACCATTGCGGTTGAACGGATCGGTATTGACGATGATGGTCCCGCCCGGCTCGAGATCGGGCAAGTTAGCTTTGAGCGCTGCCGGGTTCATCGCCACCAGCACCTGGGGCGAATCGCCCGCGGTGTAGAGATCGTTGGCGGCAAAATTGACTTGATAGCCGCTCAAGCCGGGAATGGTTCCGGCCGGGGCACGAATTTCAGCGGGAATATCTGGAAAGGTACTGACGTCGTTGCCCACCACGGCTGAAGTATTGGTAAACTGCCCGCCGGTTAGCTGCATCCCATCGCCCGAATCGCCGGAAAATGAGATGACTACAGATTGGCGCTCTTCTTGCGAGTATTCTCGCTTACTCCTAGGTGCCGATGGGGCCACGATTTCGGCCATGCACACGACCTCCTTAAAAAGAAAAAAATCTCAATCCGCAACGCATGCTCAAGCTCCCTCTTTGGTGCGAGCGATGCGCTCGGGGTCCGGTGGCAAATTGTAGATGTCTTCGGGGAATTGATCGGTGAGAAAGCGGATGACTTCGTGTTGGGGCAAATTCCCCTTTATGCGACCGTTTTTATCTACGATCGGCACGTTGCGGTAGTCGCCAGCATTCATCAGCCGCAGAGCGCTGCTAATCGGCTGCTGGGCATCCAAGCTATGCGGATCGCAGGTCATCAATTCGGCCACCGGCCGCATCCACGTCGCTGGCTGGTCTGTTACCTTGGTGAGTACATCGCGCTCGGTAAAGATCCCCACCAAGCGGCCATCCTCTTCCACCAGTACAGCGCTGACGTGTTGGTGGCGCATTTTCTTGAGTACGTCAAGCACCGACTCCTGCGGATCGCACAGGGCATACCCGTCCAAGTCCAGATGGCCGATGACTTCTTCTTGTAACTTCTGCACGACCTTCATTAGAAAGCCCCTTTCCCGGGGCTTGGATACCGCATTATTCACCTCGTTTACTTGAATAACTATATCCAATTTAAGATAGATAGGAGCGATACATCTCGCAAGATAATATGTCGCAACAACATTGCGGCTTTTAGGACGCCAAATCCACCACCCAATCCGCAGCCGCCCGCACCATCGGATGCTGGTCGGCGACGACGACCGTGGTCCCTCGCTCCACCAACTCCCGCAAGGCCCCAACCATCGCGCGCACATCTTCTGGATGATCGCCGCTAGCTGGATCGTCGATCAGCACCCAAGTGCGCTGGGAGGCCCGCGTCGATTCGAGCGCTAGCCGCAGCCGCAACCACTCCCCCCGCTCCAGTTCCTGCACCTCCTGTCCCAAGAGCAGATAGCCGAGGCCGCAGCCGACTGCTGCCTCTAGACGCGAGCGGATTGGGTCGTGTCGGGCAAAATGGGCACAAGCCTGTTCCAAAGTCATGCTCAACACATCGGCGATGCTCGCGCCGCGCAAGGTCACTTCGCAGATCTCGTCTCGGTACCTGCGGCCTTCGCAAGAGGCGCACATCAGTGCTATATCCTCCAGAAACTCCAAATCGAAGTAGCATTGGCCGCGGCCTTCACAGCTAGGACAACGGCCTCCCGGTCGATCCAACAGGAAGGTGTCCCGATCCCAGCCGCGCGCTGCTGCGGCCGGCGATGAGGCGTATAGATCGGCGACGCGCGCGAAAAGGCCCAGCCCCTCCAAAACCGTGGCCTTGCCGCTCGGGGCTTCCACCGCTGCAACTCGGCTGTTTCTCGGCGTGCTCACAGCAGCGTACTCGACGGACCGTCCCTTGAGCAGCGGCAGCAAGACTTCTTGCAGAAAGCGGGTTTTGCCACTGCCGGAAGGACCGCATACGCAGGTCAACTTTCCGTGCGGCAGTTCGATAGCAAGCGGCCCGACCACACCGTCCCCGCGGATGGTCAATGCCAGCGTAACTTTCTCAGTGACCCGCTTTTCATCCGCTTCATCCCGCTCTATTTCAGTCGGCTCCCCTACCTGGACCCGCCCTCCTGCAAACGCCCAGACCTCGTCCGCAACCGCCACGAGTGCAGGCGTGTGATCCAACAACAGCGCGGTATTGCCACCAGCGACTAGCCGGCGCAGACCCGCTGCGACCACATCCAGCATTTCTCCTGACAATTGGTCGCCCAAACCTTCCAAAATGTAGAAGATGCCCGTCAGGCCGCTGCTGAGACAGGACGCCAATTGCAGTCGCTGCCACTCGCCAGCCGCCAGCAATTCAAGCCGACGGCGCAACGGCAGGTGCCCTAGTTCCAAACCGCAAGCCTCGGCGAGTGCGGCCTCTACTTTGGCGTGCCCCTGAGTCTCGTCCAGCCAATTGCGAACCAAGCCGAGGGGAGTGTCCATTAGTTCGCCCATGGTGCGTCCGTGCAGGGTCACCTGACCGGACAAGGGCTGGCCTGTGCCAAAGTCAGCCGTGGCCAGCGGCTCGTACTGGCGACCGCACTCGCCGCAGGTTGGCTGCTGGTTCAAGTGCATCATCTCGCCGGTCCCATCCACCCAAATCACCGTCTGTCCCGAGGAAATCGAGCGGCTCACGCGCACAGCTTCCAAAAAGCGCACGCTGGCATTCGGGTCGGGCACCAAGCGGTCCACCACGACGTGTACCTCGCTTTCGCCGCTCGGCAATGCTGGCCCGTCGCCTTCCAATCGCTGGATCTGGCCGTCGATTGCGACTCGTGTAAACCCGGCCTGCACGAGTTGTTGCCACATCCCTTTATTCCGCAGAGTCAAAGGGGCCAGCACCAAACAGCGGGTGTCCGGCTGGACGCGGGCGACTTCGCGCTCGACTTCATCGGCCGCATAGCTGAGACAATCGCCCCCGCATTCGATGCAGTGTATCTGTCCCTCTTCCAGCATGATCTGTGCCAAGATCCCGTCTAGCTGCAAGTAGTCCCCCACCGTGCGCCCACGGAGTGGTGATCCCAAGTATATGGCCGGCGGCAAGCCCGAGATCTCGTCCACATCGGCACGCGCCGTCCCGCTGACGCTCTCGCGTTCGGTCGGAGACAAAGCCTGCATATAGCGCCGACGGCTCTCCGCGTACAGGATATCTAAGGCCATGGCGCGGCGGCCGCTGCTACTGCGGCCGGTAAAGCAAATAATCCGGCCCAACGGCAAATCCATATCGACATTGGCCAGACCACCCGCCCGAGCACCGCGCACACAGAGAGTAGTGTTCAAGGGTTAGCCTGCGTCATGGAATCGATTTTCGCCTGTAAGCGCGCATCGTCGGGGTTGCTCGCGCGCAAAAAAGCCCAGTGGGCTTCTGCTTCGCGGGGACGCCCCAAGCGCAAAAGCACTTCCCCGCGCCGATAGTGCGCTTGGGCGTGGTTGGGGTCGAGTTCGAGTGCTTGGGCGAAGGCATCCGCCGCGGCTTGGTCATCGCCCTGCTTGGCATATACCAAGCCGAGATTGAAATGCGCTCGGGCATAGCTGGTGTCGAGCGCGAGGGCCTTGTGGAAATGCGTGGCGGCCTCGGCCCATTGACCAAGACGATAATAGCATAGACCGAGGTTGTTGTGCAGACCGGGCGAAGGCCGGGCACGGCTAAAGGCTGCAATCGCCGCCTCGTACTCCCCAGCGCCGAAGAACTCTAAACCGCGTTGGATATCTGAATCGCCGCCTTCTTGCTGCGCCAACACAGCCGCTAGACCAGAGGCAGCGGGCGCAAACGACGGGTCAATGCGCAGCGCCTCGCGGAACATGCTCTCGGCCTCTGCCCAATCACCTCGGCGTTGGTACAAAGTTCCGAAATTGTAGTAATCAACGCGTTTGCGAGTCAGCCGCTCAGCCCCGGCGTCTCGATAATTGATCGGTAGCGCGACTAAGACCACCAACAGGCACGACCCCAGCAACCGGCGATGCGCACCGCCCGTCGCCCAAGCCGCGGCGTTGGCAATCCAACAAGCGGCATAGAGCAGAATTACCGGTACAACGGGTAGGCGGTATTCCGAGGACGTGAAAAACAGCAGACACGCGGTCAGATAGCTTGCTATATACAGATCCAGTAGGGACGAGCGGCGACTAGTAGCCCAGCCCACGACCGCTAGCGGAGCCACCAGCCCCCACCCCCAAAAGCACCAGCGCAATAGAGGCACAAAATCCCGCGCCAAGTACAAACTCAGGTTGTTTTGCGCCTCGACTCCGTTCCAGAACATGTAGAGTTTGCGGCCTTGTAGCGCCAGATACGCGAGGGGATTTTCCACGGCAAAGCGCAAGCCGGCCACCAGCCAATATCTAGAGGCTTGGGCCGGGGTCAGCTCTCGGCCCGTGCGTGCCTCGGCCTCGCGGATAAACGCCTCGCGCTCCAAGTCCGGCTCGGCGCTGGACAGGAAATCGACTTGCGCGTAGATACCGTTGGCCTCGGGGTGGTTGCCCACGTAGAAGTTCATCCCGGCTGAGGACGTGGTCAGCAGCC
>JAPPEG010000319.1 GCA_028875345.1 Gemmatimonadota bacterium
GCCAGGTTGTGGCCCTGGAGGGCGCGGGTTCAACTCCCGTCATCCACCCCATCTTTCGCCATGCAGTCGCCCTTGGCCGATCCCGCCAAAATCATTACGTGTGACCAGTTGCTCGCCGTCCGTAGCCAATTGAAAAAAGCGCGACAGACCTTCGTCTTCACCAATGGATGTTTTGACTTGCTGCACCGCGGTCACGTCGAGTACTTACGCGCGGCGCGCGCCTTGGGCGATTGCCTTGCGGTAGGATTAAACGATGACGACGGAGTACGCGCCCTCAAGGGACAGGGCCGGCCCTTGTGCCCGCAAGATGACCGCGCCGCTGTGCTGGCGGCCTTAGAATGCGTTTCGCATGTGTGCATCTTTTCAGGTGAGAGCGTCGAGAGCCTCGTGGCTGCGCTCGCGCCCGATGTCTTGGTCAAGGGTGGCGATTACGCCCCAGCCGCCATTGTCGGCCGTGAACACGTCGAAGCGCGCGGCGGCCAAGTTCGCGCCCTGCCGCTGTGGCCAGACTTTTCCACCACCCAATTAATCGAGCGCATCAAGGCGCTACCCAGCGCGTAACGCCCCTTGCTCCCATTTGGTTTGGGAGGAGGATTATGCTATATTTTTTGTCAAAGATGGTTCATTTGTGTTTCCGATTAAAAATGCGATGAAAAGCGCGAAAAGCGCATTGGCGTTGGTCTTGGTTCTTGGGGCTTGCGCTGTGCCGCCTGTGCCGCCACCTGCCGAAAAACCCCTCGTCCAGCGGGAGGAGGTCCAGCCAGAGGAAAGTGACGCATTTCAGTCCCTCGAACGCGCTGTTGCGGCCGCGTACGAGCGCGAGCAAGCCATGGCTGAGCGAGTGCGTCAGCTAGAGGCATCCAACGCCCAGTTGCGGCAAGCACTCAGAGCCTTCCAAAGCCAGAGCCGCGTCCTAAGTGCGCGGCTGGATTCTTTGCTGCGCCGTGCCCCGCTGCGCCCCGCCGCCAGCACCAGCCGCCGCGCCCCGCAGGCTGCGGTGACGTCCGACAGCGGCAAAAGCGATGCGTTCAACATGTACCAAGGTGCGCTCTATTACTATCGCCACAAACAATACGACCGCGCCTTGGTAGAGTTTGACCGCTTGCTGCAGAAAGCACCCATGAGTGAATGGTCCGATAACGCCCAGTATTGGAAAGGCGAGTGCTATTACGGGCTGCGCCAATACCAGCAGGCGCTTATCGAATTCACCAAGGTGTTTGCCTTCAGCAACACGGATAAAGCCGACGACTCCCAGCTAAAAATTGCCCGCTGTCACCTTGCTTTGGACGAGCGCGACCGGGCGCTTGCGGCCTTGCGCAAACTGGTTGATGAGTATCCAGATAGCGAATACGTGTCCACGGCCCGCGAACAGATAAAACACCTCGGCGGTTGATGAGAACGATCTTGCTGCGAATTTGTTATTGTCTTTTGGCCGCGCTGATGATTTGTGCCACCGCGGCGGTCGCCATTCCTTTTCCCACCAATATGGACTTGTTAGTCGAGACGGTGGCAAGTGCGGTCAATGAGAGTTTGGGGCGCATTGAAATGCCGGCGGATGCCGCGTCGGCTCCCTTGTTGATCGTGGCGCAGAGCAAGCACGACGCCAATTGGATGGTCGAACACCTGCTGGCCAATCGGTTGCTGATGCGCGGCTTTAGCGTGACCTTGGATTCGACCGCAGCCCAATCGGCGAGTATGCGCCTGTCCTACCGAGTGCTCGACCTCGGAGTCTCCGCGTACTCGGGACTGCGCGGCAGCGAGGTCAGCCGCCAAGGCCGGGTAACGCTCGCCCTGCGCTTGAGCGACGAGCGCGACGACGTGGTCCACTGGCAGGACGAAATCACTCGCACGCAGCGCGATCGGATTCCCAAAAAGCAGCTAGACATACTCCAGCACGACCAGTTCAAATTCGCCCAGACCGAGTTAGAGGAACAAACGTGGAGCAAGTTCGTCGAACCTGTGATCGTCTCCACCGTGCTCGGTGGGCTTATCTATTTGTTTTTTTCTAACCGCTAGCTATGAAATACCTTGCCTTCCCGCTCGCCCTGTGCGTCGCCGCCTGCGCCAGCACGCCGCCGGAGAAACTCCAAGGCGCGGATTACTACTTTGAAGAAGGCCAAAAGGCCATGGAAAAAAACCGCTGCCTAGAGGCCTCCGAGCACTTTAAACGCCTAGTCAGCAACTTTCCCGGCTCGCGCCGGGTGGCCGAGGCGCAGTTTCTCCTCGCCGAAGCGCACTTTTGCAATCGCGATTGGGTCAACGCAGCCTTTGAGTATCAGCGCATCGTCGATATTTACCCGTCTAGCGAGTGGGCGGTTGAGGCGCAGTTCAAGGTAGGCGAGTCGTACTTCAAGCAATTGCGCCGCCCAGAGCTGGATCAAAGGGATACCTTTGAGGCACTGACGGCTTTCCGCAACTTTATTGAGGATCAGCCCGACTCGCCCTTGGCGGAACAGGCGCGCGAGCGCATCGTCGAGTGCCGGAGCCGCCTAGCGCAAAAGCAGTACCTAAGTGGCCGCTTGTACCACAAACAGGGCCATCTCGATGCAGCCAAGATGACCTACGAGGAAGTTTTGCGCGAGTACCCGGATGTCGGCGAGTGGTATTACACCACGCTTTTCCGCATGGGCGAAATCGCCCACGAGCAAGGCGATGTGGATCTAGCGGTGCAATATTGGAAAGAAGTACTGCAAGACAGCGGCGACCCGGAGCTGGTGGAGGGCGTGCAAAAGCACCTGTCCGGGCTGAGCCAATCGCCGGGCTAAAGATGCGGCGCATCGGCGTCATCGGCGGCACCTTTGACCCCATTCATCACGGCCATCTGCTCTTGGCCCGCTTCGCCTTAGAGCAAATCCCGCTTGACGAAGTGCTCTTCATTCCGGCGGCCGATCAGCCGCTCAAGCAGGGTGCGTACGCGCCGGCCGAGGAGCGCTGGACCATGGTCGAACTGGCCGTGGCTGACTGCGCCGATTTTGCGACCTCGCGCTTGGAGCTAGACCGCCCGGGCAAGTCCTATACCGTTGAAACCCTGCG
>JAPPEG010000265.1 GCA_028875345.1 Gemmatimonadota bacterium
CCAGAAATGCCCTGCCCCGCGCCCGGGCCATGTTCCCGGCTCCCACAATCGCTATGCGATGTTTCGGCATTGTGTTACCGCTTCCGTTTTTGAGTTTAATCACCCCCGGATTTGCCGGAGGCTCCATTTCTTGAGAAACTTGGAGCTATGTCAAAACAAAATAGATATTCCCCAGAAGTCCGCGAGCGTGATAATGCGCTGCCCGAGACCATCATCGGGTTGTATATCAGGAGGAGAGCATGGAATACGTCAAGTTTGGCCGTTCCGGCCTGAAGGTGTCGCGCCTGGCCTACGGCTTGGGTCTGCGCGGCCAGGAGGACGCCGACGAAGCCGAGCGCGCCATTGAGCGGGCTGTCGAGTTGGGGATCAACTTCATCGACTGCGCCAACATCTACGGCTTCGGGGACGTGTACGAGACCCGAGGCACGTCGGAGCAGGTTCTGGCGCGCGTCCTCAGGCGGCACCGCGACGACCTCGTGGTCACCTCGAAGGTGGCCAGCCGCGTCGGCGACGGGCCCAACGATGCCGGTCTGTCGCGCTATCACATCATGCGGGAGATCGACCGCACCCTAGCCCGCCTCGAGACGGATCACATCGACGTCTACATCCTGCACATGTACGACGACGAGACTCCCCTTGAGGAGACGCTGCGCGCCATAGACGACGTGGTACGCGCCGGCAAGACGCGCTACGTGGGCGTCTCCAACTTCCAGGCTTGGCAGGTACTCAAGGCGCTGTGGACGCAGGATCGCCTCGGGCTCGATCCCTTGATCTGCATCCAGAATCCCTACAACCTCCTCAACCGGGAACTGGAGCGCGAAATGTGGCCGGCGCAGCGCGACCAAGGCTTCGGGGTTATGACCTACAGTCCCCTAGGCGTGGGACTGCTCTCTGGCGTGTATACCCCCGGAGAGCCGCCGCCGGACGGCACCCTTTACGCCACCGGGCGCGTCGGCGACTTGGAGCAGGACCTCAACGAGGCGGGGCGTCGGACCTTGGAGATCTTGCGGCAGATCGCCGACGCCCATGGTCGCACCGTGGCGCAGACGGCGATCAACTGGGTGCTCTCCCACCCAGAGGTGACGGCGGCTATCACCGGCGGCGATACGGCCGCCCACATGGAGGAGAACGTCGGCGCTGTGGGTTGGTCGATCACTGCGGAGGACCGGGTCCGTCTCGACGAGGCCTCGGCCGGCCAGGATCGCGTCTTAGACGTCTGACCGCCGTCCTCAGTAGGGACATCAACTCTCAGGCGCACGCCGCAACCTCCGAGGGTCGGGTACACGGCGCGGTGATCTTCATTCCGCCTTTATTTTTTTATACGTTCCAAAAAAACAGGAGAGATCAGCATGCGACTCAAAGACAGGACAGCCATCGTCACCGGCGCCGGGGGCGGCATGGGCCTCGGCATAGCGAAATGCCTGACGCGCGAAGGGGCGGCCATCGTGGCGACCGACATCGACGGCGACAGGGCGCAGGCCACCGCCGACCAACTCGAGAGCGAAGGGGCCGTCGCGGTTGCCATCACTGCCGACATAACGGATGAATCCGCCTGCGAGGATCTCGTCGCTCAGGCGATCGAGCGCTTCGGTGCCATCGATATCCTCGTCAACAACGCCGGCCACTTCGGCACCATCGTCGGCGCTCCGTTCACCAACTTCACCGGCGAGGAGTGGGACAGCAACTACGACATACACGTCAAGGGCCCCTTCTTCCTCTGCAAGGCGATCGCCCCGCACATGATCGAGCGCCGCTACGGCAAGATCATCAACATCTCTTCCGCGGCCGCCAAACGCGACCCGACCTTCCTGCCGACCTACGCAGCCGCCAAGAACGCGATGCTCAGCCTGACGCGGCTGACCGCCAAGGATCTGGGGCCGCACAACATCACCGTAAACGCCGTATGCCCTGGATTCGTGTGGACCAACTTCTGGCACACGCTGGCGCCGAAGATCGCCGAGGTAGATCCCACCTATGCAGGCAAAAGCGCCCGCGAGGTGTTCGACCTGTTCATTGCCAACTCGACGCCGATGCAGCGCGAACAGTCCCCTGAGGACATCGGCAACATGGTCGCCTTCCTCGCTTCCGACGAGGCGCGCAACGTCACCGGCCAGACGATAAACGTCAGCGGCGGCATGGTCCTGGACTGAACGATGGATCTGAAATCTGCTGACTATAATGGAGCTGAACACCAGTTGCTCAGCTACCATCAAGCGAAGTTATAGTAGCCAGATAGCGGACATTTTTTTATTTATATATAATTGATTAATTGTCCGGTTTTGGATGTGTTCTTTGGTAGAAAGAAGCGAGGAATGGCAAAGACTGCTGAAATGATTGTCTGGGCTCAAGATCCATTTAGCTATGACATCATTCCGCCCTCTTTTACCGTTTTTAGACCGGATGAGAGCGAGGTGAACGCCCGGAATATTTTCGTATTAACTTCTGTTGCCGACCTTCCTACGGTAAGTGAGTTCGTCCGTGCTGCCAATCATCGAAACCATCTTCGAACTCTTTTCGTCCGCGAAGACGACAACGCTCAGTTTTTGCCGCAGATGCTTTATGAGGCAAAACTCAAAAGCAGCCGACATATTCTCGTGCATTCGACTAAGGATGTGCCAAAGCGCGTGCTAACGGCTTGGAGCCTTGGATGTCCCGATCAACTCATTGCCGATGCACAGATCGTAGGTGAGGAACTCTTTGTTATGGCGTGTGATCATACCTTATTCAGAGTGGATTTTGCAGAAATGCCCGCCCTAGAGCGGATTCCATCCCAACAGCGTTCTTCATTTACTATCTCCAGTGAAGGCAGTTATATGCACTGGCCTGAGGTTGATGTACATATTGACCTAGATGCTATTCGCTACCTAAAAGACGAAACATGGCGTGAGAAAAAGGATCAGGAAAGACTGATGTACGACCTCCGATTCGGAGAGGCCGTTGCCGCATTGCGCAAGCAGTACGGGCTTAAGCAAGCCGAGATACGAGGGCTTTCTGAACGCCATGTGCGAAGGATCGAAAAGGGGGAACGGACAAAGGTTGATACGCTAGCGGTTTTGGCAAGAAGCCACGGATTGTCCCTTAAAGAATATCTCGATGAAATTGCCGAAATGCTCTCCCCCTAGGACTTTTCCAGTCGCGTCGGTTTATTTTTTTCGATCCTTGTAGCGGCGGCCTCGGTCTTTGGCGCGGCGCTCGCGCACTAACTCCATTACCGGGACGCCGTAGCCGCAACTAGTGCCGGTCAGTTCGACTTCGACTTCGATTACTTGGCGTTTGGTACGCAGGTGTTCGGACTCCGTTTGCAGGAGCAAGGCGGCGTGGGGCGATTCTTCGAGTGGGGTGATCGTGGCTTTGCCGTAGAGGCGGATGATACCGGCGTCCTCTCCTTCAAAAGAACAGATCATGACGGTGATCGGGCCGCCGGCTATCGCGTGCCGCGCTGTTTCGTTGCCGCTGCCCAAGTAGTCGAGGAAGGCCACGCGGTTGGGATCAATCACATGTAGCGGTACGCCGCCCTTGGGCGAGAGGTTGATTGGGCCAATGCCTTCGGGACCGGGTGCGAGTGCGGGGTCGGTGGAGGCGACGAAGAACAACGGCGCGTTGCGGATCAGCGCGGCTTGGTCGTCGGTGATGGAAGGATAGTAGGTGGCCATAGGTTTTTCCTCGTTGGAACTAGGCTGATTGTGCTCGCGGGGCGAGTGCCTCGTTGTATTGCAATTGATGCAAGCGGGCGTAGATGCCGTCTTGGGCTAGAAGTTCTTCGTGGCGTCCCTCCTCGCGCAATTGGCCTCGGTGCAGCACGAGGATTTTGTCGGCGCTGCGGATGGTGGAGAGGCGGTGGGCAATGACGATGGAGGTGCGGTCGCGCATGAGTTTTTCCACCGCGTCTTGGATCCAGCCTTCGGTCTCGGTGTCGATGTGGGCGGTGGCTTCGTCTAGCACCAGAATGTCCGGGTCGGCGGCTAAGGCGCGAGCGAGGGATAAAAGTTGGCGCTGACCCGCAGACAGGGCTGCGCCGCGCTCCTGTACGTCGTGGCGGTACGTGTCGGGCAGGCGGTCGATAAAGCGGTCGGCGTTGACATAGCGGGCCACCTGCGCGACGGATGCGTCCGACAGCTCGGGAGCGCC
Source organism: Gemmatimonadota bacterium (assembly GCA_028875345.1). Classification (GTDB taxonomy): domain Bacteria; phylum Latescibacterota; class UBA2968; order UBA8231; family UBA8231. The sequence goes on from JAPPEG010000265.1 coordinate 4,129, forward strand.
GAGGCGGATGTTGCTGGCAATGTCGCCGGCGAAGAGAAAGACGTCCTGCTGCACCAAACCGCAGCGCCGCCGCAGCGCTTCCACATTCCACTCGCGGATGTCGATGCCATCGACCAAAATCTGCCCTCGTTTAATCTCGTAAAAGCGGCACAGCAAGCTGATGATGGTAGTCTTGCCCGAGCCGGTAGCCCCGACTAGCGCCAAGCTCTGGCCCGGCTCGGCGCAGAAGGAAACGTCGCGCAGGACCCACTCTTCACCTTCATAAGCAAACCACACGTGGCGGAATTCAATGGCACCGGCGATGCGCTCCTGATGCACGGAGCCGCCGACTGGCTCTGGCTCGGCGTCGATCAGTTCAAAGATGCGCTCGGAGGAGGCCATTGCCACTTGCACGGTGGCGTATTCCTCGGCGAGGTTGCGGATGGGCATGAAGAAGCGGGGCACGTATTGCAGCATGGCTACCAAAACGCCCCAGGCGATTTCCTCGCGCAGCACTTGGCCGACGCCGTACCACAGCACCAGCGCTATCAGGGCAGCACCGCACAATTCCATGAAGGGGAAGTAAGCCGAGTGATACCGGGTGCGCACCAAGCGAGCGTCGAGATATTCGTCGGTGCCCTCATTAAAGCGGCGGGCGCTGCGCGGCTCGCAGTTGAACAGTTTTACTACCTCTATACCCGACAAAGTTTCCTGCAAATCGGCGCTGAAGCGGGCAAAGCGGGTGCGAGCTTGGCGAAAGGCATGGAAGGTGCGGTTTTGTAGCCACAGGGTGGCGGCAAAGGCCACGGGCAAAAAGGCGCAGGTGAGCAGACCGAGTTCGACATCGAGATAGAAGAAGATGTAAAACAGAATGGAGGCGATGGTGACGGCTTCGGTTACTAAGGAGACCGCACCGTAGGTGAAGAATTCGTTGAGTGCATCGACATCGCTGGTATTGCGCGCCATCAGTCGGCCGATGGGTGTGCGGTCGAAGAATTTGAGCGGCAGGCCCTGTAGGCGGGTGAAAATGTTCAAGCGCACGTCGCGCATGGTCCACTGGCCGACCATGCTGGTGATCCAGCTCTGGGCGTAGCCAATGGCGAATTGAGCGACCAATAGCGCGGCGAAGAGCAGGACGAGGGTGCCTAGGCCGTCTAGGTCGCCGGGCACGATGTGCTCGTCAACGGCTATTTTAGTCAGCACGGGACCGGCTTGGCGCGCCAGCGAGGCCGCGAGAATGAGCAACAACGTCGAGGCCGCCCAAGGCCAATAGGGCCGCAGGAAACCCAACAGCCTAGCCATCAGGCGGAGGTCGATGGATTTTTTGTCGATTTCTTGCTCGTCGCGGATGATCGGCGGCATTAGAGGTCGCTCAATTCCTCGGTCAGGTGCTGGCGGCGGTACATGTCGGCGTACAGGCCATTGAGTGCGAGCAATTGGTCATGGGTGCCCTCTTCGATAATGCGCCCTTCGTCGAGCACAATGATGTGGTCCGCGGCCATGACGGTGGAGATGCGGTGGGCAATGAGAATGGTGGTGCGCTCGGCCATGATGTCGCGCAGGCGCGTGAGGATTTGCTCTTCGGTGCGGGTATCGACGCTGGCCAAGGCGTCGTCGAGGATGAGGATTTTCGGTTGTCGCACAACTGAACGGGCTAGGGCCGTGCGCTGCTTTTGTCCACCCGACAGAGTGACGCCGCGCTCGCCGACGATGGTTTCCAGCCCTTGGGGAAAGGTCTTGAGGTCCGCGGCTAGTTGGGCTACCTCAATGGCGCGTTCGACGTCGTCTGGAGCGACTGAGTCGAGGGCGATGTTGTCGCGAATGCTTTCGGAGAACAGGAAGGTGTCCTGCGGCACGTAGCCGATAGCGTCGCGAAAGGCGCGCAGTGGCATTTGTTCAATGGGTTTGCCGTCGATGAGGATCTGGCCCTCGCCGGCTTGGATGAGGCGGGGGATGAGCCGGGCCAGCGTGCTCTTGCCCGACCCGACCCGGCCGACGATGGCCAGGGTGCTGCCAGCCGGAATGTGAACATCTATATCGCGCAGCACGGTTTGGCCATTGTACGCAAAGGAGGCGCGGCGGAATTCGATTTCGCCTTTGATCGCCAAGCCGTCGTCTTGGTATTGGTCGGGCTGGGGCTGTTCTTTGAGCACGGACTCGATGCGCAGCATGGAAGCCATGGCGCGCTGGAATTCATCGACGATGCGGCCCATCATCATCATCGGACGGCTCATACGGATCAAGTAGGCGTTGAAGGCGACAAAGGCCCCTAGGGTGAGCGTCCCTTCGACGACGCGAATGCCGCCCAGCCACAGAATGAGCACCATGGACAGGCCGCTGATGAGGAAGGTGAAGGGGAAAAACGTGCTGTAGAGGTAGATCAGGCGGCGGTTGCGCTCGACGTACTCGTCGTTGAGCTGGGTGAAGTGGTCGATCTCGCCGCGACGGCGGGCAAATGCCTTGACCACGCGCATGCCTGAGAGGTTTTCCTGCAAGCAGGTGCTAATGGCGGCAAATTGCTCTTGGACCCTGCGATAGCGCCTGCGCACTCTGCTGCCTACCAAGCGCAGGATTACGGTCATAATGGGCATGGGCAACAGCGCGTACAGGGTCAGTTCCCAGTCGTACAGACACATGGCTACCATGCTGAAGCTGAAGCCGAGGATGGCGCTCAGGAACATGCGGAAGCCGTGGCTGAGGTAGCGCTGGACGGCTTCGACGTCGTTGGTCGCTCGCGCCATTAAATCGCCAGTGCGGGCCTGTTGGAAGTAGCCGAGGGGCAAGGTGAGCAGGTGGGCGAAATAGCGCTGGCGGATGTCGCGCTCGACGCGGTACGAGGTGGAGGCCAAGTGCCAGCGCATGCCAAAGGCCATGCCCCATTGCGCTAATCCCAAGCCGACGATAAGGGCAGCGTAGCGCGTTAGGAAAGTCAGATCTGGTGCGGCTTGATCTAGGCTGGCTCGGGCTTGGTCAATGGCGCGTTCGAGGATGAGGGGAATGGAGACGGAGACGAGTTGTTCGCCCAGCAAAAAGGTTAGGCCGATGACTAAGGCCCAGCGGTAGGGGCGGAGGTACGAGGCGAACGGTTTGAAGGGATTGAGGCTCATGCGCTGTTTGGTGGGCCGCTAAGGCCCTACTTAGACTATATATATCCATAAACCGTGTCAAAGCAGGACGATTAGGAGACCCATCCCAATGAATGCCTTCCGCATGACCTCTGACGAAATCCAGCGTTGGGAGCGCGATGGATATTTTGTGCGCGAGAACGTCTTTTCATACGAGGAGAACGATTACTTGCGGCAGGTGGCCGAAGACATTGTTGCGGGGAAGCGCAGAATGCCCATGGCCCACATCGACCGTAATGCCCTGATCCGCGACGGCAAAGACGCGCGATCCGGGATCTATGGTATGCACAAGATCCATCACCCCAGTTGCTACATACCGGAGTTCCTCGCCCGCGTGCGGGATCCGCGCCTGACCGACCCGCTCGTCGATATTCTTGGCCCAGACATTCTGGGTATCAACAATCTCTTCATTTGGAAAGCGCCCGAAATCGGCTTGGGATTCCCTTGGCACCAAGACAAGTTTTACTTTGGCAAGCGGTTCAAGACGGCAACGACCGTCGGTACTTGGACAGCCATTGACCCCGCAGATCGCGCAAACGGGTGCCTATACGTGATTCCCGGCAGCCACAAACAGGCCATTGCCGAGCACGACGATATTGAGGGGTCGCAGCAGACAGAATTCAAACTGGCCCGCAATGCCCGCGACGAGGACGGCATTGCCGTGGAAGTTCCACCCGGTGCGGTCATCTGGTTTCACTCTCACCTGTTGCACAAAAGTACCAATAACCACAGCCAGCGATTTAGACGCAGCTATGTGTCGCATTACTTAAGCGCACAAGCAGAATGGTTTGATCCAGAAAAAGCTGGCAAAGGTCAGCCGATTATGTGGGTGAGAGGACGAACGTTTCCCGGTAAAGTTCGGGAGGTTACACGAGACGTCCTGCCCATCCGCGACTGAAGTTGAGTCCAATGACTAAGTATCACGATTCCAATCGACGTCACTGGAACGAAGCCGCTAAGCAGTGGGAGGAGCTTCGCGACAAAGACGGATTGTGGCAACGTTGTCCCAACGAGCCTGATCTCGGCTTTGCCGGCGGCGCGCTTCAACTGATTCGCGAGGTTGCCGGCAACATCTCGGGCAAGGATGTGTGCGTCATTGGCAGCGGTGATAACTACGCGGCGTTTGCTCTTGCGGGAATGGGGGCAAACGTCACGTCGATAGATATCTCTGAGCAGCAGCTAGAAGTGGCCGCTAGACGAGCGGAGCAGCTAGGGTTATCTATGGCCTTTGTGCAAGCCGATGCTGCTGACCTCAAGTCTATAGGAGACGAGGGGTTCGACCTAGTCTGTTCCTCTAACGGGTTCTTCGTTTGGATTGCAGATTTGCAAGCGGTCTTCAATGAGATCTTGCACATCCTGCGCCCAGGGGGCCACTACGTCTTCTATGATATTCATCCGTTCCAGCGGCCTTGGAAAGATCAGATTAGACCGATTGAGGTTGAGAGACCCTATTGGGAAACTGGGCCTATTGGAAATGAGAAGAATGGCACATTTGTATTCAACTGGACACTGGCGGACATTCTCAACCCCGTGGCAACCTCGGGGTTCATCTTGCGGAAAATTTTGGAGAGTGCTGCCGAGGATTCAAGATACTGGCAAGGCTCTTCTTATATGTCGGGGACTGATGAGCGTCTGTTGGGCTGGAACGAAAATCCTCGGGCCGCATTACCCGTTTGGCTCACAGTAGCTTTGCAGAGGCCATCGCAATAGTCGCTTGCCAATCACCCACCAATTCATCCAGGGTTTTGCCTGCACAATCTCCTGTGCCCGACCGGCATATTCCTCTATCTGCCGCAGCGTAACCCGATAGTCATGCTTGCTCATAGAGCGGCAGCATCTCTTGACGGACAAGGGGGTCTAGCCACCGATTCAGCCCTGAAAACAGATCAACCTTGTGTCCCAAGATGGCCTCTAACTCTTCATGCCAAATAAAAAATTCCCAACCCGGAGTACGGCCAGGTAGAAACTCTACTAGCACGTCAACGTCGCTGCGAACCGGATCAAAATCATCCCGCAGGACCGAGCCAAATAGACTCAGCCGACCTATCCCGTGCGTACGGCAAAAGACGGCAATTTTTTTTGATCAATTTTGATGGGTAAATGTTTAGCTGAGGCCATAATGGAAATTATAGAGGGTTCTTTGGGAGTGGCAAGTACGATTGCTTACCCCTTCACCGCCCCTAGCTGAATCCCGCTGATAAACCAGCGCTGAAAAAAGACGAAAACCGCGATCATCGGCACGAGCATCAACACCGATCCCGCGCAAATCAGCCCGTAGTCGTTGACGTACAGGTCCGACAGCTTGGCCAATCCCACCGGCAGCACCATCATCGAATCCGAATCCGTCATAATCAGCGGCCAGAGAAAGGCTCGCCATCGCCCGAGGAAGGTGAAGATCGCCAACGCTCCCAGCGCCGGTTTGGCCAGCGGCACCACCACGTGCCAAAACACGCCCCACGCCGAGCATCCGTCGATGAGCGCCGCCTCCTCGATCTCGCGCGAAATCCCCAGCAAAAACTGCCGCAGCATGAACGTCCCATAGGCACTGAAACACCCCGGCGCGATCAAAGCGAAAAAACTGTCCAGCCCCACCGGATGGCCGATGTAGTGACTCTTTAAGTAGAGGAAACCACTGAAAAAGTCCGTTGCTAACACCGCGTTCAGCCATTCGGGAATTTTCTTCATCAGCACGAATTGCGGGATCATCAGCACGTCGGCTGGAATCATCATCGTCGATAAGTAGCCGAGGAAGAGCACGTCGCGGCCCCGGAACTGCAAGCGGGCAAAGGCGTACGCCGCTAGTGCGCTGGTAGCGACTTGGACCACGGTGACGGCGGTGGCGATGAACAGCGAATTGGCGTAGTAGCGGAGGAAGGAGAAGGCGTGGAACACGCCGGCGTAGTTGTCCGTGGTCCAGCGCGGCGGAATCCACCCGAGCGTCACATCGACGTTGTACTTGAAGGAGGTGAGCAGGGTCCACACCAGCGGCACCACCATGCCGCTGAGCACGAGTAGTAAGATCGCATAGATCAGGACCGTTGATTGGTACCGACGCCAGCGCTCCATCAGACAGCCTCCAGCCGCTTGCCGCCGTAGCGCCAGTTGAGCAAGGTCGCCGCGAAAATCAGCGCGAAGAGCACCATTGAAATCGCCGCTGCGTACCCTACTTCTAGCTGCTCGTACGCCTGGGTGTAGATGTAGTAGCTCATGGTGGTCGTCGATCCCTCGGGGCCGCCCCCTGTCATTACATAAGCGGCTTCAAAGCCACCTTGCAGGCCGCCGATTATACTGGTGACGAGAATGAAAAACGTCGTGGGCGCTAGCTGGGGCACGGTGATATGGACGAGCTGGGACCACCAGCCAGCTCCATCCATTTCAGCGGCCTCGTAGAGTTCGAGCGGGATGTTTTGCAGGCCGGCCAAGTAGAGAACCATGTTGTAGCCTCCGACGCTGGCCCAGATGAACATGATGATCAGCGCGGGCTTGGCCCAAGATGCGTCGATGAGCCACCCCGGCAGGAGCGCGGCAGCCCGCTCGGGTGCGATGCCCAACACCCCAAAGATCTGCCACAAAAGCCCGTTGATGATGCCGACGTTGGGCTCGTAGGTCAGGAGCATTTTCCAGACCATATAGATGGCGATACCCGTACACAGGTGGGGAATAAAGAATAGGGTGCGGAAGAAGATGCGGCCGGGCAGTTCTTTGTTTAACAGCACGGCCAAGAGCAGAGAGCCGACCATGGCAAGCGGGATGTTGAGCATCAAAAAGAGCGTGTTGCCGAGGTACTTCCAGAAGTATGGGTCGCGCGCCACCCACTCGCCATCGACCTTTTTGAAGAGCACTAGATCCGCAAAATTATCCAGCCCGATGAAGACGGGTGCGCCCGAGGCGAGCTGATAGCGGTAGAAACCCATGCCCGCAGCCACTACGACCGGGCCAAGCGCGAAGATGAGAAAGCCGACGAAATTGGGCAGCAGAAAGAAGAACGCGGCTTTGTTTTGACTCTTCATCAGGGGGTTTCTTCGGCGTAGATGCGCTGCAGATAGGCGTTGGTTACTTGGTGGGCTTCGGCGAGGGCTTCGGCCACGCTCTCGCGGCCGGTGAGGGCTGCGTCGAGTTCGTCGAGCATCCGGCGGTAGAGGTCCTCCCACCACAGCTCTTGGGGGAAGAGCCGGACGTTGTAGTCCATCGAGCGCACGAAGACCTCTTCTTCATAGGGCGTTGACGCCCGCGGATAGGTGTTGCGGGCCACCGAGCGCTGCGGTGGCAGGTCGCTGCCTAGCTTGGCCATCTTGGTCGTCGCCTCGGCCGAGACCATGTGCTTGAGTACATCCCAAGCGACTTCTGGCTCGCGCGTGCCCTTCCAAATCGTAAAACCGACGCTGGCGTAGCGCGTTTGCCGGCCGGCCGGTCCTTGGGGAAAGAGGGCCGCGTCCCACTCGAAGCGGTCCAAGAGCTGAAAGGTCGGCAGCATCCACGGCCCCATGATGCCGATGGCAATGCGCCCGGCTTCAAACGTGAAGGTGCTCATGGCGTTGTCGCTGCGCACGCCGGGGCGGGGCGGGCTTACCTTGTGCTTAAAGTAGAGATCGACGTAGAACTGCACGGCTTGGGCCACGCGCGGATCGTCGAGGTTGGAGACGTAGCGCCCGTTTTCCCATCGCAAGAAGTCCCCGCCCATGCTCCACACGTAGCTGGCGATGTCGTACGGGGTGCAGCCGTAGATGTCCGGCAGGCCGTCTTGGTCTTCGTCGATGGTTAGGGCCTTGGCCTTGACTAGGAGATCGTCAAGCGTCCAGTCGTCGGTGGGATAGCTGATCCCGTAGCGGTCGAAGAGGTTCTTGTTGTAAAAGCAGGTGATGGTGCTGCCTTTGACCGGAATGCCGTAGAGGGTGCCGTGGTAGGTGTACGCTTGCAGACCTACTGGATAGTAATCGCCGGTGGCGATCTGGTCGCGCCGCATCAAGTCGTCGAGCGGTAGGAGCTGCCCGGTGCTAGCTACTTGGGGCATCTGCCGCCAGTGCAATACGCAGATGTCGGGGGCGTGCCCGGCGTCCATGCCCGTTAGGAGCTTCTGCACGACGCTGCGGCCGGGCACTACCTCTAACCGCAGGCGAACTTCCGGGTGCTGCTGGCGATACTCGGCGGCGACATTGCGGTATAGCTCGGCCTCTTGTGGCGACCCCCACACCCACATGGTCAGCACTTCTTCGGCCGGGTACCAGTGAATGGAGAGGACGCCCCAGAGTACTCCGGCAGCTAGTGCTGCGACGATCCCCAAGCGAACAAACGGCGGCAAGGCGAGAATCTAGCCGGTGGCGAATACTTTTTCTTGTTCTTGCAGCGGCTTTTGCAACTCGTAGATGCCGCCGCCGCTGCGCGACCCGGCTGGCATACGCGTGCGAGCTGTCATCGACACGAGGCGAAAATCGTAGGTGGGTTCGCCGCGCAGAATGTTGGCGTTAAAAGAATCCCAATTGCCCACTCCGCCGAGCGGCCAAGCGTCCACGGCCGCATACTGATATAACAAGAGCCGCCGAGACATACCCGAGCGGTTGAGTGCCGAGCCGTGCAAGGTGCGGGCGTGGTGGATGGAAAGCGAGCCGGCTTTCATCTCTAGGGGTACGGCCGACGTGAGGTCTATGTGGTCGCGGCTGGGACTGATGGCCCCGATGAAGTAGCCGTCTTGGTGGTGATCGAGGATCGGGCCCCGGTGGGAGCCGGGCACCACCATCATGCAGCCGTTTTCTCGCGTGGCGTCGTCTAGGGCGATGCCCACGGCGCACAAGTCGTCGTTGGTGTGCGGGTAGTGAGCAAAGTCTTGGTGCCACTCGACCGGGCTGCCGCCATCGGCTGGTTTCATGTTGAGCTTGTCGCCTTGGGCGCGAATGTCTAGGCCGATCAGGGACGTTAGAAGGTCTAGGATGCGGCTGTCGCGCATCAAGCCGCCGAAGAAGGGATGATAACGCGCCGGCGCACTCAGGCGGCGCACCTTGGGGTTTTCGGGGGTGTGATCCGGCTCTAGGTCGAAGTGCCCGCCCTGCTCGGAGACGTGCCGCGACTGTTCGACGAAGTCATCAACAATGGCGTGTGCCTCCTCTAACTCGTCTGGGCGCAACACATCCGCGACGACGAGATAGCCGTGTTCGCGGTAGAAATCGACCTGTTCCTGGGTGAGCATATAGCCTCCTAAAAGTATTCGGGCAGGCCCCGCATCTAGGCGAGACCTGCCCGGAATGGTACTGCAATTGAGATGAAACAGCCTAGAACTGAGACTTGATCCGACCCCAACTGCTTCCCTCGACAGACGTGGCTGTGCCCCAGTCGATGTTGGGATCGGCCGGGGTTAGCAGCAAGTCTTGAGCAGCGTGGCAGCAGGAGATCGGGTTGGTGCTCCACATGCCGATGCGGTTGTCGCCATCGCCTTCGCCGCCATCGACGTCGTTGACCGTCGCCGTGACGTGGATAATGCTGCCCTCGGTCAGGTCGTGAATTTCTACCTGATCCTCGGTGGCCTCATCCGAGCGCGGCATCCGCTCGATCGGCAAGATACGGAGTTCGTAGGTGTACGTGCTCTCACCGAACTCTTCGCCCTCGAAGGTAGAGGCGATCTCGACCCACTGCGAGCCGCTGGTCATCCACGGCAGGTTGACGATGGGGCGATACCATTCAAAGGTCTCCTGATAGACCGGGAAGGCGAACTTGTAGCTGAAGCTGGTGGCATCGTCGCCGGGATTCAGGTCATCGCGGGCTTGGTGTGCAGCGTTGAGCTCGTACTCGACGCTGTCATCCCAGAAGAATTTGCCTGGATCTTGACGCTGAGTGATGTGAATGTCGTCGAAGACGCGGCTGGTGATGTACACGTTGTTGGTCGCGTCGTTCCAGCCCATGATGTGGCGGATCTGCATCGAACTGGCGTCCAGCCCGCCTTGCGGGACGTTCTCGCCGGCAAAACCGTGGATCGAATACAAGGTCTCGCTGAAAATCCCGTACTGGTCGAGGGGCACGGGGGCCCATTCGCCGGCGTCGCCATCGATGACGGGCACGTTGGCATCGGGAAAGTTCACGGCGACCAACAGTCCGCCAGGCGGCTCGTGGGCTTGGGCCGCAACCACAAGGCCCAACGAGGCTAAGGCGGTGGTAAGAATCTTTTTCATGGTAAAACTACCTCCACGAGATAGGGTTTAAAAAAGAGAGAAGGTGCGGCGACTCGGCCGCCTTCTCGTTTCGCAATGAGATAAAGCGTTCAATATACACGCCTACAAAAGTGTACGTCAAGGCTTAAATTCCCGCGTAAATGGCGATGAAAGATTGGGTCTCGGTGCGCGATGGAGCGTCCTTGAAGTTCTTGCGCTCTAGCACCAGCCCGATCACGGTCTGTAGCTTGTAGCCTTGGTAGGCCGATTCGTTTTTGAACTGAATGCCCCAAGTCAGTGCCGTGAAGTCGTTGGCATCCGCGTCGAAATCGTCGAAGATCAGGTACTCTATACCCGCTTGTAGCTTGGTGATCTCTAGGACATGGGTACCCGCCAACAGCGAGAAGAGTTCGGCTAGGGTCGTTCGGCGCTCGTCTGTGAACAGGTCGCGGCTCTGCTTGATGAACTCGCTTTTCCAGCGCGGCTCTAAATAGAGGGGACCGAACGCATGGCGGTAGTGGGCCTTGTTGACCATCCCGAAGAAGAAATCCGTCTCGGCTAGGGCCCAGCGCTGCCGACGCTCGGCGTCCATGAGCTGGTGAAAGACCACCCAATTGACCTTGCTCTGTAGGTTCAGCGAAAAGGCGCGCACCTTGTGGCCGAGGAAAAGCTGGTTGATCCAAGTGTTGCGGGCTAGCAGCGGATCGTCGATCTCGGTCAGCGTGCCGAGGCGCAGCGTGTTGTCGGGTGCCCACTGCAAGAGCGGGTCGGCGATATCGTCCTCCACGCGCTTGGTCATGCCGAAGAGGCGCACATCGCCGTAGCGCGCCCAGCTCCGGTCGTACCGCAGGAGCGCGTACGCGCTGTGGTTTTTCTGGTTGGAAGAGATGCGGTCCTCGCGCAGGAGGCCGGCGATGATCTTTAGCTGCGGAGCTAAGTAGGTGCCGACGTACGCGTTGTAGCCTTGATGGTCGCGCTTGTAGGGATAGTCTGGCTCTTGGTCGTTTTCGTATTGGTCGGTCCAGAAGTTGTTGTTCATGTCAACGCCGAAGAGAAATTCGGGCCGATCTACCGCAAAGCGCAGGAACGGCTCTTCGTAGTCCGGGATCGAGTTGGTGCGCACTCGGCTGTCGTTTTGGTTGATGTCGGGTACGAAGTCGTTGTTCTGGTCCCAGCCTGGAAAGACTTGGCGGTCGGGGAAGGCCCAGTCGGCGCGGAAGGTGTCAGGCACCCGGTCTTGATCGTCGTTGTCTTCCACCAGATCCATGAGGCTGCGGTCGTTTTGGTAGTCGATGCTGCCGTCGTCTCGAGTGACGAAAGTTTGGGTATTGTAGCGCGGGTGCATGTGATAGGCTTCGCCGTAGATGAAGAAGCGGGACCACTGGCGAGACAGATTGAGCATATAGGCCGGTGCACTGCGCGCGCCGACAATGCCGGCTGAGGTCTGGTGTTCTTCGACGAGGATATTGGGATATTTGCGATAGTTCCAATTGATATCGTACTCGCCGTACAGGTCGAAGCCCATCACGTCGGTGGCCGTCACCGTACCGCCGAGGATGTGGGTTGCCGTCGGCAGCCCGGCTTCAAAGCTGATGACGCGCAAATTGGACAAGTCCTTGATGTTGCCCGGCGCTTGCGTCGCCAGCAGGAATACAGGTTCGCCAGCGCTGGTCTGCTGGTCGGAAGTCATCCAGATCTGATAGTCGTTGGCCACCACTAGCCGGAATTCCACTTTGACGATCTCGGTCTTATCGGCCGCGGCTCGGTTGATGAAGCTGGCGCTGTCAAAGTCGTAGCGCAGGCGGATTTCGTCGTTGCCGTTGGCCTCGATATAGCCTGGCTTGGGCGCGCCGCCTTCCACCACCGGTTCAAAGCGGATCTCGCGGCCCGAATCCACGCGGCCATCCCGATAGGTGATGAAGATGTCCGAGCCAGCCGGAAAATACGCTGCGCCACCCACGCCATCGTCGGGCGAGTCGTCGCGCAGGGCGATTTCGATGCGGGAGATGGTGCGGTTCTGGCCTTGGGTCAGCGACCCGGTCACCCAATTGCTCAACAGAGCCTCTTCCGAGAGCGAATTGGCTTGGTGCGCGTTGGCGCTGTGGATGCCGAGTTCGACGAAATCGCCGATTTGCACCTCAAAGCGCCCCCCGATCAGGGTAGTGGAATTGGTGCGGCGCAGCTCTTGATCGGTAATGCCGCGCGGGGCACTGGCCTGCGCGTAGAGGAACGTGCCCCGATACTTGTCCATGGCAAAGTCGAACTGCACGCCGTCGAGGCGCGGTTTCGACAGCACCATGGGCGTCAGGGTGGTGCGCAGATCGCTGCTGATGGTCAGCGCGTACGCGTATTGCCCCTTTTGCTCGGAGGCCACGGCGACCTCGGAAAACCAGTTGCGGAAGCGCTGGGCTTCGAACAGTACGGTGCCGAATTCCTCGGGGTTGGACTGGGATACATTGTATATCAGCCAGCCTTGATTGAGGAAGTTGCCAAAGGAGTCGTAGAAGTAATCTCCTTCGATGCTGGGACTAACATACCGCTGGTAGGGTACGCGCGCATAGTTGGTGGCGCTCCACTGCCGCCAGTGGTGTTCGGCGACCAGCTCTTGGGGTACGTACCAGCGGCGCATCGCTGGGTCGAGGGCCTCCGCGCCTGAGTAGGCCAGCGATTGTAGCCCGATTTGGGCCGCGGCCGAGCCGCCGCTAATAGCCCACAAGAGTAGGGCGGCCTTGCAGATGTGTTTCGCAGTTCCTGCCATTGCTCGCTCAGTAGGCCACAGCTACGGTGCCCGCGGCTGCTGAAATGCCCTTGTCAGTAGTTAGATCGACTTGGTAGAGGTACACGCCCGGGGCGACTAGGTCTCCCTCAGTGCGACGGCCATCCCAAACCGCTGCAAAGCTGCCGCTGACGGCTGGCGTGGAAATCACCTCGCGCACCAGTCGGCCGGACAGGTCGAAAATTCGCAAAGCAATCTGGCGCGGCACGCCGATGTTGCGCAGATCGTAAGAGATCATGGTCTGATCGTTAATCCCGTCGCCATTGGGCGTCAGCGTCGTGGGATGTGCGGTGACCTTCCGCACGAGTTCGCCGCCGACGGGTGTGCGCACCGATAGGGCGTCGCCGGCAAAGCGGAAAGTTGAGTTGCCGGGCCGGACTTGTTGCTTGAGTTCGGGCTCGGTGCTGTCGTACACCCAACCGGTGAATTCCGCGCCAAAGCGCAGCACCTTGGCGTCGAAGACAACCTCGATGCGGCGCTCGTTGTCGCGCGGCGCGACAAACGGCTCAAAGCTAATGACGATCCGATCTTCCTCTATCTTTGGCGGGAAGTCGTCGATAATTTCCCGGCCATCGATCGCGACCGAATGCACGGCTGCGGCCGGGACTTGGGTGAAGATCTCCAGCCGGTCGAAGCCTCGGTCGCCGTCTTTGAGTACGGGCCGCACTACATAGGTGAAGGTCTGCGGCTCAAAGTTATCGGTCTCAACCGGCCAGATCTCGGCGATCACGCTTTGGGCTGCGGGATCTTCGGCAAACAACAGGGACATCTCGTCTATGTACGGCGCTTTGTTCCCGTCGGAAAACATGACCACTTCTAGCTGCAAGTACTGGCTGGGTCCGGGCGAGAGGAGGGGCGTTCCGTCCTCCCAGCCCGTTGCCTCTGGGTTGCGCAGTCCGGCCGCAAAGTCGTAGGGCGTTGACCAGAAGCTCCAGTTGTCCACGTCGTAGGTCGCTTGGATCTGGCCAAACCGACCCACTTGGTAGGTCGTAGTGTACTCGTCTTTGGACACCCGCTCAAAGTTGCCGGTGCTGCCGATTTTCCAAAATAAATTGGGCTGTGGCGTGGAGCCGGTGCGCGTGCGCAACACGAGACGAGTACCCTCGGGTACCTCGCCCTGCCAGCGGATCTTGCTCCAAGCCACTGGCCGACCAAAGTCCAACACGCCCGTGCGATAAGAGGTCTTGGTGACAAAGCCCTCGCCGTACACTTCCATTTCGGCGATCTCCCAGGTGCGCTCGGGGTTGATCGGGCGGATGCCGACCCAGCGCAAGTCGCGCGTGGGAAAGCGCAAATCCACGATTTGGTCGAGGTTTTCAACGTTGCGCTCTAGGATGTCGAATTCCGGGTCGTTGGTCGAGGTGAGCGAGCGGCTGATGTCATGGTACCAGCGCTTGCCCGGTGCTTTCTCTTGGGGTGAGGATATAAAAGGCGCGGTGTTGTCGGCTACGCCGATTTCGTACCAAGCCAAGTAGTTTTCCTCAAAGCCCGGGCGCGGATAAAAGCGGATGCGGTTGACTGGCATCTCGGCTCCCAGATTGACGACCGTGTTTTTCACGTAGCCGATATTGAGGCCAGCTAGGCGCGGCGAGATATCGACTTGGCGCAAGGTCGCCGTTTCCGGGTCGCCGTCGATCATCACCTGGACCTCTTTGGCCGCCTCGCGGGTATAGCCGGTAGAGACGCTGGTGAAGAGATTGCCGCCGCGCGGGGTCAAGTTCTCGTCTAGCGCGAGGTTGACCGATGGATCAACCCATATTGGCCGGATGGCGTTGTCGTCGTAGGCGATCATGGTATCGACTCCCGCTTCCTCCGCACCAATGGCAATGGGAAGCGTACTCAAGACCGCGCCTTGGTCATCGACGATGGCGTACTCGGTCTGCTCGTCGGTGATCAACCCCTGCCAAGAAGTGCCCATCGGCCCGCCGATGTGGAACTCGGCCCGACCCCACACGGCGCTGGTGCTCCAAACTGCGAGCACTACGTTCAACAACAGCATTTGCTTTAACACGATCTTTTCTCCCTCAATAGGCCACGCCGACGGTGCGCGTGCTGGCACTAGCGCGCGCATCGCCTTCGATGTTGAGTTGGATTAGATAAAGGCCAGGGGCCACGTTATTACCCTGATCGTCGGTCCCGTCCCATCGCAGTTGGGACAGATTTTCCGAGCTGTACACGCCGCTCTGCCCTTCGATGTTGAAAAGGCGGCGCACCCGGCGTCCCCCTAGGTCGTATATATTGACCGCAATCTGCCCGCCGTCGACCGCGAGGACCTCGCATTCCATATCCAAGATGTCGTTGATCCCGTCGCCGTTGGGCGTGATAATGGACGCGGCGAGATCAAAGCTGCCCACTAGGCTGCCGCTGTTGACGGCCGGGCTCAGGACGGTAGTGTCCGACTTAAACGAGATGTCGCCTTCGTCTAGCGCGGTGGCGTCGCCAGCTTGAACGCCCTGGAAGGCGTCTTCTTCCAATAGCAATCCCCGGCCCTCAAAGGCCGTGCTGTACGAGAGGATGCGGCTGACGAAGTGGATCTTTAATACGGCATTGTGCGCTGTCACCCTCGGGAAGCGCACCGCAAAGCTGCGCTCTGCGATGGCGGTGATGGCCACATCGCCCTCGTCGGTGACCGCGTCTTGTACCGCAAAGTCGTGCGCTAGAAGGAACTCCCCCTGCGGGTCGATAATTTCAATGCGCTCGATGCGATCTATGCGGCTGCCGGTGACTAGCTCAAACCCGTCGAAGCCCTGCAGATCTCCGCTCTCCATCTCGGCGCGTACGGCATAGACGAAGGGAATGTCTGCGGCTGCGGGCACCTCGCGTGGAAAGATCTCGCCGACGAGAACATCGGCCAATGGCGGCGTGGTGAAGTCAAAGGAAAACTGCCGCAGGATTTTGGCCGATTCTAGGTCGTCGGACTGAAAGTCAACCCGGAACTGGAAGTAGCGGCGCGGTCCGGGCGAGAGGACCAACGCGCCCTCGCTACTAGTGCCGGCGACCGGATCGTAGGGCGAAGTCCATGGACTCCAATTGGCCAAGTCGTCGCGCACGGGACCGCGTTCCCACACATCGGCGGGGCCTCCCTTGGCCGGTAGGTCGAGATACTCGTCGCGCAGGAGCGGCTGGTCGGGATTATCAACTGAGAACGCGATTTCCTCAGCGTCTTGCCGCCCCACTCGCTTGCGCGTATAGGCGAAGGGCGACGTGTCGTTGCCGCTGCGGGTGCGGATGTTCATCTGGACGGCGCTCGCCTGCCCAACGGTCTCCTCTAGCCAGCGCAAGCGCCCCCAATTGGCTGGGGTGCCCATGTCGATGAGCGGCGAAATGTACTGCACGGTGGGGAAGAAACCCTCGCCGAAGACTTGAAATTTCTCCACCTCAAAGGGGATGGATGAGGTGGCGCGCAGGCGGATGAAGCGCAAAAAGCGCGGCGGGTCGATCTCGATGGTGGCGATCGGATCGGGGTTGTTGGTGCGCACCGCAAAGCTCTCCCATATGGGATTGCCGGCCTCGGTCAACACCTGGCCATCGTTGACTTGCAACTCGAAGTTTTTGAGGAAATCCTCCTGAAAGGGCGTCGATGGCGAGGGAAAGACCGTATTGCGCGGAAAGAAGCGGATTTGGTTGACGCCAAACCGCGCGCCCAAATCGAGCACGAGCAAGGTGCCCAACACGTCCCGTCCCTTGCGCTCGAAAGCCCCGCCAGAGGGGTCGGGCGACACGATCTGCTCGAGGATGTTTTGGAGCTGGGACTCGGCGAGGTCGAAAACGGTCGGAGCGCGGATGCTGCCGCCGCGCTCGGCGATTTCAGCGGCGAGGTTTTGGCCCTCCTGCACGCGGCGAGGCAGGATGCTAGCGGGAAAATCCGCGCTGGCGAAATCGACGAGATTGACTGGCGCGACGCCGATTTCGGTGAGGTTGGGATCTAGGGTGGAGCGGTACTCCGGCTCGATGGTTTGCACCGCAGCCCCGGCCTCCACTTCCCCCTCCCAGCTAATCTGGCCGTCTTGGCCGACAAGCAGTACTTGACGCCCTTGAGCATCGCTGCCGTACAAAAGCATCATCGCACTTATGAGAAGCAAGCGCTTCATAAGTTTTCCCCGAGAATTTTTTCTGCCAATACTTTCTGCTCAGCTTCGACTCGCTGCTGAAGCTGGGCGCGGCGCTTTTCCCGCTGATAGCGAGCTTCTGCCTCCCGCGCCTCTGCGTCCCGCCCCAACAAACTATAAGCCCTGCTCAAGTGCCCTTGGACCCGCCAGTTGCGAGGCTCTAGTTCAGCGAGACGCAACCAATGAGTCAGAGCGTCGCTGGGACGCTCTTGCTCTAACAGTACCTCGCCCAGTAGAAGCAATCCCGCGCGGTGGTCTGGCGCTAGCGCTAGGGCTTGCGAGAGCAGCCGCTCGGCCGCTGCTAGCTGGCCGTTGTGGCGCAAGAGAGCAGCCGCTTCCACCCGCGCCGGCACGCCATAGGCCGGACTGTCTAGGAGTTGGCGATAGGCTCGCTCGGCGTCTGCGACCCGCCCACTCGCAGCGTAGGCGCGCGCCAGTTGGTAGCGCACCCGGCTGCTGTCCGGACTCAGAGTTAGCAGCCGCTCGTAGGATTGCACGGCCTCGTCGGGCGCGCCGCTCGTCAGTTGCGCATCCCCCAAGCGTCCGAGTAGGGCTTCTCGTCCGCTGCCCGCGACGAGCTGGTGGTAGATTGTGCGCGCTTGTTGGGGATGGCCCACCGCCATGTAGCGATCTCCGAGTGCCCGCTGCCCGCGCTCGTCTGCGGGCCAGCGCGCGACGAATGCCCGACTGATGCCGAGCGCCCGCTCGGGTTTGCCACTCGCGTCGTAGAGCGCTGCCAAGGCCCAATACACATCCTTGTCGGAATTGCCCGCGGCCAAGGCCTGTTCGTATGCGGCGACCGCAGTGGCCGTCATGCCCAACTCCGCATAGGCGCGACCTAAATAGCGGTGCTGCGAGGCTTGCGCCGCTCGGTCCATGGCTGGCGTGCTGGCATTGACCAATGCCGCGACTAGCACCAATCCCGCCACAGCGCCCCCCTTCCACGCCCAAGACAACTGCGCCAGTTGCCCGACTCCACTCACTGCAAAGAGCAAGAGCACGGGAACCAGCACCATGCGCGTCTCGGCATGGGCACCGTAGAGCGCCGTTCCGACCGCGCTGGTTGCGACAAACAGCAGTGCAAGCAAAGCGCCCCGCTCCCGCGCTGCCAAGGCAAAACCCACACCCAATAGCGCGAGCGGCACGACCAAGCCGAAGGGAAACGCGAGTCCCCATTTCCACAGCAGAGTCGCTAGGACGGCTGAATCGCCGCGCGCGTGGTACATATCCAGCGCGGGCAAGTGCTCTCCGCCGCGCACGAGGAGATCGGGCGAGCCGCCTGCATTTGTAGCAATCCCCAAAAGATACCACAGCACGACCGCGCCAGCCGTCCCCAGCGCACAGGCCCAACACGCCCGCTGTTTTCCTCCTATCCACAGCCACCACAGCACGGCTGGTGCGAAAAGCGCGACTTGCGGCGCAGCTAGCAAACAAAGTGCGAGCAAAAGCCCGACTCCTAAAAACGCTTTCCCACCGCTCTGCTGGTCTGCCCACAAGAGCGCCGCTAACAGCAAGAGCACTAGGAAAACCGCGAGGACCGGGGGCAGCAAGGAGCCGGTGAAATAGACGGCCGGTCCGTACAGGGCCGCGCATAAAGCCGCGATGAGTCCCGTGCCCGGCCCCCAGAGCGCGCGGCCGATTAGGGCTAACAGCACGCAACTGACTACGCCTAGCAGGACTTGGACGTAGCGGGGTGCCAGTCCGACGGCGACGAGGCCGCGCAAAAAGAGCGGGTACAAGGGGCTGGCAACGGCTGCGTTTCCCTCCCCTCTAGCGGCTTCGATATAGGGCATACTCGCCGCTGTCGGCACCTCCAAGAAGGGGTCTTGCGCGACCTCACTTAGATAGGTCAGGCGCGGCCAAAGGGCCATGAACGCGATGCCGATGACGGCTGCGGCGAAGTTGTCGTTGCGCCAAATCACGCGCTATTCCAATCCTGCGTAGATCGTTATAAAGGTCTGACTTGTGTACCGCGCCTCTCGCTCTTTGAAATCTTGGCGCTCGATTCGCAGCCCGGCTAGGGCGTGGAGGCTGTAACCCAAGTACTGAGACTGATTGGTAAACTGAAACGCGCCGGTAATGGAGTTGAAGTCGTTGGCATCGACGTCGAAGTCGTTAAAAATCAGGTACTCGATGCCTGCTTGGAGCTGGGTGGCTCTCAGGAGGCGAGTTTCGACGACGGCCGAAAACAGTTCGTAGAGGCTGGTGGAATGATCTAGAGCGAAGAGGCTGCGCGACTGCTTGCGGAATTCGCTCTTCCAGCGCGGCTCCAAGCTCAGTCGGCCCAAGGCATAGCGGTAGCTGGCCTTGTTAATCACCCCAAAGAAAAAGTCCTGCTCGTCTAGCTCTAGGGCCTGTCGGCGAGCCTCGCTCATTAGCTGGCGGAAGCGCACGTAGTTGACTTTGGTCTGCACTTTAAAGGAAGCCGACTGCAAGTTGTGTCCTACAAAGAGCTGGTTGATCCAAGTGTCGCGGGCCAACAGGGGGTCTTCGACCTTGGTCAATTCGCCGCCGCGCAGGGTGTTGTCCGGTGCCCACTGCAAGAGGGGATTGGGGATGTCGTCCTCTACCAATTTGCTCATTTCAAAGAAGCGCAAGCGCCCAAAGCGCGGAGAGTTGTTGTCGTACGTCACGAGGGCGTAGGTACTCTTGTTTTGCTGGTTCGACGAGATGAGTTCCTCGCGCAGCGCGCCGACCATCACCTTGAGCCGCGGCGTCAAGTCGGCACCGCCGTACACATTGTACCCGCGATGGTCGCGGCGGTAGGGGTAATCTGGCTCTTCGTCGTTTTCGTATTGGTCGATCCAGAAGTTGTTGTTCATGTCCATCCCGAAGAGGAATTCCGGGCGGTCGGAATGGAAGCGGAGGAAAGGCTCTTCGTAGTCGGGCACGGCATTGGAGCGCACGAAGTTGTCGTTTTGGTTGATGTCGGGCACGAAGTCGTTGTTTTGGTCCCAGCCTGGGAAGACCTGAGAATCGCCTTGGAGCCAGTCGAAGCGCACTGTGTCGGGGTAGCGGTCTTGGTCGTCGTTGTCTTCGACGAGTTCGACGATGCCCTCGCGCTCGCTGTCGTATTCGATTTCGCCCGTGCCCGTGGTGACAAAGGTCCGCGTATTGTAGAGCGGATCCATGCTGTACGCCTCGCCGAAGACAAAGAAGGGTGCGGCCTTTTTGGACGCGTTCACCATCCAAGCCGGTGCCCGGCGGCTCCCGCCGATGCCGGATGTAGTGCGGTGCTCGTCGCGCAGGACGTTGGGATATTTGCGGTAGCTCATGCTCAGATCGTATTCGGCGTACAGGTCAAAGCCCTTGTAGTCGCGTATTTCGATGTTGCCGCCGAAGATGTGGGTAGCCGTGGGCAGGCCGTACTCGAAACGGACGGTCTGCAAATTGGTGATGTCTTGCACGTTGCCCTCGGCTTGGGCTACGAGCAGCAGCACGGCCTCTCCGTCGCGGTTGACTTGGCGGTCGGACGTCATCCAGACTTGGTAGTCGTTGCCCAGCACGAGCCGGAACTCGACTTTGACGATGTCCTCTTTGGGAAATGAGGCCCGATCGACAAAGGCCGGACTGTCGAAGTCGTAGCTCAGGCGTATTTCCTCGGGGCCGTTGGCAGCGATGTAGCCTTGCTGGACAAAGCCGCCCTCGATGACCGGCTCAAACTGGATGTCCTTGCCGGCATCGACGGTGCCGTCCTCGTAGGTGATCAGCACGTCCGAGCCGGCTTGGAAGAAGGCGGCTCCGCCCGTTCCGTCGCCTGGGGAATCGTCACGCAAGACGATCTGAATCAGCCCCACGGTTTTGTTTTGGGCCACGGTCAAAGCGCCGGAAAACGGGTTGCCCACTAGGCGGTCCGAAAGCGTGTTCGACTGGTGGGCGTTGACCGCGTGCAGGCCCAATAGCAAGGCGTCGCTGAGCTGGTAGGCAAAGCGCCCGCCGAACAGCGTGGTGTTGTTGGTGCGGAGTACTTCTTGGTCTTCGGTAGTAGAGCCACCTGGATTGCTCAGGCGCGAGTAGATGAGCGTCCCTTCGTAGCGGTCGGTGGCGAGGTCGAACTGCACACCGTCCATGCGCGGCTTGGAAAAGACCATCGGCGAGATCACCGAGCGCATCTGCGCGCTGGTCGTCAAGGTGTAGAAGTATTGACCCTTGGCGTCTGAGGCGATGACCACGTCGGAAAACCACTGTTGGAAGCGGCTGGATTTGAGCAGCGAGTTGCCGAACTGCTGGGGCTTGCTCTGAGAGTTGTTGAAGATCAACCACCCACGGGTGAGAAAATTGCCGTACAGGTCGTAAAAGTAGTCGCCTTCGAGGCTGATATCGACGTAGCGCTGGTAGGGGTTGCGGGCGTAGTTGGTGTACTGCCACTGGCGCCAGTGGTACTCTTTGTATAGCTCCTGTGGTACGTACCAGCGGCGCACGGCCGGGTCGAGGACGCCGAGCATGACGTCTGGCCCTTGGGGCGCAAAGGAGGTCTCGTCGCCCTGTTGCAGCCCGAGGCGAGAACTGTAATCGACTTGGCCGGCTGCCTCTTGGGCTGCACCGGCGGCAACGAGTAGCAAAACGAGGCTTAGTCTAGTAATAACAGTGTGCATGGCGTTCTCTTTTCGACCCTAATAGGCTACCGCGATAAGGTGGGATTGCCGTTGTCCGGCGCTGTCTTCGGCGTCGGCGTCCACGTCGATCTGGCAGATGTAAAGTCCGGGCGGCACGACGCGGCCATGGTCGTCCTTGCCGTCCCAAGTAAAGCGCTGGTGACCGCCTTGGGCCGTGCCTTCTAGTAGGCGCATGGGCCGACCGTCGAGTGCCCAAATGCGGACGGCGGCCGGCCGCTCGGCATAGACTTTGAACAGCGAGAACTCGATTTGGGCCACGTCGTTTACGAGGTCGCCGTTGGGCGTGAAGGGATTGGGTGCGACCGAGATATCGGCGACGATCTGTTTGGCACCGAGCGCGGCGATCGACAGAGTTTGCGATGGCCGTAGCGCGGTGGCGTCGGCAGCGTCGGCAGGCTGATAGGGCGTACCAGCCGCTTGGTTGCGCACCGCCACCTTCAGCTTGGTGCCGTGGAGGAAGACTTTGGACGCAAAGCGCAGGCGCACGAGTCGGCCATGGCCGACGACCCACCCTCTGGCGCGGCCCAGCCGGTTGTACTGGGCCGCGCTGAGCGTGTCGCCGGCCTCGTCGAAAAGCGTCTGGGTCCCCAAACCTACTACCTTACGGAAATAGCGCACGGGTCCCTGAGATTCGGGCGGTAGCTCGTCGTAGGCCGCGCGATCGACTTCCACTAGCTCTTCTCCGGCAATGCGGAAGTAGCGCACAGCGCCGCGCACGGCGTCTGGGAGCAGAGCGTGCGAGGTCGCTGTCAAGAGCTGGCCGTCGATGCTGGTAGGCACTTCCTCGCCATCGGCCGCTGTGCGAAAGTATAGCTGCGGCAGCGCATCGGTGTCGCTGAGGGCGACCTCTGGGAAGCGCACTAGAAGCGAGTCGCCTTGCAGCATCTGGCCGTCGGTGCTTGCCAGGTCCAAGAGCGATTGCGGCGCTCCAGATGCAAACTCCTCTTCGGTACCTATTGCCACATCGATAAGCTGCATGTCGAGGCCTGGATCGGCGCTGATGAGCATCTCGTCGAACCCGGGGCTGCGGACCGAGGTGGGCCGCTCTAGGAACTGGGGTTGGACGAAGACCTCGAAGGTGTCCAGAACTCCCACTTGGGCCTCGGGCGGCCAGACTTCGGCTCGCAGCCCGAGGGCGACCGGGGTGTGCAACTCTACGGAGATACGCTCCAGCGCTGGTGCGATCTGGCGGTCTTCGCTGAGCAGACGGGCCTGAATTTGCATGAACTTGCGCAGGCTAGGCGACGTTACCGGATCGCCGGGCTGCTGGTACTGCTGGCTCCAAGCACTCCAGCCCGGGCCTATTGCAAAGGATGTGTCGATTGGCCCTTTGAGGAAGGCGAGAAGCTTCTTGTGCTCGGCTGCGGTCTTTTCAATGCCATTGCTGTCGTAGAAGCGTATCTGCTGGATGAGTTGGTCGCCGGTGCGGGTGCGAATCTCGACTTTGGTGCCCGGCGGCGTGTCGGTCTCCCAGTGGATACTGCCCAAGGTCACCAGCCCAGGTAGTTCAATCAGAGCGGACTCTATCTCGACTTCCGCGGGCACGCCTTCGGCAAACAGCATGAGTTCGTTGAATTGAGGCCAGAAGCGGTCAGTGCGGTTTTGGGTGTCGCCGGTGAAGTTGGCGAAGGTCAATAAATCGAGGAAGCGCACCTTGACCACGGGGTTTTGCAGATCGTTGAGGTGACTGAATTCCCCGTGATCGACGTTTTTTATCCGTTCCGGCGGTGTAATCGCGCGCCAGCGCAGCTTACCTTGGGCGTCGCGTTCCCCAGTGGACGACCGCATCTGATAGCCGCGGATATTACTACCAGCGACGCGAATTTGGTCCAGCCACACCGTACCGCCGATGTCGATGGTCAGCACGTTGGCACCCGGGTCGAGGGGGTCTCGGGTGGGTTGCTGATAACGGCTGCTGATATCCCCGTCGAAAGCCGGTGCCGGCGTCTTGCCAGCCGAGGTCAGGTCCAAAGTGCCGCCACCTTCGACTAGGCCGAGGCTGATGTTGTCTCCCCAGCCCCACACTTCGACCTCGGCTAGGCGCGGCAATTCTCGGCGATAGAATTCCCGCCGCCCGCGGCGCTCCTCCTCCAAGGACTCGTAAGTCTCGGCGTCCACCGGCTCTTCGCGGCCGGCAAAGTCGCGCACGAAGTGAACGATGTCGCCGCGTTCATGTGCCGGCAGCGCCTCCCACGCAGCTTGGTCGATCTGCTCGGCCCGCCCGCCGCGCGTGTCGGTGATTACGATGCGGATGGTTTCGATGACTTTGCCGGTCCAGGCCGGATCGGCGCTGTTTTGGTGCAGTTTCTTGACACTGCTGATCCCGCCGGGGTCGAGTACGAGGCCGGGGTTGACCGGTGTCGCGAGGGTTGCTCCTCCGGTTGCAGATGCACTTTCAAAGAAGAAGGCGCGTTGCTGGGTATTGGGACCTTCGTGGGGAACAAATAGCTCAAAGCTAACCTTGCGGTCGTCGGTAAGCGATAGAGTCTGGTTCCGTGCCAAGAGGAGGAGGTACTTGAAAAACGGATCGCCTAGCTCTTCTTCGACAAAGCGCACGGAAATGCCCTCTACGGGCACGGCACGGCCCAGATCGACTTCGACCCACCACTGCTCGATGGGATCGCGCGGGTCGGGCTCCCAGAAGGTAGTTGGATCGCCGTCGACGATGTGGGCCGCCATCTCGATGTTGGAGCCAGCGCGACTGACCCCGGGTCGCACTAGATAGTCGTACACAAACTTTTTCTGGGCGTCTTGGATAGGTTGGCCGAGCACATCGACTTTCAGCGTGCTATCCACATTGAGGATGCGCGAGTCTTTGTTGGTGATCACGACCGGACGGGCGATGCTGGGGTCGGCGAGGACGTTG
>JAPPEG010000367.1 GCA_028875345.1 Gemmatimonadota bacterium
AGCGTCAGGGTCGGGGTGCCGACGGCCGCGGCTATGTGCCCGGGGCCGGAGTCGTTGCCGATGAATAGCGCGGCTTTGGCGAGCAGGCCGGCGAGGGAGCGCAGATCTGGGGGATGGAGCGCGGGTAGATCGCCGGTTGTGAGCTGGCGTTCGCGTTCAACTGGACCGCACAGGAGCGCGGTATGCCAGCCTTTTTTTTGCAGCGCACTGGCGAGGGCATGGAAATTTGCCGTGGGCCAGCACTTGGCTGGCGAGCCGCTGCCTAAGTGGATGACGACTTCGGGCGCGGCGGCGAGTGAGTCCACATAGGCGTAGTCGCCGAGTCGCAGTTCGATGTGCGGAGTGCGGTCGCAGACGGGCAGCCCCCATTGCCGCAAGGGGCTTAGCAAGTGATCGATGATGTGGCCGCGGAAATCGGCTGGGGGTCGCGGGTCCCACAGCAGCACGGGGCCGGCGACGGCTCGGCGCAGTTGCGGGCCGAAGTGTTGTTGGGCATCGACCGCATAGGCTAGCACGCGATGCGTAGCGGCGAAGAGTTGGCGCGTGGCCGGGAGAAGCGGCCCAGCGCGGTGTAGGGGAATCAAGCGCGGGTCTTCGCCGTCGAGGACGGAGGCCGCCGGGCCAAGTGCTAGGGTCGCCGGACGACCGATGAGGCGCAAGTCAGCGGTGGGAAAGGCCCGGCGCACAGCATTGATGGCGGGTAGAGTGAGGACAAAGTCGCCGATGGCCCCACCGCGAAATATGGTTATCGCGTTCAATTTTGCCGCTCCACGGCGGGAGTCTCTTGCTCACTATGACATTTTTGCGTAATTTTTACGATTCTGTTTGCTAGACAACTATTTGAAGGAGTTGGCCTTATGGGGGCCTTGATTGGCAAAAAATTGGGAATGACGCAGGTGTACAACGACCGCGAGGATCTCACGCCGGTGACGATCGTCGCGGCCGGCCCCTGCCCGGTGGTACAAGTGCGGACCGAAGAGGACAATGGATACTCGGCTTTGCAACTCGCATTCGACGAAGTGCCAGAGCGCAAGCTGACCAAGCCGCAAAAGGGCCATCTGGACAAGGCCGGCGTGAGCGGACACCGCATCCTACGCGAATTTCGCGGCGAAGAGGGCGAGTTCGAGGTCGGCCAAGTCTTGGACGTGAGCCAGTTTGAGGTCGGCAATCGGGTCAAAGTGACGGGCAAATCCAAGGGCAAAGGATTTGCCGGGGTGGTCAAGCGCCACGGTTTCCGCGGCAAGAACGCGAGCCACGGCACGCCCGATACCATACGCCACGGCGGTTCCATCGGCCAGGGCACGACGCCGGGTAAGGTCTGGAAGGGCAAGAAAATGTCCGGCCAGATGGGCAACAAGCGAGTCTCCACCAAGGGATTGACCGTCGAGCGGGTCGATGCAGATCGCAACTTGCTGTTCCTCAAAGGAGCGGTGCCGGGGGGAGCCAACGGCTACATCCTGATACAGACCATTTAAGCCCCCTGCTTTAAGAATGCTTGCGAGGCGGTGCCCGGTGTGGCATCGCCTCTTTTTTTGTGTTGGTACCCTTACGCGGAACGCCTTTTGTGTCATATTCTTTTTATGCACAAAGCTTTTCAATATCGCCTGTATCCAACGACGAAACAAGCCACGCAGCTTAAGGCTCACCTCGAAGAATGCCGAAGACTGTACAATCACTTTGTGGTTGATCGCATACAGGCCTACCAAGATCGGGGTACATCGCTGGGCCTGTATGACCAGATAGGACGCCTTCCTTTTCTCAAGACGGATCGTCCCACGCTCAAACAGGTTCACAGCCAAGTGTTGCAGAACGTGGCTGTGCGTGTTGATCTGGCGTTCAAGGCGTTCTTTCGTCGCTGTAGTGAAAAGGCCGGTAAGGCCGGCTTTCCTCGATTCAAAGGGCAAGGTCGCTACGATAGCCTGACCTATCCGCAGTTTGCCACCAGTTGCCGCCTCGATCACGAGGGCTTGCGGCTGAGTAAACTGGGCTGTTTGCGCATCAAACAGCATCGACCATTGGAAGGGACCCCTAAGACTTGCACCCTCCAGCGGACGACGACCGGTAAGTGGTTCGCTTCCATCATGTGCGAAGTCGAACACAAGCCGTTGTCTGAAAGTACTGAAGCCATCGGTATTGATGTGGGCCTTGAGAAGTTCGCCACTTTATCCAATGGCGAGACGATTGCCAATCCGCGTTTCTTTCGCCAAGACGAGAAGGCATTGGCGCACGTCAATCGGCGGCTGGCTCGTGCGCCGAAAGGGACGCCCGGCCGTCGCAAGGCGCGTAAGGCGGTAGCGCGCGTTCACGAGCGCACCCGCCATCGCCGCCATAATTTCGCGCATCAGAAAGCGCGGAGGTTGGTCAACCGCTATGGTCTGATCGCCGTTGAAGACTTGAATGTCAAGGCAATGGTTCACAATCGTTGCCTTGCCAAGAGCATTTCGGACGCTGCATGGTCTCAGTTCCGGCAGAGCCTGTCCTACAAAGCGGCAGAGGCTGGTAGGACATTAGTCGCCGTGAACCCGGCCTATACCTCGCAAGACTGCTCGGCTTGCGGACATCGCCTCAAGAAAGCGCTGTCCCTACGCCGGCATATGTGTCCTTGCTGTGAGTTGGACCTCGACCGAGACGAAAACGCGGCGCGCAACATTTTGAGATTGGGGCTACAATCTCAGGCGGATAAACCGTCAAAAAGCCCAAGTCTTTAGGCTTGGGAGTAGTCACCCCGGCGGCCACTGCATGGGACGACCGCCGAGCAGGTGGACGTGGAGGTGGGCGACCGTTTGCCCTCCGTCGGCACCGGCGTTGATGACCAAGCGGTAGCCCGCTGCGGCTAGGCCTTGCTCTTCGGCGATCTGGCTGGCCTTGATCAGCAGGTGGCCGAGTAGGGGGCCGTGCTCGGATGCGGCGTGTTGCACGCCAGCAACGACTTCCTTGGGTATGACGAGAATGTGCGTCGGGGCTTGGGGTTGGATGTCGCGGAAAGCCAGACAGTCG
>JAPPEG010000018.1 GCA_028875345.1 Gemmatimonadota bacterium
TCGCCGTGTTGGGCGTTGTGGTGATTTTGCTACAATTGTGGACCAAACTAACCAGTGGCTAACCAGCCGACCGCCTCTTAAATTACTCGCCCTCTGGCTCAAACACTAGCTCCGGCACCACTACCTCCCAAGCATCGCATTTCATGCTGTCGCGGTACTGAGGCTCCGATGCTTCGCGGCTCCAAGCTGCGACGGCGAAGACCGTGGCGGATTTACATCGCGTTCCCGGTGGGGGTTCAAACGCTTGGGCAAGACGCCCTACCACCATCCCCGACCGGTCCAACAATTCCCAAGATCCAGTACTCTATTTTTCTCCGAGCAACCTACGCAGT
This sequence comes from Gemmatimonadota bacterium, assembly GCA_028875345.1. Lineage (GTDB taxonomy): Bacteria > Latescibacterota > UBA2968 > UBA8231 > UBA8231. The sequence goes on from JAPPEG010000018.1 coordinate 333, forward strand.
TGCTCCACTAGATAAAAAGGGATCGAGACCAATTCAAAGGATTGATCCGCCATCCCGGGCAAGGCATAGCTAGCCGTATGCCAAGTAGGAGGAGCGCTGTTCACACGCACCCCTATTTTCTGTGCCTTGGTCTTGAGAAAAACCTGCAACGACTTGAGCGTGCCGGTCTTGCCCGCCTTGACTTCGACGGGGATGATTTTAGTACCCACGCTGATCGCGTAATCGACTTCAGCATTAGAAGATGGCTTCTCCCTCGTCCAGAAGAACAGTTCCGGCCGGACGAAGGAAGGCTGCCCGTAGAGTAGATGTTGCCCGACAAACTGCTCGCAGACACTTCCTTGGTTTACTTGCAGCACGTCCGTTGCGTTGGTAAAGTCCAGCAGGTTGAGGCCACAGGCACTGGACATCAAGCCAACGTCGAGGAATAGCGGCTTAAACACAGTCTCTTTGATTTCCGCCCGCAGCGGGACGCCGTTACAGGCACTGTGATGGACGCGCCAAGCGACTAGGGCCTTGCACAACAACGACAAGGCATGGGCCAGATTTCTCGCCTGATCGTCCCGGTCAATATGGGCGTATTTCAGCCGCTGACCGATCAGTAGCGGGAGGCGAGTAAACACCTTGCGTAGCCGGTCGGGATCGGCTCTGCGCGCGTATTTGCCAAAATCCTCGGCAAAGGTCTCGAGGATCGATTGCTTCTCAGATTCGGTATCGACAAGCGACTCGGATCGGGTGTAGGCAAACACACTGGCCGGCATCCCCCCTACCACTAGGTACTCTCTCACGGCATCCATTAGTTGACGGTGTAACGGGTCGGGTATGGTAGCGGGGAATTCAAAGGAACGGATAAAGGAAACGAGGCGCTCTTTGCCTTGGGCCAGCAAAAATTCCTCAAAGGTCATAGGACCGAGATACTGGTATTCAATGCGGCCGACAGGTACAGCAAAGGATGGCTCTGTCAGTGCGAATTCGAGTAGTGAACCCGCGGCGATAACGTGGATATCGGGGCGCTCCTCAAAGAAGTAGCGCAGCGCCTCAAAGACCTGTGGAGCTGCTTGGATCTCGTCGAGGAATAGGAGCGTTTCCCCAGGATTGATCGCTGTGTTGTACTGCAATTCGATCAACGGGAGAATCTGGTTGGGGTCTTTGGACGCAAATAGCTGTGCCAGTTCTGGTTGCCGCTCAAAGTTCAGTTCCACCGTATTGTGGAAGCACTCGTGGCCGAATTGCCGGATCAGATAGGTCTTCCCCACCTGCCGGGCTCCCCGAACCACCAGCGGCTTGCGCTTTGGTTTGGTCTGCCAGTTCTTCAGATCGCAAATTGCAGCTCGAAACATTTTATTTCTCTATGCATATAATATAACTGTAATAAAATTCTTATACGCATGTTTTCATAGGGTTATAATATGCATATACCGCAAAATCGCGTCAACCTTGTCAAGGCATTCACGCCTAACGGCAGCGAATGCCGAAAACCCTACCCATTCCACAGCAAACGCGATTCGCATCGCCGCTGTAATGTTCCAGCCGCAAGATGCCGCATGGTCCGTAGCCGCTATACTCGGTTGCCCTTCGTTGGCGCAACCGCTAAATTATTCACCTATATACCCGCCTTCTGGCGGTCATCATACCACAAAGGCACCTAGCTTGACCTCCCCTACAGACGACGCGCTCGTCGCACGCTGGCAGCGCGAAACCGCTCCCCTATTGCCGCTTTTGCACGCCTTTCACGACCGCGACGGCCATTTGTCGGAGGAAGCGCTCAAGGCCGTATCAACGGGCCTGAAAATCCCCCTCGCCGAGCTTTTCGCCACCGTCACCTTTTATCACCACTTCGCCCGCCAAGCACCCGGCCAAAGTGCCCCGCGCGTCTGCACCGGCCCGATATGCGCGCTGCGCGGGGCCGATGCGCTCTGCGCCAGCCTCGCCGATGCCACGCCCATGCCGTGCGCCGGCCGCTGCGACGATCCCATTCCGGTCATTAAAGGCCAGCAAGTGCTGGTCGGGACCGACGCGGAGGCCCTTGCACCGACTCCTTCACCGCTGCCCGCGCCCAATCCCGGCGGGTACGAGGAATGCGTCTTTGCCGACATCCGCACCCCCAGCCGCGCTACCCTATCCGGCTATCGCCAAAGCGGTGGATACCAAGCACTGCAACAAGCCCTCGCCGGGGAACCTGCCGAGTTGGTAGCCCTCATTGCCGACAGCCAGCTCGCTGGCCGGGGCGGCGCGGGCTTTCCTACCGGCCAGAAGTGGCAGGCCGTCGCCGAGGCTCCGGGCGAACCCAAAACCGTCGTCTGCAATGCCGACGAAGGCGAACCGGGCTGCTTTAAGGATCGCGCCCTCCTCGAATGGGACCCACACGCGGTCATCGAAGGCATGCTCCTCGCTGCGTACGCCACCGGTGCTACCCGCGCCTTTATCTATCTGCGCTACGAATACCCGGAAATCAACACCATCCTCGCCAATGCGCTGGCCGAGGCCCGCGCCGCCAACCTGATCGGCGAACGCATTCTCGGCAGCGACTTCTCCTGTGCGCTCCACATCCGCCGCGGCGCTGGCGCGTACATCTGCGGCGAGGAAGGCTCGTTGCTCAATAGCCTCGAAGGCAAACACCCCTATCCGCGCAATCGCCCTCCCTTCCCGGTGACGC
>JAPPEG010000386.1 GCA_028875345.1 Gemmatimonadota bacterium
TATCCACCAACTCGGGTTGCCGCACCGGCGAGGGCACGCCGCTGAAGTAGCGCACCGGGCGCAGACACACATATAGATCGAGTATCTGGCGCAACGCCACGTTGAGGCTGCGGATCCCACCGCCGACCGGCGTCGTCAGCGGCCCCTTGATGCCGACCAGATAGGTATCGAAGGCCTCCACCGTGGCATCGGGTAGCCAGCTAGCGGTCTGCTTGAAGGACTTCTCACCGGCCAAAACTTCCATCCAAGCGATCTTCCGCTGACCGCCATAAGCCTTCTCGACGGCTGCGTCGAAGACGCGCACAGCCGCCGCCCAGATATCCGGCCCCGTGCCGTCGCCTTCGATAAAGGGGATGATGGGCTGGTCGGGGACGCTAAGCGCGCCATCCAATACGGTTATTTTTTCGCCGTTTGCGGGGGCCTTGGGCTGCCAATCGGCCATAGTATAAAACTCCTCGTCTTTTGTTTTATGGAATAATTGGCCCGGTTCGACTACTGTGCTCGGGGCCTATCTGTCGTAGCTTTTGAATTTAAGACTTTCGCTCGAGACGGCCAATGCAAGCCGCCAAGGCACTGCGCTCGACCTCGACCAACTCGCAGGCGAATACGTCGGCATAGGCGCGCAGCAGTTCGGACTCGACTTCGCGCCGGTCCAACGCGCGCCCCAAGAGCGCGGTCATCGTAGTTATCTCCTCGCTGCCCAAGCCGCAGGGCTTGATCGCCGCAAAGTGCCTCAAGTCGGTAGCCACATTCAGGGCCAGGCCATGCGTTGTGATCCAGTGCCGCACGTTCACGCCGATCGACGCAACCTTGGACGAGCCGACCCAAGCCCCGGTCAAGCCGCCCCGAGCCTCTCCCTCCAAGCCATAGGCCGCCAACGTACGAATCAGCACGGCCTCCAAATCGCGCAAGTACTGATGGACATCTCGACCGCGCTGGCGCAGATCGACGATTGGATAGGCCACGATCTGACCCGGCCCGTGAAACGTCACGCTGCCCCCGCGGTCGATCTCGACCACATCTAACCCTTGGGTTAGGAGATGCTCGGGCAGCGTCGCCCGGCCACCGGTATAGGTTGGCGGGTGTTCGACCAACATCAGCGTGTCCAGAATTTGCTCGGCTCGCCGCAATTGGCGCAGCGACTCTTGCCACGCCCAAGCCCGAGCGAATTCTATCCGCCCAACTCGGCAAACGCGTGTTTCATTCATGGATGGTTTCTTCTTTTGTTGAACGCCGACTAGGGAATGGCCTAGAGTCAGAATCTGGGTTAGAAATATGCAGCGTAAAGCCACTTGCCCCAATCGCCTTTCACAATGTACCTTTTTCGCAAAGGAACCGCTCGTGCCCTACGCGCTCCTTGTGTCCCATCACGGAACGCCTAAAAAAGACGCATCCCTCAAATGATTCTGGATCAAGACCGAGAAGCCATCACCCGCCTCGCCGAGCACTATTCAATCACGCGCCTACTCCTCTTTGGCTCTAGCATTGACCCCACCCGCGAAGGCCGCGACATTGACTTGGCCGTAGAAGGCCTGCCTCCACAGGACTTTTTTCGCTTCTACGGCGATCTACTCTTCAGTGTCTCTAAGCCCGTTGACCTCATTGATCTTTCGCAAAACTCAAAGCTGACCCGCCAAATCCGCAAAGAAGGACTTCCTCTGTATGAGGCTGCTCAGAAAACACGTTGAAGCTGAGTTTGAACAGATCGAACGGGTCTTGACGGAATTTCCTCAGAATCGGTTGTATACCGATCTGTCCACCCTCGAACTGGCAGGTGTATCTACCCTCCTGCACAATTTCTACAACGGTATTGAAAACATCCTGAAACATGTCGTGCAGGATCGAGGATTGACTGTTCCAAACGGTCCTTCTTGGCACCGCGACCTAGTGAATCTCGCTGTTTCTACCGACTTAATCGCGTCTCCTACTGCCGACGCATTGAAACCATACTTGGCGTTTCGACACTTCTTTGTCCATGCTTACGCCATGGATCTACAAGCTGAACGTCTGGGGCCTTTGAGTGAAAATGTACAGGAGGTATTCGATATATTCAAAAGGGATATGGAGAAGCTGATCATGGAAAACAACGCCTATCCCGAGCTAGCCGATCTCAACATCCGGTTGCAGGAATTGGAGAGCCAAGGATACACCGTATTCCCCGGGTATCTCGACCGCGACACTACAGCCGCAATTCGCGCTCATATCGACAGCCTCGTCGGCCCCGTTGTGTCCGCCGATCGCACCACCGCCAGACGCGACCTGCGGCATCCCATTCCAGGGGCCATCATGGCCCGCTTAGTGAACAATCCCGCGACCCTCGAACTCGCTGCCACTTTGATCGGCTCGCGCGATCTTCGCCTGCGCGAGCAAGTTTTCATCCGCAGCGATCCCTCGCCGCCGCCATACCAAGCTCCGCAATGGCACATCGACGCGGCCTTTTGCCGCGCAGAGTTTGTAGCTAGGCCGCGGCAGGTCTATTACCAGATGCTGCATTGCTGTAGTACGGTTTCCGCCGGAGGGGCCGCGTTTATGATCGTGCCCGGCTCGCACAAATTGTCCCTCGAAGCCCTCGATAAAGCAGAGCGAGCAGAGGGCCGGGGCCCCATCCAGAATCACACCGCTTTAGTCCCCGAGGCCAATGACGACGATGGCATTGAAATTTGCGCCAACGATGGAGACCTCATCGTCTTCAACCCCCTGTGTTACCACGCTAGCTCTCCCAACCGAACGAATCGGCCTCGCTATGTGTACTTCACCTCGTTCTATCACCCCTCAGCGGCCCGTCTAATAGACCTAGTGCGCCGAACTCAGTACCGCGACAACTTTCCCGACTCATTGCGCCAAGGCTTGCCGCCCGAGCTTCAGAGCTTGCTCGATTAGCACTCCAAATTGGCCGATGCACCGGCTGCGGTAATGTCATCGGATCAGGGCCATTTTATGGACTAGGACTTGCTGGCCGGCTTGCAGGC
>JAPPEG010000001.1 GCA_028875345.1 Gemmatimonadota bacterium
TGGTTTGCAAGAGGATCGCCAGATCGCGTCCGGTGCTGTGCATGCCGCCCCACGGCGCTCCGAAATCGCGCCAGTACGGGGAATTCCACCCCCAACTCCGCAGCTCTTCGTCCTCTTCGGTGTTCGTCCCGCACCACACGGTGTCTTCAATCGCCCAATCGCCTATGCCCAACGCGCTGCGCTCCATGCCCAGCGGTGCGAAAATTTCCTCGCGTTCAAAGTCGCGCAACCGCTGACCGCTGACGCGCTCGACGATCGCGGCTGCCAGCAGAATGCCTTTGCTCTGGTAGCGGAAATCGGTCGCTGGTTTGTAGAGCAGAGGCGTCTGCATGGCCCGCTCGACAAAGATCTCTACCGGCTCGTGTGCCCGCCTCAGGCTGGTATTCTCCGGCAGCATGTCGGGCATTCCCGATATGTGCGACAGCAGGTGGCGGACCTTGATGTCGGGCCGGTCGCCGCCCGTGAACTCGGGTAGGTAGTCGATGGCTGGGTCTTCGAGCGAGATTAGCCCGCGGTCCACGAGGATCATAAGCGCGCAAGCGGTGACCGGCTTGGTGATCGACGCGAGGAGAAAGATCGAATCCGCATCGACCGGCTGGCCTGTGTTAGGTTTGCGCTGGCCAGCCCCGCGTGCGAAGACCTCTTTGCCGTGCCGCGCCACGGTCAGCGAAGCCGCGCTGATCTGGCCCGCCTCGACGGCAGTCGTGAGCAGGCCGAAGGCCCGTTCGAGTTGTGCGGCCGACATGCCGACAGCCGCAGGATCGTCCGTTTGCAAAACCGTTCCGTCCGTTGCCATCGCGTTTCCTTTCTTTTAGGATATAAGGCGCAACATCAACCAACTAACCCGATTACTTCCCTCAACCCCGTCACCACACGCACTCCGTCCTTCGTCCATGCTGGCGGAGAGCCATCTGCGCCGAGCAACCGCCGAATTAACACTGGCCGCAGTCTCGCCGCCCTAGCTCCTGCTATGTCGTCTTCCGGTGAATCGCCGATGAAGAGCGCCTCGTCCGTCGCCAACCCGGTCTGCTCCAGGGCCGGGGCAAAGATCGCCGGGTCGGGCTTTTTGACGCCTACATCGCCGGAGACGACCACCGCGTCGAAAAAGGGGCGCAATGCCAGCTCGTCTAGCAACTGATGGACGTGCGGTGGATGGTCGAAGTTGGAGATCAGCGCCAGCTTGTAGCGGCCTTGCAGCTCGCCGAGTACGCTTTTGGCCTCTGGGTCGAGTTGCGTGTATGCGTGCCACGCCGCTATGCTCGCCTCGCTGAGCAACCGCAATTCCTCTACTTCCAGTTCCAAGCTCAACTCCCCAACCAACACGCGCATGCGACGCTCATATACTGTCAGCCCGTCGTCCTGTACCGGCGGCTCGGGTTGGAGCAAGAATTCCTCGCATAGTCGGACTAACGTTCCTTCATCAAACGCATGGCCATTATCGATCAGTTCGCGGCGGATGGCATGGTACCAACTCTCTCCCGCGGCCTCCATATCGCCATAGCACAACAACGTGCCGTACAGGTCGAAGAATACACCTCGTATTTCAGGCATTGAGTGTCTTTCTAATTGGGCTTAGGGCGGACTTGTCCGCGTCCCGCAACTAGATAGCGTCTGCGCGGCACAATCACAACCGTTTCCCCACCCACAGGGCACCTCGGCGCACTACTTCCTGGAAGGAGGAGTTTTCCAGCACTGCGTTGTCGTGGCCCAAGGCAAAGAAGAACACTCGGCCCTGACCATAGGTGTGATGATAGGCCATGACGTGGGTCTCGTCGCGGCCGGGGTCATAGGCGTGCATGAGGTGATGCGAGCGGCTTGGGTCGTGCTTGAGGTAGTGCAGTTCATCGGTCACGGCAAAGTCTTTGAGGCCGGTGGCAATGGGATGATCGGAGTCGGAGATGGTGACGGTGAAATCCATGTACGGGCTGTGGCCGTCGAAAAAGCCGTTGAGCATTTGGTGGTAGCCGACGTTGTCGCGGAAAGAGGCGTCCGCAGTGTGCAGACCGAAGAACCCGCCGCCGCGTTCGATAAAGTGCAAAAGCCCCTGTTCCTGCGCTTGGGTGAAGTGGCCGACATCCGTGAAGAAGAGGATGGCGTCGTACGCGTCGAGGCCGTTAGCCATAATCTCGTAGTCGCGCGAGAAATCGGCCTCGATCTGGTCGTCTTGGTTCAGCAGGTCGGTCAGAAATCGGCCTTGGCCTTCGTGGTCGTGGTAGATGCCTTCGGTGCCGACGAATACTAATAGTTTAACGGGAGCCATGCCGAGTTTCTCCTTTTGTTATTGGGTTTGTTGGAAAGGAATCCAGTCGCCAAAGGGCTTGAGAGCGATAATCTTCATCATCGATCATCCGTCTCCTAAGCGTTTCTCCAACTCATCGCGACGTTCGAGCTCGTCGAGAGTCTCCTCAGTTCCTAGGTATTCCCCGTCGACGAAGATCTGCGGAATTGTGCCGTCCCCACCGGTTCGACGCAGCATTTCCTTGAAGTTGGCAGTCGTCAGTTTGAAGCCGAAGTAGAAGCGAATGGGTATCTTGGTGTATCGAATTCCCTTTCGCCACAGCATCAGGCGCGCCTTCCAGCAGTACCCGCAGAACGGGCTCAGGTAGATTTCGACTTTCGGCATTTCATTTCTCCATTACACGCGAGTTGACACCTCACTACCGACCAGATTTAGGACGCGGGAATATACCCCATATCAAGCCCAGCGGATTGGGATCTCTAAATCGCGGGCCAGTTTGTCCACTTGGTCAGCCAAGGTGGCTTCGAGAGCAATGCCGTTTTTTACGTAGTCGGCGCGCCGCTGGTAGCTGCCTTCGCCCGGCCACTGCACAGGGCCCTGCTCGGGTGCTGCTGCGACCGATTTTATATGGGCCTTCAGATCGGCGCTGCGGTCGTGCAGCCAGTCGCCAAAGGGCTTGAGGGCGATAAAGCACTTG
>JAPPEG010000006.1 GCA_028875345.1 Gemmatimonadota bacterium
GGGAAGAGGGGTTGGACTGGCAGGATACTTGGATCCAAAGTTTGGATTTGGAATACCACAACCTCAACGCGGCGCGGAGCCTCTATTTTGATCTGTACGAGCGCGGGATGATCAAGCGAGTAGTAAGCGACGAGCAGATCAACCAAGCCATTACACATCCCCCGGTTGATACCCGCGCCTGCGCCCGTTCCCGCGTGATGAGGGCGCTGACTGACCAGAAGACGCGCTACCAAATTGATTGGGACTCCATTTGCGTGGGCGACGATAAATTCCTCAGCCTCGACGATCCCTTTCTCACCTATGGCCGCGAAGCCGAAGTCTTCATCCGCGAATGCCGGCAGATGCCGATTGATAAGTTTTGATGGATGCTGCTCTAAAGGAATGGCGTGTAGGTTGTTCCTTTTTCTCCTTCTCCTCCTCCCATCCCAAGCCTTAGCGGCCCAGTTCGCCTGCGCGGCGTTGGAGTCATCGGCGCAGCAGGTTGTGCAGACGCCGGAGCACCTAAGTGCATTAGTTATCTTCGCGCAGTTCCAAGATGAGGGTGCTCCTACCACTGCGCCCTCGTGGGCGAACGGCCTTTTCGACGACGAGTTGCCCGGCAGTTTTGCCCACTTCTACCGCGAGATGTCGGGCGGGCGGATTCACGTCGATGGTCAGGTGCTGCCTCGGCGCTATCGTTCGCGCACTACCGCAGATACCTACTTGGCTGATACTTTAGGAGCTAGGGGCCAGTTTGGTCGCTTCAATCTGGAGATTCTTACAGCCGCCGACGCGGACGTCGATTTTGGGCACTTTGACAACGACGGCCCCGACGGAGTGCCCAACTCAGGTGACGACGACGGGTACGTCGATGTCGTCTTTATCAACTTGCATACTGCTCCCCGCGATTTCTTCGTCGGCGCGGCCACTGGCATCGCCAGTCTGGGGCTAGACGCCGATTACATTAGCGGCGATCCGGCAGCCGGCGGTGGCTTTGTGCGGGTGCGGAGTCGCTTCACGGGTTTCGGTGGCACCACGCAGCGCGGCCACACCTTTAGCATCACAGCCTCGACGATGTGCCACGAGTTCGCGCACGTGTTGGGATTGCCCGATCTCTTCGATCAGACGGCGTTGACTGTGGCCGAGTTGGACCCGGAGGAGGATTCTGCGGGCATTGGCAATTGGGGGATTATGGGCTGGGGGACGCTCGGTTGGGGCATAGAAGATGGCCCCAATGCCTTTTCGGCGTGGTCGCTAGCCACCCTCGGTTGGATCGAGGTGGAGGAGGTAGAAGGGAGCGTCGCAGGGCTAGAGATCGGGGAGATCTTCAGTGACCGCAAGGCGTACAAAATTCCCTTGACCCAAGACGAGTACTTCCTGCTGGAACACCGGCGCGCCGATGGCTCGTACTACAACCGCAATATCCCGCAAGACGGCCTGCTTATCTGGCACGTAGATGAGCAAGCCGACAACGACGAAGAGCGCCACAAACAGGTCGATTTGGTTTGCGCCGATGGGCTTTTTGCCCCCAACGGCGACCCCGATGTAGTGGAAGGACGGGACCATCTCGACTTTTGGGCGCGGGACACAGCGTATTCTTCGGCTCACAATGGCAACAAAGGCGATGCGACCGACCCTTTTGACGGCGTTCGCTTCCGCCGCTTCGCTTGGGACACGAATCCGGCCTTCAGCGGCCACACGGGCTTTGGGCGGAATTTGCCGCTGGGCGTGGCCATCGACAACATCCGCCCGCAAGGCACTGCGATGGTCGTCGATGTGGTGCGGCAGCAACGCCCCGGGCACATTGTCGGCGACGCGACGTGGACGGGGCGGGTGGATTTGGATGGGGATGTGGTCGTGACACCAGGCGCAACGCTGACCATTGACGCTGGTGCGGAGGTCCGCTTTGCCCGCGGGGATGCGCAGGGCACGGGGTTTGATCCAGACCGCAGCGAGCTGATCGTCTATGGCGAGCTCAAAATCGGCGAGGGCGCATCGTTTGCGTCGAGTGCGCCGCGCACCGGCCCCTTGGATTGGTCGGGCATTTACCTGCTCGACGGCCAAGCGGTCGATCCAGCAGCTATCGCCATTGAACACGCCCATCGCGGGGTCGTTGGCTTTCGCCTGCCTCCGGGGCGGACGCAGTGGCTGGACGAGCAGGCCGTGTACGCGGATTTGGTGGTGCCGGCTGGATCCGAACTGCACATCGGTCCGAGCAGCGTGTCTTTTGCCCGCTTTGATCTCAGCCGGCGCGGTATATCTCCGGACTTCGCCGAGCTGATCGTGGGAGGCGCATTGACGATTGAGGGGATGGCCGGACAGCGGGCAGAGCTAACCACCGATCCCGGCCCAGACAACGACGGCTTGTGGTATGGCATTCACGTGCTGCCGGGTGCTCAAGTTGAGGTGCAGCACGCCGAGCTAACGCGCACGGCTTTTGCCTTTAGCGGCGAGATTGACGAGGAGACGAGCTTGCGCATTGCCGACTCTGTGGTGCGCGAAAGCGGCGGCAATGGCCTGTTGCTGAGGCTCAATGGCCAAGCACAGGTAGATCGGAGCGAATTTACCACCATTGCCGGCCCGGCCGTGCTCGTGGCCGGTACCGGGCAACTCGCGCTGCGCAACGCCACCATTGAGGGCAACGGCCAAGAGGGAATCCTGCTCTACAACGCATCCTTAGAGGCCATCCGCGTCGCTGTAATCGACAACGGCAGTCTCGACCCGGACGACCCGCGGGCTGGGGTGCGGGCTATAGGCGGCCGCGGCCAGCGCATTGAGATGTGGGAGTCGCAGATTGAGCAAAACACCGGGCACGGCATGGATTTGGAAGAGTGGCTAGGAGAGGTGGAATTGCACAACAGCCGCCTCGTCGCCAACCAAGGCGATGGTCTGCGCGCTGGGGGTGCGGCGCGCTTGGCCCTTGCGCAGGTGCAGGTCGAGCGCAATTTGCGCGCTGGTGCCGAAATCGCTGGGTCGCTGGTGGAGATATGGAACTCGACGTTTAGGGCGCATGTTGCCGCAGGTCTGCGATTGGGGCCGGGGACGAGAGGAGTGATTGAGATGGGCTCGTTTGTCGGGGGCCGAGGTTTGGAGCTAACGGGTGTGAAGTCGCTGGAGATTCGCGGCAGCGAGTTTGTTCGCGGGACGCCGGCTATTCAATCTGTGGATTCTGCACCGCACATCTTCGGCAACCGCTTTGCGGACAATGCCGTGGCCATCCGGGTCGAAGGGCCACAGGTGCCGACGGCGATTCGCGGCAACACTTTTGCCAACAATACTACGGCGATTGAGAATCTGAGTGCCGAGGAGTTGAAAGCCCAAGACAACTACTGGAGCGGGGCTGACAGTGCAGCCATTGCCGCGCAGATCGAGGGTGCGGTGGCATGGGTGCCGTTTCTTACGGAGGAAGGGGCGTCTAAGGCGGTGGCCCTGCCGACCGACTTTGCACTGCATCCGGCCTATCCCAATCCCTTCAACGCCGAGGTCGCGCTGTCGTTTGATCTGCCGAAGGAGGTGTCGGTCGCGTTGGTGCTCTACGATGCGCTGGGACGGCCCGTGCGCCACCTTGTGGATGGGCCGTTAGCGGCTGGCCGTTACCGATTCGTCTGGGATGGGCGCGACCGAGAGGGGAGAGAGGTGGCCTCGGGGATTTACTTCTATCGCTTGGTGGCGGATTCGTTTGTTGCGGTGGGGCGCTTGGTGTTGGTGCGTTGAGAGGGGTACAGATCGCTACGGATTCGGCCGCGCACAAACGACACGGCTTCACGCGCCGCTTCAATCATGTGGCGTAGGCGGATTTCGTCATGTTTGGTCATATTGGACTTCCGCCGTAGCCAGAACATCCTGCCGGAAGTAGGGGCTTAGGTCCTCGGGTGTCCGCAGATCCACTTTGCGTCCTGTAAACAGTTTGGACAATTCCAATTCCATACCGGCAACGCCTAGCAGTCCAGGAATGCTATCTGGTTTGAACTCGACGAGTATATCTATATCGCTCTCTGGTCCGAAGTCCTCTCGCAACGCTGAGCCAAAGATGGCGAGTCGCTTGATTCCATGTTCTTGACAGAAGGCGGCCAGCGCGGTTTTTGATACCGATACCTGCGGGTTCATTGATTCGGCTCCCTTATTTCAATCGAGTACTTTCTGAGGCATCACCAAAGGCGGCTGTGCATTTGCTTTTGCTGCCGTTCCGGTACCTGTGTGGTATCAATTAAATATAGCATCATAGGATAAATAAATCGTGTCAATGGATCGTCTTGCCGATCCTTCCTGCTCGTCTGAGGGGTAGTCACTTCGGACTATTGCGCTATCTGTGGAATGGGATATTTTTGTTGAAAATCCAATGGTATATAAACGATATGCAACAATCTATTTCCCGCTCAGCACTGCTCTCTGAGGTCGCCAGCGGTCTTGAAGAAGCACCGACTGTGGCCTTGCTCGGTGCCCGGCAGGTCGGCAAGACGACGTTGGCGCGACAGGTCGCAGCGGCATGGTCGGGGCAATCGACTGTGTTCGACTTGGAAGTCGCGGCTGTCCGCGAAGCGTTGTCGCAAACGCCGGAAACCTTGTTGCGCAACAGCGAGGGCTTGGTCGTCATTGATGAGGTGCAGCGCCTCCCAGCCCTGTTCCAAGTGCTGCGCCCGGTGTGCGACGATCCAAACCGGAAGGCCGTCTTTCTGCTGCTCGGCAGTGCCTCTTGGGATTTGATCCAAGGCATCTCAGAGACGCTGGCAGGGCGGATTCTGTTCGTGGATGTGGGTGGCTTCTCATTGGCGGAGGTGGGACCGGAGCACCAGGACCGGCTTTGGATACGCGGCGGCTTTCCGCGTGCTTGGTTGGCGCGATCAACAGCGGCGTGGAAGCGGTGGATGCAGTCGTTCACTCGCACATTTCTAGAGCGGGACATCCCAGGGCTGGGTTCCAAGGTGTCGCCGGAAGCATTGGGCCGTTTCTGGCGCATGTTGGCGCATTACCACGGACAAACTTGGAATGCCGCGGAATTGGGGCGTTCCATGGATGTGAGCACTACGGCGGTGAACCACTACCGCGATCTGCTAGCCGGTACCTTTATGATTCGGGTGTTGCCGCCGTGGTTTGAGAATTTGGGCAAGCGGATGGTGAAATCCCCGAAGGTGTACCTGCGCGACAGCGGTATTCTGCACTTCCTGCTAGGGATTGAAGGCATGGCGGAGCTATACATGCACCCGCGCTACGGCGCTAGTTGGGAGGGGTTTGCACTTGAACAGACGCTGCTCGCGCACGGTCAGGATCAAGCCTATTTCTACGCCACGCAACGCGGTGCCGAGTTGGATCTGCTGTTGCTGCGACGGGGGAAGCGCTGGGGTTTTGAGTTCAAATGCACTGACGCCCCGCGCACGACGAAATCCATGCGCATCGTCATTGAGGATTTAGGGCTTGAGCACCTGTGGGTGATCTATCCCGGCGACTTGGAGTACCCGCTCGCGCAGGATATAACGGCCCTGCCGTTGAAGAAAATTGGAGACCTCGGGTTGTAGTCTCCGAGGAGTTGAGACGGAACCTTTTATATCTCCAACTGCTTGCGCAACAATTCTTGCACGAGCTGTGGGTTGGCCTTCCCTCGCGTCGCCCGCATTACTTGACCCATCAGAAATTGCACGGTGTTGTGATTTCCGCCCTTGATTTTTTCGACGGCGTCGGGATGCGCGGCGATCACTTCGGCTACCGCTTGGTCGAGTTCGCCGCTGTCGGAGATTTGTCCGAGGCCGAGCGCGGCGACGATCTCGGTGGGCGAGCCGCCCTGTTCCCACAGTTGGCCAAAGACTTCGCGAGCCGCGTTTTGGTTGATCGTGCCCTTTTTGACTAAGGCGAGCAACTCGACGAGCGCGGCTGGCTGGACTTCGATGTCTTCAATCGACCGACCTTCGGCATTGAGGCGGCGGAAAATTTCTCCGGTGATCCAGTTGCCTACCTGCTTGGGGTCTGCGTCTTGCACCTGTGCGGCCTCTTCGAAATACGCGGCTACGGCATGGTCTTCGACTAAGGCGGCGATCTCTTGGGGGTTGAGCCCGTAGGCATCGGCAAAGCGCGCGGCTTTGGCAGCCGGCAGCTCGGGTAAGCCGGCGCGGACGTTGGTGATCCACTCGTCGTCTAACTCCGCGACGAGCAAGTCTGGCTCCGGGAAATAGCGGTAGTCGTCCGAGGTCTCTTTGCTGCGCTGCGGACGGGTGATGTTGGCGCGTTCGTCCCAGCCCATGGTCTCTTGTTGGACGTGGCCGCCGGCTTCGATGATCTGTTGCTGGCGCTCGGCTTCATAGGCGATAGCGCTGCGCACGGCGCGGAAGGAGTTGAGGTTTTTGACCTCGACCTTGGTGCCCAATTCGCGGCTGCCCACAGGCCGGATCGAGATGTTGGCCTCGCAGCGCATGGCCCCTTTTTCCATGTCGCCAGAGGACGCGCCTAGGTAGCGGACGATTTGGCGGATCTGGGTCAGGTACGCATAGCTCTCGTCGGCCGAGCGAAGCGAGGAGTCGGTGACGATTTCCATCAGCGGCACGCCGGCGCGGTTGTAGTCGATCAGGCTGGAACTGCCGGCGTGTTGGAGCTTGCCGGTGTCTTCTTCGAGGTGGACGCGGACGACGCCGATTTGCTTGGGGCCGCTCTCGCCGTCGATCTCGATCCAACCGCTCTCGCACAGGGGCTGCTCGTATTGCGAGATCTGGTAGCCCTTGGGCAGGTCGGGATAGACGTAGTTTTTGCGCGCAAAAACGCTGCTGGGCTTGATTTGGCAATGGAGGGCCATGCCGGTCATAACCGTCAGCTCGACGGCGCGGCCATTGATCACGGGCAAAGCACCGGGCTGGCCGGTACACACCGGGCAAATGTGGGCGTTGGCCGCCACCTGAAAGTGATCGGCCGCACAGGCGCAAAACATCTTGGAAGCGGTTTGCAACTCGACGTGGACTTCCATGCCGATGACGGTTTCGTAGTGCAAAGGATGCTCCTTTGGGCGAGCGTTAGGCAAAGAGGACGTGTTGGCGGAGGAAGGCCTCGCAGGCTTGGTAGAAAGCCCGCACGGTCTCGGGTTTGCGCCAGCCGTGGCCCTCGCCTTCGTACAGGTGATAGACGTGCGGTATGTTGCGGCGGCGCAGCGAGGCCACGATCTCCTCGGCTTGAGCCGGGGGCACGACTTGGTCGTCTGTGCCTTGGAAGAGGGCGATGGGGTCGCGGAGCTGGTCGGCGGCGTAAACCGGCGAGCGGTCGCGATAGACATCAGCCGCTTCGGGTAGGGGGCCGATCATGGAGTCGAGGTAGCGGGACTCAAATTTGTGGGTGTCTGCGGCGAGGGTGAAGAGGTTGGCTACGCCGTAGAGGCAGATGCCAGCGCGGAAGAAGCCGGACTGCGTGGTGAGCGCCCGCAAGACCGTGTAGCCGCCGGCGCTGCCACCCATGATGACGAGGCGCTCCGGGTCGGCGAGGCCGTTGTCGGCGAGGTGCTGGGCACCGCCGATGGCGTCGGCTACGTCGAGGAGGCCCCACTGGGAGCGCAGGGCGGTCATGTAGGCGCGCCCGTGGCCGGTGCTGCCCCGGTAATCCACATCGAGGACGGCCCAGCCGCGAGTGGCAAAGTATTGGTGGCTGCCTTCAAAACTGGTCTCGACTTGGCCGGTGGGGCCGCCGTGGACGGTCACGATCAGCGGGGGACGACCCCGTCCGCAAAAGCGGCTGCTGGCCGGAGGGTAATAGAGGCCGAAGATGCGGGTGGCGTCCTCGGCTTGCCAGGAAACGGGCTGTGGCGAGGAAAGGTCGTCTGCGGTTAGCAACTCCGTGGCCGCGCGCGCCTTCACCTGCATTTGTTCGGCTGTGCCGGCGACGACGCGGGCCGGTACTGCGCTCGCCGAGGCAATACAAGCGAGGCCCTTGCCGCGCGGGGCGGCGGTGATTTGTTCGACGTGGGTGTAGCTTTCTAGGGCCGGTACTTTGGCGAAGGCACCGCTGTGGAGGTCGAGGTAGTATGCAGCGCGCTGGCTGTTTTCGCTGCGGATGAAATACAAGGTGCGGCTATCGGCTGCCAGCGAAAACGCCCGCCGGCCTTGGGCCCAGGCCGGGCCGGCCACGTCGTAGGTGTCCTCGTTGAGGCAACGCGTCGCACCGCTCGCCAAATCGCGGCACCAGAGCTGAGAGTACCCGCGCTGGTCGGATGTGTACAGGAGCGAGTGGCCGTCTGCCGAGAAGCCGGGCTGAGCCACGGCTGTGTCGAAGTCGCCGGCGACCTGTTCGGCGCTGCGCAACTGGGGCAAGCCGCTGCGGCTGCGCGTCACCTGTCCCAGCATCAGGCGGGTGCCGTCCCAGGGCATTTGCGGATGGTCCCATTCGATCCACGCGAGGCGGTCGCCGCTGGGATGCCAAGCTGGCTGCATGTAAAAATCGGCTCCCTCGACGAGGCGTTGCGGCCAACCGCTGCCCGCGGCATCGACTATGGCGAGGCCGTCGGAGTCTTCGTAGTGGTGGACGTAGACCAGATGGCGGCCCGAGGGGGAAGGTGCGGGGGCCGCGGCATAGCCAAAAGCAGGGGTAATGGGCTGAGCTGGTCCGCTGGCGAGCGCTTGCCGATAGAGGCGGCCGGACTGCTGCTCGGCAAAGTACGCATAGCCGCGATGGACGGCGAAGTCGCCGCCGCCGTAGCCGACGCGGGCGCGCACTGAGAATGCGGCGTTGAGGTCGCGCGGCGCAGTATTAGGCCCTTGGCAGACGAGGACGCCTTGTGGCCCTCGTCCTTCGAGCCAGACGAGGGTGCGGCCATCGGCATCCCAAGCGAGGTCGGACAAGCGGATGGAGGCGGCGAGGTCGTCGGGCGAGAGCGCGCTCGGCCACAAGCCAAAGGGGCGGACTTCCACTCAGCGCTGCTCCATCAGCTCGATTTTGACGTTGTCCGGGCCGTTGATGAAGACGATGCGGCTGCCGTCGTCGAGCGCGACCGGCCCCATCCAGATCTCGACGCCGAGCTCGGCGATGTCGGCGAGGGTTTGATCGAAGTCGTCGGAGACGAGAGCGATGTGGTCGTAGCCTTGGTAGCGCCCCAATTCCATGGGGGCAAACTCGCGGTCCGTGACCGTGATTTGCACTGCGCCGATGTGAACCGGAACCCAAGTCGCACCGCCGCGCTCAAAGGGCGGATCGTTGGTGGCGCCGAAGAGCTTTTTGTACCAGTCAACTGCGGCGTGGACATCGACGGCCTCGTGGTGGACGTGGTTGAGGGTGTAGTTGGGCATGAGAAATCCTTTCTTTATGAGCGCCCGAAAGTTCGCAAAAAGGGCGCTACTGTCAAGGGAGGTGGGTTTGTGTTACAGGGCGTCGGCAAGGCCCTTGAGGTAGTGCAAACTACCGGCGGCAATGGTGCGCGGATCTGGGTCAAAATCGAATACTTCTACGGAGACGTAGCGCTGATAGTCCAGGTCCTTGAGCGTCCGCATGACGCTGGCGAAGTCGGTGTTGCCAAAGCCGGGGCCGCGCTTGTTGGCGTCGTTGACGTGGACGTGGTAGAGGTGCTCGCCGGAGTCGCGCAAAAGCTGGGCGACGGGAATTTCTTCGGTCGAGCCGGAGCATACATCGACCATGGTTTGGAAGTGCGGGTGGTCGATCTCGGCGATCATTTTGCGCGCTTCTGCACAGGTGGTGATAATGTTCGTCTGCTCCTTGCTCAGGGACTCTATGCAGAGATAGACGCCGTGCTGTTGGGCCAACTCCAGGCTGTCTTCAAATGCTCCGCGCATGCGGTTCCAGCACTCTTGGTAATCCCACCCTTCCTGCACGTTGCGCTGCATGGGCGAGCCGATGATCATCACTTGGCCGCCGAGGTCGCCGCAGAATTGGACTAGCTCCTTGAAGTACGCGCAGGTGCGCTGGTAGATGGCTGGGTCGGGATGGGTGATGTACAGCCCGTCGGGACTGGCCAAGAGCCAGTGCAGGCCGGCGATTTCCACGCCGGCGCGTTCGGCGGCAGCGCGGATTTGGGCGCGGCGCGACGCGGAGATGTCTTCGACGCTGTCGGCGAGGGTAAAGGGGGCGATTTCGACGGCTTCGTATCCGAGGTCGGCGGCATAGTCGAAGACCTCTTCGATGGGCCAGTCGGTGAAGTACTCGTTACAGGTGGTGAGTTTCATGGGGGGTGCTCCTTGTGGGGTTGGGATTAAATTTATGGGGTCAATTTTCGCTTTCTGTCAGCATTGCTGCTATGTCTTCTGGCAATGAAATCTCGGCTATTTGCTGCTCAAAGTCCGCTACGCTTTCGGTGTATTGCCGGAACGAAGCGACAATGTCGAATCCCATATCCTTGGCGGTAGTCAGATCTGCTTTGGCTTCTTTCCATTTTTCCAAGAATAACCAAGAACAGGCGCGATTGTAATAGACTTCGGCGTTGTCTGGGTTTATCTCAATTGCCTTGGAAAAATCTTCGATAGCACGGTCATTCTCGCCTTGGATACCGTAAGTAAAACCGCGGGCGTAATAGGCGTCTGCATGATCTGGTTTTAGTTCAATGGCCTTGGTAGCGTCTTCGATGGCATGGTCATACTTGCCTTGGCGGAGGTAAACACAGCCGAGAATGTAATAGGCGTCTGCATGATCTGGTTTTAGTTCAATGGCCTTGGTGGCGTCTTCGATGGCATGGTCATACTTGCCTTGGCGGAGGTAAGCATGGCCGCGATCGTAATAGGCTTCTGTGTAATCTGGTTTTAGTTCAATGGCCTTGGTAGCGTCTTCGATGGCATGGTCATACTTGCCTTGGCTGAAGTAAGCACGGCCGCGGGCGTGATAGGCTTCATCGTGGTCTGGTTTTAGTTCAATGGCCTTGGTAGCGTCTTGAATGGCACGGTCATACTTGCCTTGGATGCTGTAAGCAAGGCCACGGGTGTAATAGGCTTCTGTGTAATCTGGTTTTAGTTCAATCGCCTTGGTAGCGTCTTCGATGACTTGTTCGTGCTCACCTTGGATGCCGTAAGCAAGGCCACGCATAACATAGGCGTCTGCATGATCTGGTTTTAGTTCAATGGCCTTGGTAGCGTCTTGAATGGCTTGTTCGTGCTCACCCTGGCTACTGTAAATGGAACTGCGTATAGTATAGACTTCGGCGTCGTCCGGCTTCAGTTCAATCGTCTTGGAAAAATCTTGGATGGCTTGTTCGAGCTCGCCTTGGTTATTGTAAATAAGGCCACGGGTGTAATAGGCTTCGGCGTCGTCCGGCTTCAGTTCAATCGTCTTAGTAGCGTCTTGGATGGCTTGTTCGTGCTCGCCTTGGCTGCTGTAAGTAAGGCCGCGGGCATAATAGGCTTTGGCGTAATCTGGTTTTAGTTCAATCGCCTTGGTAAAATTTTCGATAGCATCTGAGTATTGTCCCCGTTGTCCTGCCTCAACGCCTCGGCTGATATATTCTTCGGCATCAGGGACGGGGTAAGGGGCATTGTAACGCTGGGTATAGGCAAAGCCGACAAAATCCGGGAAGAGGGATTCTTCTCGGATATCTTGCAGGTCTTCTAGGTCTTTTCGTATCTGGTCTTTACTTGCTGATTCGATGATTAACTCTTCCGAGTTCAGTTCCCCCGAAGAAGGAAGGCCGAAGAGGAATAAAGAGTGCTGTGCCGTTATACGCTCGTTCAGGTGTGCCGGTGCCCAGTACCAGAAGTCTGGTTTGTTTGGGGATGTTGCTAAAGTTTCCGGTGTCGGACGGTCGACCGTCTGATCTTTACCGGTCTCGCGGGTTTTGAATCCGAGGATGTCGCTTATTGATTTGTTCTCTATATCTGCGGACGTTGTTTCTAAAAAGGTCTTTTCGTCGGCTATGTTGACGAGAAACACTCTTCCATCCGCACCTGACTTTTCACAGGCGAACCATAGGGCTACAAGGGCATTGCGAGTGAAGTCAATGAGGCAGGTTGCAGCCCGGTGGTGCTGGAGGTCGGCGAGCATCTCTAGGTCATCTAATTGCTTCCGCTCGCGCTGATCGTAGTTCTTCAGCTTGCATTTCTTTAGCAAGTCTTCATGGTATTCAATGAAAAACTGATCGGGTATTCTGTTTTGGCTTGGGAGACTCGCCTTTAGGCGGCGCTCTGCTGAAGACTCCAAGGGCCACTCTTCGTTTTCTTGGCCTCGAAAAACCAAAGTAGAATTGGGCCATTTAGCTTTTATCTCTGAGACTTCCTTCAGGTATTCTGCAACGTCTTTAACTTGCCGACTTTCGTTCATTTTTGCTCATCTCGTTACGTTTCCAAAGGCGTATTAACCGCCGTCCGCCGTGTCAAATAGGCCACCCTTGATGGTCTGTGTCTTCGGCGGCTTGCGCATTTCGTCGGGGACGGGCGGCAGTTTGTCGGCTTGGAAGCAGTCGCTGGCGATGACGGCTTCGAGCAGCTTCTTCTGTTCGGGATAGCACTTCACCGTCGCCTCCAGAATCCAGAGTAGTTCGAGTAGCTCCGTGGTGAACTGGCTGGTCCAACCTGCAGGGCGGATGTCGTCGAGGGGTGAGGATTTCTTGCCGGCCCCTTTCTTCATGCGGTACTTGAGCCAGGACTGCACGACCTTGAGGCCGGAAACTTCAAACTCGTACACTTCGGGTGCGACGGGAACGAATTCGCCTCCGCTGATACGAAGCGTCTGATTAGAGTCGTTATAAATGAACGCCTCGGCATGGCCGGGGATGGCCTCGACGCATTTGGCCGCACCGGGCGGAACATGGCCGGACGGCTGTTCAGTGGGGACGAAACGCTCGCCGTAGGTATGGAGCCATAGCAGCCGCGCACCTACCTTGCGGACCTTCTCGAACAGCGCCGCATCCTTTGTGATGGGCACGCACAGTTTGCGTGTTCCCAACTCTTTCTCAAATCGCGTAGTGAAGGCTGGTTGCGCCAGCACTCCGTAGAGGTAGGCGAGGAAATTTTCAGGTGTGACCTTACGCTTGTACTCCGTACCGAGAAGTTTGAGCAGGTCGGGGGTAATGTTCGCCTGTGAGGCGTCGGCGGTACGGTAGAGGGGAATCGTGTCCTTTGCGCCTCGGCCCGAAAAATGATCTAAGTCGGGGATGGTTGCACAGGCCGTAAGCGCCGGTCCTACTCCCAGGACTTTGGTCAGTAGGCTCGCCAAATACACCTGCCGTTCGCCGTGGATGCGCCACAGGTCGGGACGCAAATAGTCGCCCAACCGGGTATCGGCGATGATGTACTGACGGTCGAATGAGCGATAGGCGTAGCGTTCGATACGCGGAATTGGCGCGTTGCGAGGTAGTTCGGCGATGGCTGGCTGGATTTCGTCAGCGTCGAATAGTGGTGAGTATTGCGAGCCTATCTTCCGGTCACGTGTTTCCTTGAATGCAGCCGCACGGTCCTGAGAGACAAGCAGTCCGCGCCAACGCCGTTCAAGCGTTTCTTCGTCAGGGGCGATGGGCCATTTCCGCTTGATTTGCGCTCCCGAGTGCTGCCACGGCATGAGATCGGTGAGCAACGGCCAAGCGAAGTAATCTCCTTTACCCGCTGGGCGAAACGGAGCCTGCCAGTCGTCTGGGCAATCCTGCCATTTCACTTTCGCAAAGCCGTCGATAGCGTCAAGCGCGGCGAGCTTGCTCTGCGTCGTTCCCTCGACCCGGGCATAGCGGATTTTCGCGGGCTTATCTGTCTCCGCCTCCCCCGCACGAAACGCCACAGCAATAGCCACTGGCGTCTGAATCGCAAAGACATTGCTATCTTGGCGCGTGCCGCGTCCCTCACCACCAAGGTCGAGAATCCAAACCTCGTCGCACTGCCGACGGATATGTTCGCGCATCCCAGAGAAAGCGTCGCCGTCGAGATAGCTCGACGCGCTGATGAAGCTGACAATGCCGGGGCCTTCGGCGGCGTCTTGCTCAAAGACCTTCCACAGCGCCCAGCGCCAGAAATAGACATAGAGATTGTAGAGATTCTTGACGTGGACGCCGTGCCCAGCGTTGATGGCCGGACCGAGAAAATCCTTTAGAATGGCGAGTTGTTGTCTTCTTTCAAGCCTAGCCTCAGCGGTTTTGAGCTCTCTATCTCTGCCCCTTTTATCTTTAACTACATTGCTAGGCAAAGGGTCACCGAATCGAACCCATCCGCCATACTGAGGAAGATTGGTCTCGCTTTCTGTATCCACCGCATCGTGTCGGTCATAGGGTGGGTTGCCTAGACAGACGATGACTGGAACCTCGCTTTTTACTTTGAGCGCCCTTCTGTGTTGCTCGGCAATGGGCCGTAGAATGAACGGCATCTTCGGAGGCTCGGCATGGGGACTTTCGAGGGTGTCGGTCAGGTAGATGTGCGTACCTTCGGCGGGCAGCGTTGCTTCGCTATCGCGCAACGCACGGCTGACGCGCAGTTCACTCACCGCGTAAGGGCCGACTAGCAGTTCAAAGCCGTACAGGTTTTTAGCCAGTGTGGTGGCTTGACCGGGAATAGCACCCTTGCCCTGTTCCTTTTTGATCCGGCCAAGAGCGTGTTCAACGACGCCAAGCAAATAGGTGCCCGTTCCCACAGCGGGATCGAGCGTAACGACGCCAGGGTCGGCGAAACCCAGCGGCTTGCCAAGACGGTTGACGAGTAAGTCGTCAATCAGGCGCACTTGGGCGCGGACGACCTCTACCGGAGTGTAATAGGCCCCGGCTTTCTCGCGCAGGTCGGGATCGTAGGCGGCGAGAAAATCTTCGTAGAAGTAGAGCCAAGGATCCTCGGGACCTGTGAGCGTGGCTGGTGGTACTACCGCGATCACGCGCAGGAGCAAATCGAGGGAAGCGGCTATATCGGTATATGCGTAGGGATCCGTCAGTACTTGCAGCGCCCGCGACAACAGGTTGTGCTGTACGGCGAGGGCAGTTTCGGCACTATCGAGGGTGAGCGGATCGGCCCCTTCGCTGCGGCCTAGCAGCAAGGCAAAGGTCACGGTTTGGGCGTACGCGTCGGCGAATTGCCCGTCTGAGGCGTCTGGGAAGAGGAGTTGCCGCCAGTCTTGTGCAAGCTGAACGAGGGGCGAATTCGGGTCTTTGAGCGCGTCCATCACGTCATCGCGCAACATACGGCACAGCGGTGCCAGTAGAGCGGCAAAGCGATTGAGATCAATTTTGCCGTTGCGGTCGGTGGGGATGATCGGTTTCCACGAGAAGAAATCGTGCAAAAGGTCTTCGAGAGCGGGGGCGTCTTGGGGCGCGGTGGCCTTCTTGCCGTCGGCGGCGACATTGCCAGAAAGACGGCAACTTCGCACCTGTTTGCCGTCTCGGTAAAGCGCCCACTCGTTGCCATCGGTATAGAGGATGTTGGGAATAGCCGAGAACCGCTTGAACTGA
This sequence comes from Gemmatimonadota bacterium, assembly GCA_028875345.1. Taxonomy (GTDB): domain Bacteria; phylum Latescibacterota; class UBA2968; order UBA8231; family UBA8231. Next base: position 15,293 of record JAPPEG010000006.1, read on the forward strand.
TTGCGGTTATGGCCTTTGAAATGGATGGCTGTCACGCCGATGCCGGGAGCCTTGAGCTCGACGTAGCCAACGAGCAGTTGATTGAGATGAACGGCGTAATCCGGGCGACCGAGACGGTCGGGCAGAGGAGTCTCGCCGGTACAGACGACATTCCAGCCGAAAGCATGGCCCACCTCGTCCATAAAAGTCTCGAAGGGGCCGCGCAGTTGGTCTTCGGGTGCGCCAAGAGCAACTTGCGTCATCTTCGCGGTCACCGAGGCGGCGAAGTCTTGCAGGGCTGAGTGGATTGCTATTTCTGTGTTCGGATTTTTCACTTGCGTGCGTCGAGCGAGAGTATATGGGAATAAGCTAGGATACGCTCGTCGGCAGTTATAAAGGTCAGGTCGTGCACGACGGCGGTAGCAGCTAGCATTCGGTCGGCAGGGTCTCGGTGAAATTCCCCCGGCAGATTATAGGCTGCGATGGCGACTTCATGGGTGAGGGGAACGGTTTCGGCGAGCAGTGCATCGAGCGATTCGGATATCCAGGTCTCAAGTCGGCCTGCTAGGGTCAGCCGGCCTCCCCACACTAAGCGTGCGATTTCCAGCGATGATGCTGTTGAGACGAGAAGCGCATTGGCTTCGTCGGCGACGGTATTCCGTGCGTCTGGACCGAGCTCTTCCGGCGATTCTTGGGACCAGATCCATACATGCGGGTCAAGTAGGATCCTCACGAATCCATCTCCCACTCATCCCCGAAATCAGTATGAACGATGTCGCCGTGGATGGTCATCCGGCCGCGCAGTTTGCCTAGCTCTCTGTTTGAGCGGCTTTCTTCGCGGTATGGGTTGACCGTGGCTATGGACCGTTTGTTCAAGGTCACGAGGAGCGGTTCCCCCGTCCGTTGCACCTTCTTCAATTCGTCGATGCACTTCGCCTTGAATTCGGAAATACCTATTTCCTTCATCGCGATCCTCCAAGTCTCAGATGAAATAACGGTACAGATTCCGATAGAATACGGCCAGCGACGATTTGAGCCGGATTGTGTTTTATTCGCATACGACGCCGTCGTTATCCCCGTCGTTCATAAATGGATAAGCCGGATGGTTACGCGGCACCGGAGCTATGCCATGCCGTCGTGCCTCTTCGCAGGTGATGCGCCCATTGCCGTCGTCGTCATACTCGCTAAGCACATCTGAGCTTGTCGGCAGACGGCTATCCGTATCCGTGGCTTCCGAGGCCGCCAATCCACAATCAATAAACTCCATCTCGACAGAAGAGCACGTCGAAAGTATGCGCTCCAGTGCTTCCGCCTCTCTGCGGTCAATGGTGAGGCCATATTTCCTGCGCACTTCGACGATGCGCTGCGCAAACCAACACCTATTCATGGGCGGCATCCATTCGGCACCATCGTAGTGTCGCTTGCGGCCGCGGTTCAATTCGGGGCTTGCAAGCGTCAGATTGAGTGGATCGGAAGCAAAGGTTCGACGTATCTGCATGATATTGGGGACCGGCTCGCATAGCCCGCTGTCGTGAGCTTCAGAAAACGCGACTATGTGCTCGATGTCCGTCTCCCACCGGCCAGAAAAACAGCGCCCGGTGTACGGGCTGTATATGCCGCCGAGCTCTTTGATAATGACAAGCTCGACGGACTGCGGGTAGCGATAGTCGCTGCGATCATAAGGGGAACATCTACTTTCGGGACGGATTTCGATTCCCCGCCAATGGCTCTCTGCATTCCCAATCGCATTGCCCCCGCCATCGTGCTCTTGAGCGGCGGCGAGTTGTCCTCGTCCACGGCTCTCTGTATTCCCAACGGTGTCCCTACGGCCTTCGACGGGATTGTCGTCTTCGCCGCAGGCGATAAGCAGGGCATTGGCGAGCAGAATAGTGTATTTACGGGCTCTCATGTATGGTCTCTTTGGGGACAGTGATTACTGCAAATCGCCCAATCCGCCTCGGCGACTGCCCGCTTGGGACTGTAACCTAAAGGAAACAGAATAGGGAATCAAAGGATACACTAGCCACTGTCTCCTCCACTGACTCGCCTCGTGGCACGGTCGTTGCAAGAGTCCAGACAAAGGAGGAAAGACTATGTGGCGATTGTTCGTGTTGGTATTGGTCGGCCCGGTGTGGGCCGAGGGGGATTTGGGGGAGGAGGACGCGGGTTATTTGGAGCAGCGGTTGGACGACTTGGGAGGATTAGACGCGGCGGCCGTGCGGTGGCGGGTGCGCGGGGCTGAAGTGGCTCGGAAGCGGTGGCAGTTGTATCAGCGGGTGGAGGTCGCGCCAGTTAGCGGACAGGCGTTTTTTGGCTTGGCCGAGCGCGACCCAGGCGAGTCCGGGTGGAGCGATTTTAGGACGTTTTACTACGCAGTGCAGAGGCTGCGATCCGAATGGGTCGTCGGCGACCTGCGGGCCGGTACGGGTGCGGGCTTGGTGTTTGGGCGCAACCGGCGCGGGAGTATTGCGCCGAGGATGCCAGCGGGAGACAGTCGGCACTTGGGGTATCGCTCTAGCGGAGAGAACCACGCCCTGCGCGGCGCGGCGTGGCGCTATGAGGGTCGGGTGTGGAGTGGAATGCTGCTCGGGGGTTGGACGCACCGGGATGGGCGCTTGGACGAGCAGGGGCAGGTTCGGTCCCTGCCGGAAAGCGGCTATCACGTGACTGCGACCGAGATGGCTGGCCGCGACCTGCTGGGCATTCGGGCTGGTGGTGGTCGGCTGCACTGGCGGGGTGAGCATTGGCAGTGGGGCACGACCCTGCTAGCCTTGGACTTTTCCCATTACATCGACTTGCGCCGGAATGGGCGGACGCCTTGGGGCTTTGTCGGCGACGAGCAGCGCATGGGGGCTGTGGATGTGCGCGTGGAGTGGGATCGGGGCCGAGCGGCATTGGAAGTGGCCGGCGATGGGGTAGGGCACTGGGGGATAGTTGGGGAACTGCGAGGGCGGCATGGGGGTCTGCGGCTGAGGACGTTGGGCCGCTACTATGCGCCGGGATTTCACAGCTTCTTTGGCGCGGCTCCGGGGACTTCGGCCATGCAAAACGAACGGGGTGGCGTCGCTGAGATTGGCGGGCGGAACTGGCGCGGGTATTTGGACGTGTATCGCCGGCCTGCACGCTCCTACTTCATACCGGTACCGGTCACGTATGCTACTTGGGGGGGCGAGTTACGGCGGCGGTTGGGCCGCCATTGGGAAATGCGCGGGCAGTGGCAGAGACGCCTGCGGCCGCGCTGGGCGGACGAGCGGTTGGTGCAAGAGCGCAGTCACAAATGGCGTTTGGACTTGGAGCGGGGGGCTTGGCGCTGGCGCGGTGAACTGATGCGCTGGCATCGCGCCGCCCGCGCCGAGTGGGGTCTGCTGGGCAGCGTGCGGTTTAAGACGCGCTGGCTCACCTTGCACGTGAGCCGCTTCCGCACGGACTCGTATTGGACGCGGATTTACGAATACGAGGTGGATCTGCCCGGAGCCGTGAGCATCCGCCCGCTCTACGGCACGGGCTGGCGCGGGTACGCGCTGGTGGAGATCGCCTATCGCGGCTGGCGGCTGAGCATCCGCTATCGCATCCAGCGCGACCAGCGGCTGAGACACTACGGCGGCGTCCAGATCGACTGGGCCCGAGGTCGTATTGACAAGCGTTAGGGGCGCAGATAATTTGAAACATGCCTACCGCACCAAAAGCACCCACTGACCGAATTTATCAAACGTTTGGAACAACTTTTGTGGCCATGAATGGCCGCTTCTCTTGGACGATCTTCCAACAGAGGGCATCAAATGTGCCAAGTCCAAGTTGAAACCCCAACTCCCACCTGAGCTTGATGCTTAAACCCGCTGCCAAAAACGCACTCGTCGCCGCTTGGATCGCGGCCGTAGAAGTAGGCGCGGCTCCCCTGCAAGACGCTGCCCCCCGAACCGGGCACATCCACGCCCTGACCATCTTCGCGCGCTTTGCCGATGAGGGCGGCTTGGGCCGCGAGGTCCCGTCTTTTGCGGCGGAGATTTTCGCTGAGCAGCCGGGTAGCCTGACCCACTTCTACCGCGAGATGTCGCGCGGGCAGTTCGAACTCACTGGGGAGGTGCTGCCCCGCTGGTACGCATCCCGCAGCAATGCCGACGTGTACACGGGCGAAGAGGGCGGCTATGGTCGCTTTGCCCGCGAGATCATCGAGGCCGTTGATGCCGACGTGGACTTTAGCCGCTACGACAACGACGGTCCCGACGGAGTGCCCAACTCCGGCGACGACGATGGATACGTGGATTATATTTTCATCGTCTCGGCCTCGGCCCCAACGGGCTTTATCATCGAAGAAGCCACGGGCGTTGCTCGGCTTGGGTTGGGCAACGATTTTGTGAGTCAAGACCGCGCCCTCCGCGGCGGTTTTATCCTGATTCGCTCAAAAAGCGGTGCCGTGCAGCGCGGGCGGTCTTTTGTCGAGGCCGTAGGCAGTATGGCCCACGAGTTTGGACACTTTCTGGGGCTGCCCGACCTGTACGACCGCGATTATGGGTCTGAGCCGGAAGACGACTCGGGTGGTATTGGCTATTGGGGCTTGATGGGGCACGGCAATCGCGGCTGGGACGAGGTAGATGGGCCCAATCCCTTCTGCGCGTGGAGCTTGGGGCAGCTCGGTTGGTTGGGGGTAAACAACCAACAACTCAACGTGCTGAGCGAGGACCAAGACGATGTGGCTTTTGCCGATGTCAACGCGGGCGGCGCTGTGTATTTGATGCCCGCGTCTGCGCCTGCTGAGCACTTTTTTCTCGTGGAGTTCCGCAGCCGCCAGCACAGTTACTACGAGCGCAATCTGCCCGACGAGGGCTTGCTGATCTGGCGCATAAATCCCACCCGCAACGGCAATAATATGGAGGCCATCAAACAGGTGGATTTAGTATGCGCCGATGGGCTTTTTAGCGATGCGGGCTTCCCCTTGGGCCGCAAGCCGTCCCCGTTTAACGGCCGCGACAATCTCGACTTTTGGGCGCACGACGTGCGCTATCGCACGGACTTTGGCGGCAACCTTGGAGACGCCACCGACGTGTTTGACGGCGAGCAATTTACCGATTTTTGGGCTGCGTCCAATCCGGCGGCCACGACGGGAATTAGCGTGACTAACATCCGCCGCGCGGGCGATCAGATGGTGGCCGATCTCAAGCTGCAAGACCGCCGTCGCGCCGGTCCGGTTGCCGACATGGAAATTTGGCGCGACCGCATTGAGATTGTCGGCGACGTGACCGTTCTGCCCGGAGGGCACCTCGATGTCCGCGCTGGTGCGCAGGTGCAGGTGGGGCCGGACGCGCTGGCTGCGGGTGCGGATACGGCGCGCGCGGAGCTGATAGTGTACGGCGATCTCTTCATCGGCGTTTCGGGGCAGGGGCAAACCGCCTTCCACTCGGCTGCAGCCGACCCACAGCCCGGAGATTGGCACGGCATCGTGCTGCACCAAACGGCCACGGCCTATTTGCGCAGCGTCCTCATCGACCATGCTCACTATGGCCTATTGGCCGAGGAAATCGACCACGCCACTACCTTGGAAGATGTGACCATCCGCCACTCCAGTGCGGACGGCATTCGCTTAGAAAAGGTCGAAGAGGAGATTCTCTTCGATCGCGTGCACGTCGAGGAATCAGGTGGGGTGGGCATTTGGATCGCTGGCCCAGGCTTGACGCGGATAAACCAAGCTGAGCTGCACGACAATGGCCGCGCTGGCCTCTGGCGCGAGGGTGGGTTTTTGTCGTTGCTCGATACTCGTTTCAACACCAACGGCTCGGCTGCACCCGAGGAAGCCAATTTGGTCTTGGGGCGGGGGACCAGCGGCAAGGTGGCGGGCAATTCGTTTACCGGTGGGATTGGGATTTACTGCGTGGAGACGCGAGAAGTCGAGATCGAGGGCAACGCGCTGTACAATCACGAGGTCGGCCTTTGGACTAGAAGCGCGCGCCCGCGCATTGTGCGCAATCAATTCTTCCGCAATGCGTTAGCCATGCGGATGGAGGGGAGCGTGGTGCCGGCGCGGCTGGTCTTGAACGGCGTCCAAGAGGGTGAGCAACTGCTCGATAATCAAACTGATCAACCATTGCAGGCGATTAACAATTGGTGGGGGAACGAGGACGAGAGTTGGATCGCGGCTCGGATCAGCGGCGATGTCAACTGGCGGCCCTTCCTCAACTTCGATCCGCGCACGCCCTTGGATTTTGCCTTGGGGCAGAATTACCCCAACCCGTTCAACGAAGGTACGCAGATCGACTATCAGATCGGGATCAACGACCCCATTGTCGCCGGCCAGACCATGGTCGAGCTAGAAGTCCGCACCTTGACCGGCGGTTTGGTGCGGCATCTGGTGGAGGATCTGGCGGCTCCGGGGTTGTACAGCGCTTCTTGGGATGGCCGCGACGAGCGTGGCGAGCGCGTGGCGAGCGGCATGTATTATTGTATATTGCGCATCGGGCCGATCTCCCGCGCTAATAAGATGATCTTTATCAAATGAAAATCGAGGCGGATTATCTCGTTCTCGGCAGTGGCATTGCCGGTTTGTTCTTTGCCCTCAAGGCTGCTCAGCACGGATCCGTAGCCGTAGTGACCAAGCACGAGCGGCGCGAGTCCAACACGCAATACGCGCAAGGGGGTATTGCCGCAGCCATGGATGCGGCTGATTCAGCAGCTAGCCACGCGCAGGACACGATTGCGGCGGGCGCGGGCCTGTGCGATCGTGCGGTTGTCGAAGGGGTGGTGGCTGAAGGGCCGGAGGTGGTAGAAGAACTGCTGGCGATTGGCGCGCAGTTCAATGAAGCGCGGCCCGGGGTGTTGGCATTGGGGCGCGAAGGTGGCCACGCACATGCGCGGGTGGTCCATGCGGACGATATGACTGGCCGCGAAGTGACGCGCACCTTGGTTGCGGCCGTACAAGCGCTGCCGCAAGTGACCTTGTACGATCACCATTTGGCTGTGGACCTGATCGTAGATGAGCAGCGGCGTTGCCACGGGGCTTGGGTATTGGACTCGCAGCAAGCCGATCCTATCGCCGCAGTGGCACCGGTTACGCTACTGGCCACGGGCGGCTGCGGGCAGGTCTTTTTGCACACCACCAATCCACGCGTGGCCTCTGGCGATGGAGTCGCTATGGCTTGGCGGGCTGGAGCGAGGGTGAGCAACATGGAGTTTATGCAGTTCCACCCGACCATGCTCTACGATCCGGGGCGGCCCTCGTTCCTGATTACCGAGGCTTTGCGCGGCTTTGGTGCCGTGCTGATCGACGAGCGCGGAGCGGCGTTTACTGACCCATTGCAGACGCGCGATGTGGTGTCGCGGGCCATTGTCGCGCAGATGCAGGAAAGCGGTGCCGAGTGTGTCTATTTGGACGTCACCGGCCAAGATGCCGACCAGACCCGCCGTCGCTTTCCCAACATCTATCAGCATTGTCTGGGGATGGGCGTGGACATGACCGAGACGCCGGTTCCGGTGGTGCCGGCGGCTCACTATAGCTGCGGTGGGGTGTGGACGGACGCGCACGGACAGACGGATATTGCGGGTCTATACGCGGCTGGCGAGGTGGCGATGAGCGGGTTCCAGGGGGCCAATCGGCTGGCGAGTAATTCGCTGTTGGAGGGGTTGGTTTTTGCGCGGCGCGCTGTCGCGCACACCAGTACCGTCGCGCCCGTAGTTGTAGGCCGGTTCGAGAGAGAGCATAGGGGCGATGCTGTTGCGTCTGAGACACTGGAGGAGCGGCGAAAGTTGCTGCGGCGCTTGATGTGGGACGAGGTGGGGATCGTGCGTAGCGACTGCGACTTGCAGCGGGCTCAGGAGGAGACGGAGCGGCTGGCGCGGGAAGTTGAAGCTTTGTACAGCAGGCATAGGCTCGACGCCGAGCTTGTACAGCTACGCAGCTTGGCGACCGTGGCCACGCTCATTGTCCGCTCGGCACGGCAGCGCTTGGAAAGCCGTGGTGTCCACTACAACTGCGACCATCCTGTGCGAGACGATGTTTGCTGGCAGCGGCCGACGCTGCTGGTGCAGGATCGGGCCGCGGCGTCAAACGTACACTAACGCCGCAACTTCATCTAATAGACCCCGTACGTAAATCAGTATTAGGGACAACGAGGAGCGTCCGTTCGTTCCACACGCTAACTGGTCACCCTAGGCTTTCGCCACGCGGTGCCAACACCAGCCGAGCAAGAGCAGCCCCAAGCCACTGAGCCAGATCGTGCGTTCGACGAAAAATGCCAGCCCTAAGCAGGCGACTAGACCCACTATGGCTATCCACCGGGGATAGAGCCGTTGGTCGGCTGGCAAGCGCAGGGCGCAGAAGTTGGTAATGGCGTAATAGACCAGAATAGTGAAGGCGCTAAAGGACCAAGTGGTCTTGATGTTGCCTACGAGGACTAGCCCGGCGATTGCCAGCCCGACGACCACCACGGCAATAGAGGGCGTAGTCTGATCCCGATTGAGACGGGCAAGCGCTTGGGGCATATCTCCACGACGGCCCATAGCCAGCAGGACTCGCGACAGACCGAGGATTAGGTTGAGCAGTACCCCGGCCATGGCGGTGATCGCTCCTATGGCCAGAATCCAAGAGACGCCGAGCGCATCAAAGTCTTGGGCGATGATCTTTAGGGGAGCGGCTTTCTCCATGGTGGCCGCGTAGAACGCCTCCGACCCTACGGCGGCTATGGCGACGGCACCGACACCGATGTAGAGCATCATAGAGATCAGCAGCACGGCGACGATGGCGCGGGGGATCGTCTTGCGGGGTTGGCGCACTTCTTCGCCAAGCGTGGCGATGCGACCGTAGCCCGTGTAGGCGACAAACATCAGGGCGCTGGCATGCAATAGGGCCGACCAGCCTTGTTCTCCCAAGAAGGGAGTCAGGTGCAGGTTGCGCAGGGCACTGGGTGTGCCAGCGACGATAAAGGCGATCAGCGAGCAAAGCGTCGCGGCGACGATGGCGATGTTGACCTTGTTGGTGCGGTTGATGCCTAGGAGGGAGATGAGGGTGAGTGCTAGCACGGCGGCCAAGGCGACCGGAGTGATAGATGCGGTCTGATCTAGTGCGTTGAGCAGGTAGCCGGCCAGCCCCAGCGCCGCAGTGGCGGCAGTCGCGCTCTTGGCGCAGAGGAACATCCATCCGGCGGTAAAGCCGATGGTTGGTGAAGCATATTCATAGCCGTATTGGTACGTGCCACCGCTGAGCGGATGGTTGGCGGCTAGCTGGGCGCTGGACAGGCCGTTGCAGAGGGCGACCAGCGCTCCTATGGCGATGGCGACGAGGACCGCCGGCCCAGCGATGCCAGCGCCGATGCCAATGCTGACGAAGACGCCGGTGCCGACGATCGAACCCAAGCCGAGGGCGATGGTGCCGATTAGGCCCAACTCGGGACGCAGGCGTTCGGATGGGGTGGGTATGGAGGTCATGCGGGCAAATATAGTCTAGCGGCGCACTCGCGTCCTATTAGTCCGTTTACTAAAAGCGAAAAGAGCCGACGTGTCTTGACTATATACTTAAAGCCCCTTTACGTACTACTTATTACTTATTAACCAACTACGGGGAGAAAATCATGATCCGAATATTATCATTTGTCCTAGTTGCGATGGGGCTGCTCGGTGGAGCAGAACAAGCCGCTGCTACCGCAAGGGATGTAGTAGATCGAGAGACGCTGAAGAATTTTGTGTTGGAAGCGAAGAGTCTGCTGGAGTCTGCGCAAGACGAGGCGGCGCGGGCGACTATTTTGGAGACCTTCAGGACCGACGAAGAATGGAGGCATGGGCCGATTTATATCTTTATCACCAGTTACGACGGCGTGGGCTTCTTCCACGCGACCCAACCCGATCGCGAAGGGGTCAATAATATCGACTCAGAAGACAGCAATGGCGTTAAGATCGTACAGCAGAATATCGCGGCGGCACAAGCCGGGGGCGGATTTACGGAATATCTCTTTGATAATCCAGCGATCGAAGGAGAGGACGAGTCCACCAAGGTAAGCTACGTGGCCCCCATCGAGATTGAGGGTGCATCCTATTACATTGGCGCTGGGTTGTATCTCACTGAAGATCAGACGAATGTAGCGCCCATTTCGTGGGGTAGCTTGAAAGGGCGGGTGTAAACCTTGAGCATCGTCGTCCTCGACTTCGGCGGGCAGTACGCCCACCTGATTGCCAATCGCATTCGCCGCCTCCGCGTCCATGCTGAGATCCGCTCGCCAGAGGCTGCGGTCGCCGATTTACAAGACGCCGACGGGTTGATTTTGTCGGGTGGTCCGGCCAGCGTCTATGGCCCGGAAGCTCCGGCGTACAATCCCGATATTTTGACGATGGGCAAGCCGATGCTGGGTTTGTGCTATGGCCATCAATTGCTCTGCCATCGCTTGGGCGGCCAAGTCGAGATGGGGGCGACCCATGAGTTTGGCGCGGCCTATTTGCACGTCCACAAGGCAGAGGGGGTGCTAGCAGGATTGGACGCGCGCGAGAGGGTGTGGATGAGCCATCGCGACCACGTTGCGGCATTGCCGCCTGGGTTTGCCGTCTTGGGCGCGACCGAGGACTGCCCGGTGGCGGCAATGGGCGACGCCGAGCGCAAGATATACGGCTTGCAGTTTCACCCAGAAGTGACGCACACCGTCCGGGGCATGGAAATCCTCGATAACTTTGCCGCGCTGTGCGGCGCAGAGCGGAACTGGACGATGGAGCGCTACACCGAGGAGACGATAGAGCGGCTCCAAGAGCAGGCGAAGGGGCGCAACGTCTTTCTGTTTGTCAGCGGCGGAGTCGATTCGTCGGTGGCGTTTCTCCTGCTCAACCGCGCTTTGGGCGCAGAGCGGGTGCTGGGCTTGCACATTGACAATGGCTTTATGCGCGAGGGCGAGACTGCGCTGGTCGAGCGGCTGATGAAGGGAGCAGGGCTGCACAATCTAGAAGTCGTTGATGCCAGCGAGGAATTCCTCGCTGCTACGGCGGGGATTGCCGATCCCGAGGAAAAGCGGCGGCGGATTGGCGAGGAGTTCATCCGCGTCCGCGACCGGGCGCTGGCGGCGCTGGCGTTGGACCCGGACGAGTGGCTGTTGGGCCAGGGGACGCTCTATACGGATACCATTGAATCCGGCGGCACGGAAAACGCAGCGGTCATCAAGACGCACCACAACCGCGTCGGCGTCATCGACCAGCTCTTGGCCGAGGGCAAGGTCGTCGAGCCGCTGGACCAGCTCTACAAGGACGAGGCGCGCACTCTGGGCGAGACGCTCGGCTTGCCGCACCACTTGGTCTGGCGGCATCCGTTCCCAGGGCCGGGGCTGGCGGTCCGAGCTTTGTGCAGCGATGGGCCAGACTCAGAGAATGCCGACCCCGGTTTGGCGCTTGAGACAGTCGCCGAGGCGCAGAAGGTGGCGGCGACATTCGGTCTGGTGCTCGATGTGCTACCGCTGCGCAGCGTTGGCGTGCAGGGCGATTCGCGGACCTATGCGCATCCAGCGGTGGTCACTGGCCAGAGAGAGTGGAAGACGCTGGAAGCCCTGTCCACCGAGTTGACCAATAACTTCCCGTCGATCAATCGGGTGATCTACCTGCTGGGGCCGACACCGCGGCCGCAACAAAATATCAAAGCGGGGTATTTGACCCGCGACCGGCTCGATCTCCTGCGTCGGGCCGATGCCATCAGCATGGAGGCGTTGGAGCGCCACGGGCTGATGGAGGAAGTGACCCAGATGCCGACGGTGCTTTTGCCACTGTCGTCGGATGGGGTACAAGAAAGCGTGGTGCTGCGGCCGATTGCGACTTCCGACTTTATGACCGCGCGCTTTTGCCCGTTGCCGCAGGCGTTTTTGGACGACGTGTGCGAGCGGCTGTTAGCGCTAGCGGGCATTGAGGCGGTCTTCTACGACATTACCCACAAGCCGCCGGGCACGGTGGAGTGGGAGTAAGCCTAGATTCCTAGCAGACGAGGGTGTACTGCTTCTTGCCACGGCGCACTATCAAGTACTTGCCGTGTAGCCCCTCTTGGCATCGCATGCTCCGCGCCATGTCCGTGCAGCGCTCGCCGTTGATGTAGATTGAGCCGTTTTGCACGTCTTGGCGGGCTTGGCGCTTGGAGGACGAGACGCCGGCCGCGACGAGCAGATCGACCAGTCCTAGTTCCTCCTGATCCATAGCGTGCGTCGGCACGTCGTCAAAGCCTTCGAGGATTTCTTCCTCGGATAGGTCCTGAAACTCCCCGTAAAAGAGCGCGTGCGAGATGCGTTCGGCCCGGCGAGCAGCGTCGGCTCCGTGTACGATGGTCGTTGCTTCGGCGGCGAGGGTACGTTGGGCCTCGCGCCGTTCGGGTTGGTCGCGGACGGTCTCGGCGAGTTGGAGGATCGAGTCCTGCTCCAAGAAGGTGTACGTTTTCAGGAGGTCGATGGCCTTCTGGTCCTCGGCGTTGATCCAGAACTGGTAAAACTGGTAAGGCGAGGTCTTAGCGGCGTCGAGCCAGACTGTGTCCGCCTCGGTCTTGCCGAATTTGGTGCCGTCTGCTTTGGTTACTAGCGGGCAAGTCA
>JAPPEG010000127.1 GCA_028875345.1 Gemmatimonadota bacterium
CGAGGACGCCGATGTCGCGGGCGTCGCCCAGCGGTTGCAGGGGCTGGCCGCCCAACGCCCGCCGCCCTAATGCGACGGTCGATAGATAAACGCACCAAATCGCCAGCGCGGAGGTCAGCGCGGACATGAAGTTGACGCGGATGGCGATTTCGCCGAAGGGGAACAAGGTGAAGACTCGCCCCAGCAGCACGTACAAGGGAGCACCCGGAGGATGGGGCACGCCGAGGATATAGGACGTGGCGATGAACTCGCCGCAGTCCCAAAACGACACGGTCGGCGCAAGGGTCTTCACGTACATCCCCAGCGTCAGCACGAAAATTCCCACCCCGAAAGCCCGGTGGATTACAGCGGAATTAGGCATTGGCAAAGGTCTTAGGTGAATGCGCGGGTAAACTATTATTTAAATATAACTGTTAAGTACACGACAGTAGAGGGGTATGAGATACTTCGCTGCGCTCAACATGACAGGTGCTGGTTTGCTGATTCCCGGCTTCATGCTGAGCGCAGCAAAGCAGAGTCGAAGTATCTGCTACCTATTTTTCAGGTCTCCGCGCCCGCCCGTTTAAGCCGTACCGCAGGAAGTCTTTTCAGTCGCTGATTGAGCGGATCCACTTCAATGCCCACGGATTCGAGGGCTGTCACCCCCAGCAGCGGCTCGGTGTCCGCGTTTCCGAAGATAATCGTGCCGCCGACGAACTCGCCCATGAATTCGATTTGCCCGACCCCGATGTCGAGTTTGAGTTCGGTCCCATTGGCCAACTCGTATGTCCGCTGGCCTTGCGGCTCAAGGCCGATGGCTGCGAGGTGCTGCCTTGGGACGAGGCAATCCGTCGCCCCAGTATCGACCAGAAACAGCCCTTCCCAAGTGCGGTGCGGCTCAGCCGGATTGCGAATGGTTACGGTGACGTGCGTGGCTCCCATGTCCGTTCCTTATTTTTAGAGTCCCTTTTCCTCACTACTCGTTAGAACTTCCAAGACGACGGCTAGCGCGTCAACTTCACTGGGTAAAAACCTAATCCACTAGTTCGGCCGTGCCCCACGTGCTCGGATCGCGCTCTACACCCATGTCCGAGATCGACGACCAAGACTGGGTGCCGTGCTGCGCGTCGTGCAACAGGTACGCAAACCCCACCCGGCTAAACTCCCTCGGCGCAAAACCATTGAGACCCGTGGCCGGCAGTTTGATCTCTAGCTGATAGCTCCGCTTGAGTCGGCGCAAACCAGTTTCAATCGAGTCTTCCGGGCAGGGCGGAGCCTGTTCGCGGGCGTCCTCAATGGAGGTTTGGCGGGCGATGGGTTGCTTACCATCCTTGCCGCTGCCGCCGGGCAAGACGTAAAATCGGTGGCAGAAACGGTTGGCGCGATGCTCCTTGACGTCGCGGGTGTCGATGAAAAGTTCGAGGCTGTCGCCGGCAGCAGGTTGGAGCGGATTGAGCTTGTAGGTCGTCTTGCGCTTGACCTCGCAGGCAACGTACAGGCCGCTGTCGTCGTAGGCCATATAGACCGAGGCAAAGGGCTGGTGGCCATCGACAACCATCAGATCGGGCACGCGCTCGGCGTCGTCCCAATCGCGCAAGTTGCCGTCGATTTTGGGCGGTTTCTCCCGCCGCGGGCAGCGAAAGGAAAACTCGAAAAAGGCGCGCTGGGGCAGGTACAACTCGCTCATGTTCGCCGCGCCTTTTTGTCGCGCTGCAGCACGTCGGCGAGAATGCGTCCGGTGTGCGATTGCCGGCTTTGGGAGACTTTTTCTGGCGCACCGGCGGCGACGAGCATTCCCCCTTGATCGCCTCCCTCTGGCCCCAAGTCGATGAGGTGATCTGCGGTCTTGATGACATCCATGTTGTGCTCGATAACGACCATGGTGTTGCCGGCATCAACGAGGCGGTGGAGCACGGCGAGCAGGCACTCAATGTCGGCCAAGTGCAGGCCGGTGGTTGGCTCGTCGAGGATGTAGAGGGTCTGCCCGGTGTCGGGGCGGCACAATTCCGCGGCTAGCTTGAGGCGCTGGGCCTCGCCGCCGGACAGGGTGGTCGAGGACTGACCCAGGGACATGTAGCCCAAACCGACGTCTTCCATGATCTGCAAGCGCTTGCGAATGCGGGGAATATTTTCGCAGAGGACGAGCGCATCGCGCACCCGCATCTGCAGCACGTCGGCAATCGAATGCCCCTTGAACTGCACCCGCAGCACTTCGGGCATGTAGCGCTGGCCGCGACAGTGGTCGCATTCGACCCACACATCGGGCAAGAAGTGCATCTCAATGCAGCGCTGCCCCAGCCCCTCGCAGGTCTCGCAGCGCCCCCCTGGCTTGTTAAAACTAAAGCGCCCCGCCGCAAAACCGGCGACCTTGGCGTCCGGCAGGTCCGCGTAGAGTTGGCGCATCAGGTCGAAGACGCCCATGACCGTGGCCGGCGTGGAGCGCGGGGAGTGGCCGATGGGAGTTTGGTCGATGTGGATGACCTTGTCGATGTGCTCAATCCCGTCGATTTGGTCGTGCTCGCCGACTGGGCGGTTGGCCTTGTGCAACTCGTTGGCCAGCGCGTTGAAGAGCACGCTTTCGACGAGCGAGGACTTGCCCGACCCCGAGACGCCGGTGACGCACACGAGGCGGCCGAGTGGGATGGGCACGTCGATATTTTTGAGGTTGTGCTGGCGCGCGCCGCGCACCACGAGTTGACCGCGGCGGCTTTTGCGGCGGCTGGCCGGAACCGGGATGTGCAACTCACCGCGCAGGTACGCGCTGGTGAGCGACTGCCGGCCGTTGCCAAGTTGGCTTGGCACTCCGGCAGCGACGAGGTTGCCTCCCTCGCTGCCCGCACCCGGGCCGAGATCGACGATGTGGTCGGCTCCTTCGAGCGTATCGCGGTCGTGCTCGACTAATACGATGGTATTGCCCAAGTCCTT
>JAPPEG010000064.1 GCA_028875345.1 Gemmatimonadota bacterium
TTTTCGGATGCTGGACCTCGGTATCGCGCAAGTCGGTGTTGCCGGTTTTTGAAGAAAACAGCGGGCTGCTGTTCTATCCGGTCCAGTACGAGGGCGAAGAGTGCTCGCGCAACATCATCTATACAGGAGCTACCCCCAACCAGCAGTTGATTCCAGCCGCCCAGTATCTGATGAGCGAGGAAGGCGGCGGGTACGAGAAATTCTATCTGCTCGGCACGGACTACGTATTCCCGCGCACGGCCAACAAAATTCTGCGCGCCTATCTCCTTGACCAAGGGGTGCCCGAGGAGAATATCATGGAGGAGTACACGCCCTTCCACCACCAGGATTACCAGACCATCGTGCAGAAGATCAAGAGTTTCGCCGCTGATGGTAAAGCCGCGGTCTTGAGCACGATCAACGGCGATTCCAACGTGCCCTTCTACAAAGAGTTCGCCAACCAGGGGCTGACTTCGGCGATGTGCCCGATCATGGCCTTTTCAGTGGCTGAAGACGAACTGCGGGCGATGGATACCGAGTTTCTGGTCGGCCATCTGGCGGCTTGGAACTACTTCCAGTCTGTCGCCACCAAGGAAAACCGGGATTTCGTCAAGAGCTTCAAGAAATACTGCGAGGCCAATGGCTTGCCCGGCGGCCTAAAGCGCGTCACCGACGATCCGATTCTCTGGGCCTATACCGGGGTCTATCTGTGGAAGGGTGCGGTTGAAAAGGCTGGTTCCTTCGACGTGGAAAAGGTGCGGCCGGCGCTCTACGGGCTGGCATTTGACTCGCCGGGCGGCCAAGTGATGATGGACGAGCGCAATCACCATCTGCACAAGCCCGTCTATATCGGCGAGATCAAAAAGAACGGCCAGTTCAAAATAGTCTATGAATCGGATGGCCTCGTCGCCCCCGATCCGTGGGACGATATCACCAGCGCCGACAAGGACTGCGACCACGTCAATTACATGGGCACCTATACCCTAGAGTAATACTCTACCTAGCGCAGAAGGACACAAACCGATGAACAAGAAAGTTGCAGCATTTGCACTGGCGATTTTTGCCGCCCAGACAGTATCCGCCGAGGTCGAATTCTCCGGGTTTGTCGATATGAGTGTGTTTAGCGACGATGGAAACGCGAGCATGTCGCTGGACCAGTTCGAGTTGGATGTCTCGACGGATCTCGGGGAAGGGATCTCCATGCGGGCGGATGTCAATGCCTTGGGGCCTACTGCCCCGGTCGAACTAGAGCAGGCCTTCATCACGTACGACACCGGCGAGGGCTTGGCGCTCACGGTGGGCAAGTTTCTTAGCTGCACCGGCTTTGAAGCGGCCGAACCCACGGGGCTATATCAGTATTCGGTTTCTGCTACCTTGGTGTACGGCGGCTATCAGAACGGGATCGCAGCCTCCTACGGTTCGGATATGTTCGGCCTGTATGGGGCTGTTGTCTCCAGCGTGTGGGACGGCGCGGAGACCGATTTCTCGGGGGATGGGAGCGACGTGGGGTTTGAGGCTCAGGTTGCCTTGATGCCCGTGGAAGGGATAACGGCCAAAGCCGCGTTGGCCAAGGAAGACGAGCAGACCTTGATCAACGTTTGGGGCATGTTGGAGACGGGACCGCTGACGGTCGCTGCCGAGGTGAACTCGATGAGCGATTGGGATGGGTACGAGTCGGGGTTGGGATATCTCGGGATGGTCAATTACGGCTTGAGTGACCAGGTCGGCGTAACCGTCCGTCACTCGGCTATCGCGTGGACGCCAGTTGGTGGCGGCGAGGACGACGAGACGAGCGAGATCACCATTGCCCCGAGCTATGCGGTCTCCGATAACTGGAGCCTTATCGGCGAGGTGAAGATGCTCACAGTGGGCGACGCCGACGCCGTGACGCAAATTGCGCTGGAGTCGCTGCTAACGTTTTAGGTGGGTGGAGCGGAGACGGCCGCTTAGTTGTTTAGCAATTGGTACGGTAAAAGGTAAAAGGTACATGGTAATCAGGCCGTCTCCGCTCCGTTTCACGGGGCGGAGTTCAATTTTGCCAATGGGACAACAGGTTCTAAAAATACTGGCGGTGTGGGTCTTAGCGGCTGGAGCGGTTGGAGCCGACACATGGGACGAGGAGCAATTTGCACGGCTGGCCAGCGGCGATGACGCGGAGATCGAACAGGCCGTAACCGACTTGGCCGTGCGCTACGACCAAGCGCATTATGCATTGATGCGGGGGCTGTTCAGCGGGGAGGTCTATCGCTGGAGCGAGCGCGTAGCGCAGAGCGGCTTGGTGCTCATTGGCGACGAGGAAATGGATGAGTACGGCG
The DNA here is from genome assembly GCA_028875345.1 of Gemmatimonadota bacterium. GTDB lineage: Bacteria > Latescibacterota > UBA2968 > UBA8231 > UBA8231. The sequence continues at coordinate 2,295 of JAPPEG010000064.1, forward strand.
ATTCGATTGTGCCGCTTTTTACAGTCTATCCCGAGCGCGTGCCTATCCTCGACGAGGACGGGACGCAGGTCAAGGTCTCACTCTACGATATAGAAGAGGTCGAGACCAATCGGAAGATTAGGGCGCTGATCCAGCCCTATTTGCTGCAGATGGAACTCTTCCACCCGGCTGCGGATAAACGGCGGATTGCTGCTGAAAATATCGGCAATAAAGGAAACGCGGCCGCCATTCCGGCGTTGCGCCGCTCTATCGAAGAAGAGACGGATGGGTCGATACGGCGGTTGAAGCGCGTGTCGTTGGCCAAGCTGCAATTGGCCGACGCACAGGCGGAGGTGCGCTTGCAGGCGGTAGCTGCATTGGAGGAACTGCGCAGTCCGTTGGCTATACCTGTGTTAGAGGGACTTTTGAGTACAGACGAGTCTGGGGTCTTCGCCGAACCTGACACGCGGGTCCAGGAGCGGGCGGCTGCGGCCCTGACTAGTTTGCGGCGCTTTAGTTCCTCTATGCAGGCGTTGCAGACGATTTTTATCGGTCTGAGTCTGGGGTCTATTCTGGTGTTGATGTCGCT
>JAPPEG010000036.1 GCA_028875345.1 Gemmatimonadota bacterium
CGGTAGCCGCGTCCCGCTCGCCAAGCATCCGCGACGCCGCGCCCTGCCACAGGGGGGCCTCTGCGAGGTGGATCCACTCGTCGCCTTGTATCTGCGCGAGTACCGCCCACAGGCCAGCCGCGTCGGTGCGACGCATCAGGCACAGGATCCGGTCTCCGCCCAAGTGCACTAACTTGGTCGTCTCGCCAGCGATTTCGGTCGAGCCACGGACGCTGAACGTCCGGCCATCTGGCGCTATAGCGTAAGGCACCTTCATCAGGGTCTGGCCTACTACCGAGTTGAAAGGCCAGGCCACCGCGAGGAGCCGCTCGCCCTCCAATTCCACGAGACTGACCTCGTGATAGATCACTTCGCCTTGGGGATCGTCGAAAAGCTCGATATATTCGGGCCAAGTCTGGCCTTGGTCGCCAGAGACCAACGCTAGGGTCCTGAGTCCGTCGGGTGCGTCCCCTTCCCAAGTCCGCAACAGGCCCGTGGGCAGGAGCAATCGGCCATCACCGATCTCGACAAAGGCGTGGCATACCTCGTAGGGGCCGGCCAGTGGCGGGTCGATCTCCTGCGGCTCTTGCCAATGGGTCCCGTCGCGGCTGCGGAGCACGAACCAGTCGCCTTGCTCTACGCCGTACGTCTCGGGATTCCAGCCGCTGGTTTCGGGGTGGTGGCAATAGCTGCGCCGTCCCGCGCCGATCAAGGTTCCGTCGGCTAGGGTGCTGATGCGGACGGTGCGGCGAGCGGTCGCGGCAACGGGATCAGTGAAAAAGGCCTCTGGTTCGCTCCACGAACGGCCGCCATCGGTCGAGCGCGCAAGATAGGTGCAATAATCAAGGGCACCGATAGTCTCACCCAGGTCATAGGCGGCCAGTAGGTCGCCGTTGGGCAACAGCGCTAGGGTTGGGTGCCAGGCGTGAAGCGTGGAATCGCGGTAGATGAGGCCAGTGGCGCGGAGTTCGATCATGGGGATTCCTAGGATGGGGTGATTGACCGGGGGAATAATACGGTTTTAGGTTTTTCGCACCAAATTTTAATATGCGGAGGACACACTCATGCCCAAACCTCGCTTAATGTTTGAAAACGACTCGCGTCACACCTTGCTCTACATGTGTGAGCCATCCGTTACACGAGAAGGGTGCGAGGCTGCAGTCGATGAGCTGTTGGGGACGCCGATTGAGGCATTAGTCTTCAACCTCGGCTTCGGCAATGCCTTTTTGCACGACACCGAGGTGGCCGATTACTGGGGGCCAGAGACAGCGGCTACCGCTCAGTTCCGGCCGGAGGACGACCACCTGTGGGATCACCTCGTCTTCCAGCGCGCCTATCGCAACGCCCAACAGCTCATCGCCGAGGGCCGCGATCTGCTGCACATTGTCTGCGACCGCGCACGGGCCAAGGGGCTGCTGATCTATCCCTCGCTTCAGGTGCAGGCCGACTTAGGCGAAGGCTTGCGGATCGGCGATACCCAGTTGGCCGATTTTGCGCGACCAGAAGTCCGCGAGATGCGCTTTGCCTTGATCGAGGAAACCCTGCAAAACTATCCGGTGGATGGCTTTGAGCTCAACCTCAATCACTACGCTGGCGGTGCCTTCTTTCACCCGGACGACATGGAGCGCGGCCGAAGCATCTTTACCGACTGGCTCCAGCGCGTCCGCGAGGCCGTCGAGCAAAGCGGCCCGGACCGCGAGCTGGCCCTGCGCATTCCCACTAGTATCGCCGGTTGCCAGTCCCTTGGCCTGGACCCAGAAACGTGGATCCGCGAGGGAATTGCCGATGTGTTGGTCGCGGAAAACTTCGCGTCCATGTCCCTGATTGACGCGACCGCGGATTTCCGGCCCCTGATCGCGGCGGCTCAAGACGCGGAGTGCCGAATTCACGGCATCATTCGCAACAACGTGGACTCGGACCGGCTGGGCGCGGCCCCCATCGCCATGGTGCGCGCCGCTGCGACCAACTACTGGGCCCAGGGGGTCGATGGGCTGAATTTGGTCCACTGGGCCGGCAATTGGCCGTACGGCCCGTCCTTCTACGAACAGCTCCGCGAGTTGCCGCACCCGGACGTGATGGCGGTCAAAGACAAAATCTACGCGATCCCCACGCCCACCGGGCGTTTCGTCGCACAGCCGAAGACCGAGCCGGGACTCGTCATGCAGCTACCGACCCCGCTGTCGCTAGACCAGCCCGTAGCACTAAAACTGCCGATCAGCGACGATTTGCCGCGCTGGGACGCAGCGGGACGGGTTCACGAGGTGATTTTGCGGATACGACTGATGCGCGCTACCGACCGCGACCGCCTTAGCTTCAAGCTGAACGGGGATGAACTACCAGCGCATATTATGCGCAAGATCGACCACATCTATCAGATGACCGCGCCGCGTTACCGCTCGCATTCGAGTTACTGGTTCGTCTTCCGGTTGGACGAAGACCACTGGCCGGTGCAGGGCACCAACGTCGTAGAGGTCACCTTACACGAGCGCGACCCAGAGGCTACGCCGCTCATCTATGTGCGGGACGTGGAATTGGAGGTGCGCTATCTGCGCGGCAAGAGCACTTATCGCGGTATGCACAACACCGACCCGGACTTGGGGCCTTATGAATGCGCCGTTACTTGAGGAATTTGACGGCGGTGGAAATTCTTTGTTTCTACAGACGGGGGATGTAGATTGTACTTATACCATTTCTCGCCTATGAAAGGATACCTGCCATGTTGCCCCCAGTTAAGGGCGCTAAAGGCCAATCGGTAAACGTATCGGCCAATTAATACGGAGGAAATTATGGCCAGCCATCTCGAAGACGTCGAGTACAAAGACGGCAAAAAACACGGCCCTTGGGTGCTGTACTACGCCGACGGCGGCAAGCGGCG